>CAZOYV010000040.1:0-37796 GCA_964584075.1 uncultured Rickettsiales bacterium | reverse complement strand
GACGACGACGCGGCCGACGACGACGCGGCCGACGACGACGCGGCCGACGACGACACCGCGGCCGGGGCCCCGGACATCTCGACCACACCGGCGGGGGTCAACATCGATCCGGCCCCGATGGGCGTGCCCACCACCGGGGACATCCTGGTGCGCAACGACGGCGACCAGCCGCTGGCGATCACGGCGATGCCCGAGACCGTCGACGGCAACAACATGATGACGGTCCACGAGTGGACCGGCACGATCCCGCCGGGGGGCAACCAGCCGATGGAGCCGATGGTGACGGTCACCTGCCCCAAGGCGCTGGGGACGGTCAACAACGAGTTCTCGATCATCTCCAACGACCCCGACGAGGGCGTGCTCGCGATCCCCGTGACGATCAACTGCACCGCGGCGGCCCG
This sequence comes from uncultured Rickettsiales bacterium, assembly GCA_964584075.1. Lineage (GTDB taxonomy): Bacteria > Myxococcota_A > UBA796 > UBA9615 > CAYRNR01 > CAZOYV01. The sequence goes on along the minus strand of CAZOYV010000040.1, from coordinate 37,395 downwards.
CTGACCCGGCGCTCGGTCTTTTTGTTTTCGGCTCCGCGGCCGCCGGTGTGTCCATACGGGTGAACGCAACACCAAGGAGCGACCCGATGCGTACCCTCACCGTCACCACCCTCGCCACCCTGTTCACCCTGTCCCTCCTGGCGTGCGACCAGGCGGGCTACGACGACGAGCAGCTGACCGCCAGCGCCGAGGAGGCGATCGCCTACACCGATGGCGAGGCGACCGCCCTGGGGCTGCAGCGCGACGTCGAGGTGCTGTCCGACGAGCGCCTGATCGAGGAGGCCCGCTCCATCGCGGACTACGCCGTCGATCACGGCTGCGACGTGGAGGGCGTGCTCGGCGGCGTGTACACCGACGATCAGGGCGCCCCCGGCGGCACGATCCAGGGGCGCTGGTTCGACCTCGATCAGTCGATCGGCGGCGACCTGACCGGGACCCACGATCCGGGCGACGAGGAGAACGGCGGGATCTTCGAGGGCGACTGGGAGTCCACCGACGGCCGCGCCGGCACGCTCGCGGGCGACTACTACGGCCTCGGCGACGGCGACGGCTACTACCTGGGCACCTACGAGGAGACCGACGGTGACGCGGCCGGGCTGCTCGGCGGGCTGTGGTTCCCGCTCGAGAACCAGGACGGCGGACTGTTCTTCGGGGTCTGGGGCCACTGCGGCGGCGGTGTCGACGAGATCGAGCCGGAGAGCTACTAGAGAATCCGCTTGGGCCCGAGCGGGCCTGGTTCACCTGGCGGGGCGGTTCCGGGGAGGAGCCGCCCCGCTCTGTCGTTCTCGAGTGCGATCTCGAACTCGAGCGCGAGCGCGAGCGCGATCTCGTGGTCGAGCTCGAGCTCGATCTCGATCAGGGGATCCGGATCGGCAGGACCAGGTACTCGGCCCCGTCGTCGGGGTCGGTGAAGGTCACCTCGCCGGCAGCCTCGAAGCCGTCGGCGGTGCGGGGCAGGGTCCCGGCGAGCTCCAGGCGCAGCGGGGCGGTCAGGCCGGGGTAGAGGCCGAGCCAGTCGGTCTCGTCGCCGTCGTCGGTGACCACCGTGACCTCCACCGGGTCCGCCAGGAAGTAGCGCTCCTCGAAGGTGAACGGGATCGGGTCCTCGGGATCGATCGCGGCGTGGCCGGGGATCAGCTCGAAGGTGTACGACCCGCTGCCGGAGACGCTCACGCTGCCACCGCGGGGGCCGACCCCGCTGCTGGCGACGGGCTGATCCCCGTCGAGCACGCGGATCGAGATGTCGGTCATCTGGCTGTAGGTCGCCAGGTCCATCTCGACGCGGAGCTCGGCCCGCGGGCGCTCTGCGGAGAGCTCGAAGGACCGGGTCCAGCCGTCGCCGTCGGCCTCCTGCTGCGAGGTGCGCTGCAGCCGGTCGACGGCGCCCCCGGCGCGGCCCTCGAACGGGGTGTCGAAGCGGTTGACGACGGTCAGCGCGGCGTGGGCCGGGTCGCGGGCGCCGCCCTCGACGGCCTCGAGCCGGTCCGGATCGGCCTCGAGCCCGAAGAACCGCACCCGGACCTCGCCCCGCGAGTCCCTCACCGCGTCGTGGGCGCCGATCAGGCACAGCTCCCAGGTCCCGGGGTGCAGCACGTCGCGATCGACGCGCAGCACCTGCTCGCCGCCCTGCTGGCTGTCGGCGCGGCCCGAGCGGCGGTAGGTCGTCTCGCCGATCGGGTCGTACAGCGAGACCCAGAACTTGCCGTGCTGCTCGTCGGGCACGGTCACGCGGACCTCCATCGCGGTGGCCCCGGCGGGCACGTCCAGGTGCCGGCGCCAGACCTCGCCGGGCTGGAGCTCGATGTTCCGGTAGCGCCGCTCCCGTGCGCCAGGGCCGTCGAACCGGTCGGGGACCACGACCACCACCAGCAGCCGGAACATCGGCGCCGGCACGTCGCGGGCCAGCGCGGCCACGGTCCCGACGTAGAGGCCCGGCTTGCGCAGCTCGTCGGCGTCGACGTGGACGCCGATCACCCGCTCCTGCTCGCCCTGCAGCGCCACGCGGGCGCGGTCGACGTGGAGCCACTTCTGGTCGGGGACCAGCTGCAGATCGACCACGACCCCGACGCGGTCGTCGGCGGGCACGGCGTCGGCGAACACCGGCCGCACCGCGAAGCGCAGCCCCTCGCGCCGGTCGGGCACGTAGCCGCCGGCACGCCAGTACGCCGCCCGGCCGCTGTACCCGGGCGGCATCGGGCTGTCGACGCGCACGTCGTAGGTCAGCGGGCGAGATGACTGGGCCACGATCTGCTGCAGCGCGCCCCACGCGTCGGGGACGTCGATCAGACCGTAGCCCTGGTCCAGCACGCCGTAGCCCGGCACCGGGTTGGCCGAGCCCCACAGCGCCCGCCGCACGTCGGCCCAGGTGGGCGCGAGCCCCTCGGCGTGCGCCGCCGACAGCAGCAGCGCACAGGCGCCGGCGACCTCGGGCGAGGCCATCGAGGTGCCCGACTTGACCGGGCCGTCGTCCCAGCGCGCGATGGTGGAGAACGCCAGGCCCGGAGCGACCACGTCCGGCTTGTCCACCTCGCCGCCGCGGCTGGAGTAGAACACCACCCGGTCGGTGGCGATGTCGCGGCCACGCAGGTTCTGGGCCAGCTCCTCGGTGAAGTAGCTGCCGACCGCGATGACGCTCTGCCCCGCGCCGGGGATCCCCACCGTCGAGATCCCGGGGCCCTCGTTGCCCGCCGAGGTGACCACCACCAGCCGGGGGTGCCGCACCAGCAGCTCGTCGAGGAAGCGCTCCATCTCGGCGTCGCCCTCGAGCCCCGAGGCGATGCCGTAGCTGAGGTTGAACACCACCGGCACGCCGTGCTCCTCGGACCACCGCGCGCCGTACTCGAAGGCCTTGCGCATCGACCCGGTGACCGTCGCCCCGCCGGGCAGCTCGTTGTGCCCGATCTTGAGGCTCAGCACCTGGGCCCCCGGAGCGACGCCGTCGGCGCCGTCGACGCCGCCGATGGCGTGGCCCGCGGCGATGCCGGCCACGTGGGTGCCGTGGCCGCCGTCGTCGAAGTGCAGCGACAGCACCCGCTCGCGCCACAGGATCGTCGGCGCGAGCAGCAGCGGCGTGGCCTCCTGGCCGGTGGTCAGCGGGTCCCCGGGCAGCGAGAACCCCTGCTGGGAGTCGCCGTAGTCCCCCAGCGGCAGCTCCTCGGCCAGATCGCCGTCCGCGTCGAGGTCCACCCGCAGCGTCCAGCGATCCTCCTCGCGGCGGCACAGCACCGCCCAGCGGTCGTCGCGGTCTCCGTCGCGGTTGAGGTCCTGCACGCTGCTGCCGGCGAACGCGGACTCCTCGATGGCGCCGAGCAGCACGTCCTCGTCCCCGGGGACCAGCCCCATCGCCGCCGCGCCGGCCAGCCGCCAGCCGTCGGGGTGGAACGCCTCCCCGGCTCGCCACTCCGGGGCGCTCAGCGCGACGTCGCCCTGACCGGTGAAGTCGCGCGCGCCCACGACCTTGACCTCGCCGGCGGTGGTGCGCTGCAGGCCCGCGACGCCGATGTCGACGCCGCTGTCCACCACGGCGACGACCACGCCGCGGCCGTCCCACGCGGGGTGGTCGCGGGTGAAGCGGTCGGCGCGGATCGAGGTGCGGTCGAGGTGGGGCCAGGCGTCGCTGGCCAGGGCGCCGGTGGACCACAGCAGGCACGCCAGCAGGGTGCCGATCGTCGCTCGTCGCATCGTGTCCCCTTCTGCTCTCCGGGCGGGGATTGTACCCCGGGGGCGGGGCGAGGACAGGACGGATCCGTCCGGCCGCCGCCGGGGCGATGGCTCAGGCGCGCGCGCCGCCGCGCGGCTCCCGGCGCACCACGAGCCAGACCAGCGACAGCAGGAAGGCGATCACCAGGCCGTTGGCGACCTTGTCCACCACCGGCGAGCCCGGGCCCTCGTCGCCCGCCCCGGTGGGGACCTCGGCCCAGGCCGAGGGCAGCACGGGATCGGGCGCCTCGGGCACGCCGGTGGCTGCGGCCAGCGCCTCGACGGTGGCGCGCGGGATCGACCGCCCCTCCACCGGCAGCGCCGACGCCGGCCCCCCGGCGGGGCCGGTCACCGAGCCGCGGCTGGGCCCGGCCAGCACGACCTGGGCGCTGAGCGTCTCCACCGCGGTCCCCTGACCGGGGTAGGTCCCGGCGGCGACGCGCGAGGGCCGCAGGTAGGGGGCGTGCCGCGAGCGCAGGTCCGCCCCCAGCGCCTCCAGCGAGACCAGCCGCAGCCCCCCCTCGCCCACGGCCCGGGCGATCCCCGGATCGCCCTCGGGGGCGAGCAGCACGGCGGCGTCCAGCGTGCCGCCACGGACCTGGTCGAGCAGCTCGTCGGCGGGACCCCGCGCGGCGGGCTCCGTTGCGCCGAGCAGCACCTCGCCGACCCGCGCCCCGCCGCTGGCCGCCTCGGGGACCCCCACCCGCCCCTGCAGCGCGTCGCCGCCGTCGTCGGCGCGGCGCACGACGTGCACCATCCGCACCCCGAGCACCGCGACGGCCTCGATGCGCTCCTCGCGGGCCGCGACCGTGTCGCCGCCGGCGCTGAAGAACCGCTCGCTGCCCACGATGCCGAGCCGCGCCTGCCCCCCGGCCACCGCGTCCACCGGCCGCGGGAGGCTCCGCAGCTCCGCGGCGCGCTCCGGGTACGCGGCGCGCACGGCGTCCATCGCCCGGGGCACGAAGGCGTGAAGCTCGTCGTGCTCGTGGACCGCGACGAGCAGGCGCGGCTCGTCCACCAGCCCGTCCTCCGAGTCCGCCAGCAGGCCCCGCGACCGCAGGAACTCGCGGGCCACCGCCGCCGGACGGCGCCCCTCGACCTGCACGGCGTAGTTCATCTCCCGCATCGCCCCCTCGTCGATCGTCCCCTGCAGCGGAGCGAGCACCCCCTCGAGCGCGGGCATGCGCTCCAGGGTGTCCGCCCGCACCAGGAAGGCCGCCTCGTAGCGCGGGAAGAACCCCAGCGGGTCGTCCAGCGCGATCAGGCGCGGATCGGCCATGAACCCGTCGGTGCCGTAGGTCAGGGCCACGTCCACCACGCCGTCCAGCACCGCGTGGAAGCGCTCCACGGGGCTGTGCAGCAGCACCACCCCGTCCCTCGTCCGCAGGCCGTAGCGGCGCAGCAGCGCGGCGTGGCCGTCCACGGGCCGGCGCAGGTACTCCGGGGGACACGCGATCCGCAGCCCCGGCCCCAGCGCGGCCAGGTCCCCGATCGACGCGATCTCCAGCGCCAGCGCCCGGTCGGTGCGCATCACGATCCGGTACCCGTTGTCGAAGCCCAGCGGCTCCGTCCACGCCAGCCCCTGGGGCTCGTACAGCGCGCGGAGCCGCTGCAGCGGCTCGGCCTCGGTCTCGATCGGCTCGCCCAGGATCAGGAACCCGGTCCCGGTGTACTCCACGAGCAGGTCGATCTCGCCCTCGCGCAGCGCGTGGTGGCACTCGTAGGTGTCGCCGCAGGAGGCGATCGGGTCCACTGCCATCCCGGCCTCCCCCACCAGCGCAGCGGTCATCTCGGCGAGCACCTCCTGCTCGACGAACGACTTGGCGCCGACGCGCAGCGGCTCCTCGGGCGCGCAGCCGCTCCCGGCGAGCATCGCCGCGAGGAGCACCGCGACCCCGGTGCACCGGCGGAGTCGGCGCTCATCCCCCACCGGCGCGCTCCTCTGCGGCCACCTCGGGCTCCTTGCGCCGCCGCGCCGCGATCGGCTCGCGGGCCAGGGCCTTGGCCAGCGCCGCGATCTGCAGCAGCATGATGAACGCGAACGGCACCGCCCCGCCGACCACCACGGCGCGCACCGCGTCGATGTTGCCGGTGAACAGCATCCCGGCGCTGAGCCCGCCGAGCAGGATGCCCCACGCGATCTTGATCCGGCTGCTCGGGTTGAGCGCCCCCCCGGTGGTCAACATCCCCAGCACGAACGTGGCGCTGTCGGCGCTGGTGACGAGGAACACGAACACGAGCAGGATCGCGGTGGCGCCGAGCAGCCCGGACAGGGGCAGCTGCTCGAACAGCCGGAACAGCGCCAGGGTGACGTCCTCCTGGACCAGGTCCGCCACGCCCCCGCCGCCCCAGATCTCCGCGTGGATCCCGGTGCCGCCGAACACCGCGAACCACAGGATCGAGAACAGGGTCGGCGCCAGCAGCACGCCGAGCGCGAACTCGCGCACAGTGCGCCCGCGGGAGATGCGCGCGATGAAGACCCCGACGAACGGCGCCCACGCGATCCACCAGATGAAGTAGGTCAGCGTCCACGAGCGGGTCCAGTCGTCCAGGTCGCGATACGGGAACAGCCGCAGGGACAGGCCGACCAGCGACGAGGTGTAGTCCCCCACCGCGGTGACGAAGCCCTCCAGCAGGAACGACGTCGGCCCCGCCGCCGCCAGGAACAGCAGCAGCAGGATCGCGATCGACATGTTGATGTTGCTGAGCCACTTGATGCCCTTGTCCAGCCCGGTGGAGGCCGACAGCAGGTACGCGCCGGTGAGCACCGCGAGGATCGCCACCGCCACCATCCTGGACTCGGCCGGGACGCCGGTGAGCGCGTGCAGGCCGGCGCGGATCTGGAGGATCCCCATCCCGATCGAGCCCGCGACCCCGATCGCCACCGCCAGCACGCCGATCAGATCGGCCAGCGCGGCGACGGGCCGCACCCACCACCCGCGGAACACGTGGCGCAGCGGCGCGCCGGGCAGGTACGGGGCCCCCTTGCGGAACCCGAAGTAGGCCAGCACCAGCGCCGCGACGCCGTACACCGCCCAGGCGTGCAGCCCCCAGTGGAACGAGGTGATCACCATCGCGTCGCGCGCCGCGCGGGGCGTCTGCCCGGGGGGCACCGGCGGATCGACGTAGTGCAGCACCGGCTCGGCCACCCCCCAGAACAGCAGCCCGACCCCCATCCCGGCGGCGAACAGCATCGCCAGCCACGACAGCGTCGAGAACTCCGGCCGCTCGCCGGGCTTGCCCAGCCGCAGCGAGCCGAAGCGGCTCAGCGCGAGCCACACGATCAGCACCAGGAAGCCCGTCACCGAGCCGATGAAGAACCAGTCCAGCGCGCCGAACGCGACGCCGGTGACGTGGCCCGCGGTGGCGGCCAGGTGGTCCGGCGCGGAGACGCCCCAGGCGGCCACGATCGCGCACAGCAGCACGCTCACCGAGAACATCGGGTGGGCGACGATCCAGCCGAGGGCTCGCTTCCACATCGCGGGTTGCCGGGTCCGCCCGCGCGCGTCGAGGAGCCACCGCCGGGTCGGGGTGGTCCGGGAGGAAGACGTACGGGGGAGGCCTCCGATTCTACCGATCTGCGGCGGAAACCCAACCCCGACCTCGTCACGGGCGCCGGCGAAAGCCGCTACAATCGTCGGCTCGGGGAGCGCCGATGCAGCTGTACACCAAGATCCTGATCGGGATGGCCGTCGGGGTGGTCCTCGGCTTCCTGGTCGGCCCCAACTCGTTCCTGCTGCCCCAGGACGGCGCCGCGCTGTCCAAGGACGCGGTGGTGTTCACCAGCCCGGACGGGGTCCACCTCGACGGCGAGGGGACCGTGGTCGAGCCTCCCGGCGGCGGCGAGCCGATGCCGCTGGCCCAGGGCGTGCCCCACGTCCGGATCCTCGAGGAACGGGACGGCGACCCCCGCTGGCTGAGGGTCCAGTGGAGCCTGTCCACCGCCGACCTGCTGCGGCTGCAGACCGCGGGCGTGAAGGAGGCCAAGGGGATCGAGGCCGGCATCGAGTACGAGGGCTGGATCCCCGAGACGCTGCCCCAGGTCCGCCGCTACTCGCGCCTCGGCCGGACACTGGTCAACTCCACCGAGTGGCTCGGGCGGCTGTTCCTGGCGCTGATCAAGATGATCGTGATCCCCCTGGTGTTCTTCTCGCTGGTGGTCGGCGTGGCGTCGCTGGGGGACTTCCGCAAGCTGGGGCGGATCGGCCTGCGGACGGTGCTGTTCTTCATGGGCACCACCGCGATGGCGCTGATCATCGGGGTCGGGCTGTGCAACCTGATCAAGCCCGGCAACCTGCTGGCCGAGGACGACCGCGCGACGCTGCTGGCGTCGTACCAGACCGAGGCCAGCGACACCGTCGCCAACGCCGCCGCGGCCCCGTCGCTGGTCGACCAGATCCTGGCGATCGTGCCGGACAACCCGATCGCCGCCCTGGCCCAGGGCGACATGCTGCAGATCATCTTCTTCGCGCTGGCGCTGGGGGTGGCGCTGACGTTCCTGCCGCAGGACCGCTCCAAGCTGGTGGTCCAGGTCGCCGACCGGCTCAACGACGCGATGGTGATGCTGGTCCACATCATCATGAAGCTGGCGCCGTACGGCGTCGGCGCGCTGCTGTTCAAGGTGGTGGGCACCACCGGTCCCACCGTGCTGCTGGCGCTGGGCGTGTACGCGCTGGTGGTGCTGCTCGGCCTGGCGGTGCACCTGTTCCTGACCTACGGGACCGTGGTGCGCTTCGTCGTCGGACTGCCCTACCTGGCGTTCCTCAAGGCGATCCGCCCGGCCCAGCTGCTGGGGTTCTCCACCTCGAGCAGCTCGGCCACGCTGCCGGTGACGATGGAGTGCTGCGAGGACAACATCGGCGTGTCCCGCCAGGTGACGTCGTTCGTGCTGCCGCTGGGCGCCACCGTCAACATGGACGGCACCGCGCTGTACCAGGGCGTCGCCGCGATCTTCATCGCCCAGATCTACGGGATGGACCTGTCCATCGCGCAGCAGGCCACGATCATCGTCTCGGCCACGCTGGCCTCGGTCGGCGCCGCCGGCGTCCCCGGCGCCGGGATGATCACCCTGGCGATGGTGCTGACCGCGATCGGCGTCCCCACCGAGGGCCTGGCCCTGGTGCTCGGCGTCGACCGCCTGCTGGACATGTTCCGCACCGGGACCAACATCACCGGCGACTCCACCGCCACGGTGCTGATGGCCAAGCTCGAGGGCGAGAGGCTCAAGATCATGACCGCCGAGGAGGACCGGGCGGACCCGAAGCACGGCTTCGAGGGGCGGCTCGAGGGCGGGCCACACGCGGTGGAGACGGACCCGGAGGACGAGGACGAGGGCGAGATCGAGTCCGAGTCCGAGTCCGAGTCCGAGCGCTAGCTCGACCGCGATCCCGCCGCTACCACTTCAGCCTCGCCCCCACGATCGCCCCGTGCGCCCACTCCTTCTCGGTGATGCGGTCCTCCCCCTGGTACGCGACGGTGATCTTGACCACGTCGGGCTGCTCGTCGCGGTGGGCCGGGTAGAGGTTGAGGCCGCCCTCGAGCCACAGGGTGTGGCGCGGGTCGAAGGACTGGTCCTCGCCGACCCAGCCGACCCGCACGGCGGGCTCGAGGCCGACGGGGGTGAACACGCCCAGCTGGCCGTAGGCGCCGGCGGCGAGCAGCGGCCGGCTGGTCAGCGAGTCGGTCTGGTAGCGCAGCAGGCCCTCGGCGACGAACGACAGGCCCCGCACGGCCATCCGCAGCGAGGCGCTGGCGCGGGTGTCGCGGAACCGCACGTCGGGCTCGCCGGCCGAGTCGTACGACGTGTACGGGTTGTAGACCAGGCCGATCCCGACGCCGAGCCGGAACGGGTCGCGGAACAGGTCCGACTCGTCGAACGCGAACGGGCCCAGCGGGGTCAGGTCCATCCGGGCGGTGATCAGGATTCCCTTGTCGCTGCCCTGACCGGCCAGCAGCCCCGTGCCGTTGAACACCCCCACCGAGCCGCCGAAGATGCCGCGGCCCAGGTCCCACTCCACCAGCACGCCGAGATCGGTGCCGCGCAGGAACAGCTCGGCGGGGCCGGCGCGCTGGGGGAACATCAGGGCCATGTCGTGGGCCTGGGACTGCGACGTGTAGGGGATCCGCATCTTGCCGGCGCGCAGGTCGAGCTGCTCGACGGGCCGCCAGGTGACGGTGGTCTCCTCGACGATGTTGGCGATCGCCTCGGCGGTCTGGCCCAGCACGGCGTCGGGCTCGCCGTCGTTGTCCAGGTCCACCACGTCCACCGCCACGAGGGCGCGGATCACGTCGGCGCCGATCCGCAGGTCGACCTCGAAGCGCCAGTGGTCGGTGGGCTCGCCGACGAAGATCAGGCCGGCGCTGGCGCTGCCCATCCCCACCTCGAGGCGGTCCACCGGCTGGGCCGCCGGGCGGGCCGTGAGGGTGAACGCGGGGGCGACGTAGCCGCCGAGGTGCAGCCGGCCGGCGGCGGCGGGCGTCGCGGTCCACAGGCAGGCCACCAGGGCCCCGGCGATCCACGCGCGGCGGCCGCTCATGGCACCGCCAGCCCGACGGGGGCGAAGGCCACCGAGGTCATGCCCTCGACGCCGGTGTCGTAGCCCGGGCCGGCGATCAGCCAGGCGGTGGACTCGTTGGTGTAGCCGTCCAGCGGGTGGGGCGAGATCAGCGGGTGCTCGCCGATGGCGCTGCGGGCGTCGTCCCACTGGCGGAAGTGGCTCGGGTCGCTGCGCTCGTCCATCACCTCGAGGCCGCCGTCGAGGCCGTCCTCGGCGGTGATCGCGGTCGCGAAGCGCTCGGCGCGTCCCTGGCCGCCGCCGTCGTCCAGCGGCACCACCGCGGGCCCGCTCCCGTCGGTGCCGCTGACCCACAGCTGGCCCTGGAACGACACCAGCCCGCCGGGGGTGAGGTCGTCGACGGTCTTGGCCCCGCCCCCCTGCTCGTTGAACAGCAGCACCCGGCCGTCCTCGAGCAGCCCGGCCATCAGTCCGGCGTCGTTGGGCTGCAGGAACCCGAGCACCGCGAACTCCGCCGGATCTCCGGACAGCTCCAGCGGGATGCGGTCCACCAGCGCCCCGTCGCGGTCCAGCGCCAGCGCCTCGGTGCGACGGCCGGCGCCCTCGAGGTAGGAGATCACGACGTAGCCCCGGTCCCGGGCCGGGTCGGCGCCGGTCCCGAGCACCAGCAGCCCCTCGGCGTCCTCGGGCTCGAAGTCCCGCAGGTCGAAGTACTGGCCGGTGTCGAGGTCCACCACGACGTGGAACGGGTGGGGGTCGGTGGGGCCCTGGATCAGCGCCATCAGCGTGGTCCTGGACGGCGTGTCGACGATCCACGGCACCACCGCGAGGAAGACCAGCTGGGTGCCGGTGGTGGGGTCGTGGCCGAGCAGCTCGTCGCAGGCCCCGGTGGCCCCCTCGATCTCCACCAGCAGGTCGCCGGACCACAGCCACGCGCGGTCCTGGTCGGTGCCCAGCAGGCCGTGCACGCCGAAGTCGCCGCGGTGCTCCGAGCAGCCCCCGGACCAGCCCCCGTCGTGGTGCCCGACGTAGATCAGGTTCTCGGCCCGCTCGCGGTCGCCGTGGACCACGTAGACGTTGCCGTCGCGATCGGTGCGCGGCGGCAGCAGCCGCAGCGGGGTGGTACCGGGGATCTCCGCGAAGTGCCGCGGCGTGCCCCACTGCCCCGGGCCCAGCAGCTCGGTGCAGCCGCAGAGCAGGGCCAGCAGGAGGACCGGCCAGGGCTTGCGCAAGGGCGTGCTTCTATTCCACCAGCGAGTAGGTCTGGACGAAGTGCACGGCCTCGTTGCCGTCGCCGTCGGTGTAGGGCTGCTGGTAGACCAGCGGCCGCACCGTGTAGGCGTAGCTGGCGTACTCGTCCTCGGGGGTGTCCGGGTCGTCCGGCAGCGTCGGGGTCACGCCGCCGAAGATCGACGAGGAGCCCGCCGTCAGCGAGTACCCCTCGCCCCAGCCGATGCTGCCGCCGCCGCCGACCTGGACGCCGCCGACCGTGACCCCCACCGACGCCCCGAGCTCCTCGGACAGCGCCAGCGCGTTGGTCTCCGACTCGTTGACCACCAGCCACCAGCCCACCTCGCCGACGTCGGACACGGTGTAGGTCCCCGGGTCGGGGAACACCAGGTCCTCGCCGGGGATCGGCGTCCCGTCGATGCGCTCGGGGGCCGTCGGATACGTCTCCGGCTGCCCCACGGCGTAGGGCACGTCCATGACCGGCAGGGTGCCCAGCGCCTCGGCCATCGCGTTGTAGCGGTTGGAGGACCACAGCGAGGTGCTGCCGCCGGTGGGCACGGTCAGCACGAAGATCTCGTCGTCGGCGCCGCCCACGAGCTGGGCGGGGTCGTCGATCTCGTAGGTGTAGGCGTCGAAGCAGCCCCAGGAGAGCACCACGCCGGCGTAGTACGGCCCGTAGACTTCGGGCATCGCGCGCATGTTGTAGCGCCCGCCGACGGTCATCCCGGTGGTGGTCGTGATGCTCTGGTCCACCCGCCACGACAGCGTGGAGTTGAACTCGGCGGCGAAGATCTCCAGGAAGCTGGCCTTGACCCCGAGGTCGACGTGCAGCCCCAGCGAGATGGTGTCGGTGTGGGACCCGCTGGTGGACTCGTTGTCGCCGTAGAACACCGCGCTGGGGAAGCCGGCGCTGTGGTCGGCCCAGTAGGGCGGCATCAGCATCAGGTTGACCGGCATGACCCGCCCCGAGCAGGGCTCCGGACCGCTCACCAGGCGGGCCCGCGGCGAGTCGCCGTCGCGGTCGGCGAGGGCCACCGCCCGCGGGGCGACGGTGATCCCGAGATCGGTGGCGAACTGCAGCTGCAGGCTGTTGCCCGACAGGCCGAGCAGCAGCGCGATGCCGTCGTCGCTGACGATCACCACCTCGGCGAGGTCGTCGGTGTCGGTGTCGCGCGCGGCCACGTCGACGATGTTGGTGTAGCCGTCGATCTCCAGCTCGTGGGTCTGCCCGAAGACGCCCTCGTCCCCGCTGGACTGGGCCTGGTAGACCGCCACCGTGTCGTCGAAGAACCCCCACCAGCCGCCGTCGAGCAGCACGATCGCCTCGGCGCGCCGGTCCCCGTTCAGGTCGGCCACCGTGACCCGCGCGTGGTCGCCGTCCACCGAGGTGGAGTAGGTCCCGGGCTGGCCGGTCAGATCCGCGTCGAGGTTGGAGCCGTGCAGGTAGTAGTAGCCCTGGTAGTCGATCAGCACCACCGGCTCGGCGAGGGCGTCGCCGTCGATGTCGCCGACCCCCAGGTCGACCTGCTCGAGGTCGTCGTTGAAGCCCCAGTACTCGCAGCTCCACGAGTCGACGTCGCAGACCGCCATCTCGGTGCCGCCGTCGATCGCGACCAGCTCGTCGAGGCCGTCGCCGTCGGTGTCCCCCGCCGCGATGGCGGTGGGCTGCCAGTCCAGGCCGTGGAGGTGGACGGCGTTGCCGCCGTCGATCACGCCGACGCCGTGGTAGCCGTCCAGCGCCACGGCGAGGGCGTCGGGACGGCTGCCCAGCAGGTTGCCGCCGGCCACGTCGAGCACCGGGTCGAGGTCCGCCTCCACCGAGCCGTCGTAGCTCAGGTTGCCCGTGATGGTGTCGTACAGGTCCAGCCAGTAGTACCCCTCGTAGGGGGTCGAGTCGGCGATCGCCAGCTCGTTCTCGGCGAAGAACTGCAGCCCCTCGCCGATGGGCGACGCCGAGTCGCTCAGCCCGCTGCCGCAGCGGTCCGGCTGGCACACCCCGTCCTCGCACACCTCCCCGGAGATGCAGTCGTCCTCGTTGTCGCAGGCCACGTCCTCGTCGCCCCAGGCCTCCGAGCCCGGGCCGTCGTAGTCCGGCGGCGGCGGGCCCTCGGGCTCCGGCGGGCAGCCGGCGCCGCCCACCAGCAGCGCGATCACGGCGAGGGTCGTCCCGATCCAAGTTCGCATACAGCTCTCCCTGCGGCTCCGCCGCACCCTGACCCTGTTATACCCGATGGACCGGCGGCTTGGATGAAGCGCAGAGGGAAGCCCGGGGTGACGATCGGGTGACGATCAGCGCAGCGTCCCGCCGATCCACGGCCGCAGGCGCCAGATGATCACCGTGAACAGCCCGAGGATCGCGCAGCCGTAGAGCGTCACCGAGCCGAGCAGCTCCACGGGGGTGGCCGAGAACGACCGGGCATAGCGCTCGGCGGCCAGCGGCATCAGCACGCCGGTGGGGATGTCGACGAACGGCGTGCCTCCGAACAGCATCCCGGCGAACGCCGGCACGAGCAGCAGCGCCAGGGCGACGAACAGGTTGGCGCCGTAGGCGAACCCCGGGTTGCGCAGCCGCAGCGCGGTGAGGAACGACACCAGCATCAGCAGCAGGTAGACCTCGCCGATCCACACCGAGGTCCACCACGCCTTCATCAGCGGGTTGCCGGGGAACAGCGACAGCGCGTCGTGGGGGCCGTCGTAGAACCCGCGGTCGAGCAGCTCGATGCCGGCCCCGAAGAACAGCAGCCCGGCCGCGCTGAGCAGCAGCGGCCCGCTGTAGGCCAGGATCCCCGTGGCCTTGCCCAGGATGATGCGGTACGAGGGCAGCGTGGTGGAGGCCAGCAGCCCCAGCGTCCCGGCGCGGCGCTCGCCGACCACCGTCGCGGTGGCGTGGATCACCACCGCGAGCAGCGCCACCGAGCCGACGATCGCGGCCAGCACCGCGCACGCCACGGGGGCGCCGCCCACGTCGACGAGCACGATCAGCACGAACATCGACAGGAACGCGCCGTACACCAGGTACGCGGGGATGATGAACAGCGTGATCCCGCCGAACGCCCGGGTGGCGGTCTCGCGCCACGCCACCGGGTTGCTCCACACCGTGCCCATCCAGCGCTTGCGGGCCTTCTGCTTCTTCCGGGTGCGCGATGTGGACTCGATCACGCCGACGTTGGGGACCTTGGCCAGCGTCTTGTCCAGGAACAGCACGACCCGCATCGCGACCAGCAGGTACAGCCAGGTGCCGGCGGCGAGGAACCCGATGCTCCACACCTCGCCGACCACCGGGATGTTGTGCAGCCCCAGCGCGACGGGGAAGGTCAGCATCACGACCACCGAGAGCAGCCCGCCCCACTTCTTGAAGCGCTCGAAGGTCCACAGGTGGAAGCTGAGGTAGCCGAAGCCCCCCTCCTCCGGGTCGTCGCCGCCCGACGTGACCATCTCGAACAGCGGGCCGGCGACGCGCATCACCATGATCACGATGAACAGGAACGCGACGCTGGGCAGCCAGATCCCGACCCAGTCGGACTGGGTCGCCAGCGCCGGGGTGAACCGGAAGTAGCTCTGGGCGTCCCACTTCGAGACGCAGAAGTGGGCGCCGGGCACGATGAAGAACGCCGGGATGGTGTACAGGAACGCCACGACCGTCGGCAGGATCGCCCCGCGCGCGAACAGCGACAGGAACGCCGCCATCGTGCCGGTGACGAGCACCGCCAGGCAGGAGTTGACGACCACCGAGGCGACGTTGATCGGGGCCACGCCGCCGAAGCTCATGATCAGCGCCATCACCGGGGTCCCGGAGAGCACGATCACGAGCAGCACCAGGACCCGGCTGAACAGCTTGCCGCGCAGGATCTGGCCCGGCGTCAGCCGGGTGATCGCCAGCATGTCGAGGGTCTTGTCCTCCTTCTCCTCGACGATCCCCTGCGACACCACGATCGCCGAGAGCAGGCACATCAGCCAGAACTGCAGGTGGGCGTACCACTCGAAGATCGTGTTGCCCAGCTTGCTCATCCGCGCCGGATCGAACGACGAGGACTCGACGCGGCTCCACCAGATCAGCAGCACCAGCCCGAGCATCACCGCGGCGAAGCCGGTGCGCGAGGCATAGGTCTGCCAGCGGCGGGCGTTGCGGAACGCCTCGCGGAAGAACACCGCCGAGCCGCGGGCCTTGGCCTGAGCCTTCGCCATCCCCTTCCTCGACCCCTTTCCAGAACTCAGCGCCCTTGCGTCGTTGCGCCTTTGCGTGAGACTCTCTTCTGCCTTCGTCCTTCTGTCTTCGACCTCTGCCGGCGCCGCCTACGCCACCAGCCCCTTCGTCAGTTTCATGAATACCTCCTCGAGGGTCAGCTGCTCGCGGTTGAGGTAGTCGACCTTGAGGTTGTGCTCGATCATCATCTCCGGCAGCCACGCCACGTCCGGCTGCTCGCCGAGCAGGTCGACGCGGATCAGCCGCTGGTCCTCGAAGTACTCCAGCGCCTCGACCGCCGGGTGCCCGCGCAGCAGGGTCATCGCCTGCTCGGGCTTGTCGACGCCGAGCATCACCAGCGAGCGGTCCTCGACCATCCCCATGATCTCGCCGATCGTGCCCTGGGCGACCATCTCGCCGCGCTCGATGATCGCCACCTTGTTGCAGATCTCGGCCAGCTCGCTGAGGATGTGCGAGCTGAGCAGGATCGTCTTGCCCATCTGCTTGAGCTGCAGCAGGATCTCGCGGATCTCGACGCGGGCGCGGGGGTCCAGCCCGCTGGCCGGCTCGTCGAGGATCAGCACCCGCGGGTCGTGGACCAGCGTGCGGGCCAGCCCCAGGCGCTGCTGCATCCCGCGGCTGAGGGTGTCGATCAGCGCGTCGCGCTTGTAGGTCAGGTCGGTCAGCTCGAGCAGCCCCTTGACCAGGCCGTCGCGCTCCGAGGCGGGGACGCCGTAGGCCGCGGCGAAGAAGTGCAGGTACTCGGTGACCTTCATGTCGCGGTACACGCCGAAGCTGTCCGGCATGTAGCCGATCAGCCCGCGGATCTCGTCCTTGCGGTCCCACACGCTGTAGCCGCCGACGAACGCGTCGCCGCTGGTGGGCTCGAGCAGGGTCGTGAGGATCTTGATCGTGGTGGTCTTGCCCGCGCCGTTGGGGCCGATGAAGCCGAACAGGTCGCCCTCCTCGACCACCAGGTCGATGCCCTTCAGCGCGGTGACGCCGGAGTACTCCTTGCGCAGGTTCACGGTGCGGATCACGGTGGTGTCGGGTTCGCCCTCGGTCTCGGGCTCGGCCGGGGCATCCGATTCTCCTGGTTCCCGTCGAGAAGCGGCTTCGGGGCTCCCATGGCTCTCGGGGCGGGAAGGATCATCGGCCGAGATCCGGGACGGCGGGGGCGGATCGGGCAGTTCAGCCCGTGCCTCCTGGGACTCCGGAGACGGATCAGACGCTGTCTGCTCGCCGGGATCAGGCTGCGGGTGGCGGCCTTCCGGATCGGCCGTCGGCCGCTCCTCTTCCTCTTCCGCCTGCGCTCCTTCGCGCTCCTCGTCGCTCATACGCTGACTCCCTCGCCTACCCCGGTGCGAACACGAAGGGGTACGCGACCATCACGATCCCGCCGCCCGCGGGGGCGGGGAACTGCATTCGCTGCAACACGCCCTCGAGACACGCGTCGAGGTCGTCGTCGAACCCGGTGGCCGTCGCCGACGACACGCTGCCGTCGGCCCCGATCACGATCCGGGTGGTGACCTTGCCCGACAGGGCCGGGTCGGACAGCAGGCGCTTCTCGTAGCAGTACTGGATCTGGCTCAGGTGCTGCCCGATCACGTCCTCGATCTCGTCCCGCGACAGCGATCCGAGCACCGACGAGCCGGCGCCCGCGAGGTCCACGCTGGCGCCCTCGACCCCACTCCACGGCCCGTCCTCGCCGAACGACCCGCCGATGCCCTCGAGCCCCAGCGTCCCCGGCGCCTGCGGGGCCGGGGCGGGGGCCTTCAGCCGCGGGTCGGGGCCCAGCACGACCCGCACCAGCGTGCGCGGCTCGCTCTCCGGGTCGAGCCCCTCCAGCGCGAACTGCTCCACCGGCTCGTTGGCGAAGCCGAGCAGCACCAGCTGGCCGTCCAGCATCATCCGCGTCAGGTCCAGGTGGCCGCGCTCGCCCCACATCTCCGGGATCTCGCGGAACTGGTCCCAGTCCTCGCGGTCGTGGGGCCGGACGATCGCCTGCTCCGGCGGCGTCGGCCACGCGTTGGGGATCTGGTCGTCGAGCTCGTCGAGGTCGACGTTGACCGACGTCTGCCCGCGCAGCGAGCCCACGTGGTGCAGCCCGTAGCCGGTGGGTGCGGCGGTGGTCCAGCTGTAGGTCGCCTCGTCCCAGGTCGAGGTCGACAGCGAGGCCCAGTTCTCGTCCCCCGGGGGCGTGGCACCGTAGGCGTGGCGGCCGACCAGCAGCATCGCGCTGTACAGGTCGACGCCGGTCTCGTTGTGGATCGAGACCTTGCCGCCCCCGAGGTGCTCGACGCGGAAGTGGCCGCGCTCGCCGCTGCCGTCGACCCACGCGGACTGCAGGTAGGCGAACGTCCAGGTCTCCGAGTGGTAGGCCAGCGCCCCGCCGCCGACGCCGGTCTGGACCGCGGGCCGCTCCATGAAGCCCTCGTCCATCGTCTCGCCGTACCAGTACGTCGTGGCCGGGATCACGCGCATCGGCTCGACCATGCTGTCCACGGTCTGGCTGCGCATCGTCAGGTCGGTGCGCTGGCTGGCGAAGATGCCCATGTACGACTCGCCGCGCCACAGCCCCTCGGGCTCGAACACGTCGACGACCTCGAGGCGGGTCATCACCGCCTTGCTGCCCTTGGCCGCGGTGGTGCCGACCACCGCCAGCACGAAGAACCCGCCGATCAGCAGCGGGAACGTGAACCAGGTCCACTCCTGGCGCCCGATCCACTTCAGCGCGAAGTAGTCGATCGGGCCGATGCACAGCAGGTAGACCATCGCGAACAGCACGATCCAGCCCAGCGGCAGCGGCTGCAGCGCGGGGATGTCGACCAGCTTCTGGCGCACGCCGTTGTACCAGGTGTCCAGCGCCGACGAGCCGTAGTAGTAGCCGCTGGACCAGGTGAACGCCCCGGTGCCGAGCTCGTCGGCGTCGTGGATGCACTCGGAGATCGGGTGCACCGGGTCCAGCGCGAAGCGCCCCCCCGGGAACCGATCGGGCGTGTTCGTCGCGCCGCTGGAGAGCTCGTCGCGCAGCACGTCCTCGCGCCGCAGGTCGTCCCGCTGGCCCCCGTGCGGCTCGGGCAGGTACAGCACGTGGCGCCAGAACCGGTCCCGCTCGACGCCGCCCTTGATCGGGGCCAGCTGGGGGTCGACGGCGAGGAACGTCACCCGGCCGAGCCCGTACTCGCGCTCGGCCCACAGCACCTGCTCGCCGTCCTGGGCCCGGATCGTCTCGCCGATCCCGCGCGGGCGGGCGTCGGCGATCAGCACCGCCCCCTCCCCCGCGTCGCCCTTCCGCCTCAGGTCCAGCGCCCACAGCAGCGGCGAGACGTGCTCCACCTCGGTGGCCCCGCGCAGCTCCACCGGCAGCAGCTCGGCCAGCGGGGAGTCGGCGACCTGCTGCCAGCGGTCGGTGACCGGGATCACCAGCATCCCGCCCATCCCGACGTAGTGGCGCAGCGCCGCGAGCTGGTCGTCGCTGAGCGACGAGGGGTCCGGCTGGGACCAGATCAGGACGTCGACGACGTTGTAGCCCACGGCGCGGTCGGGCAGCCCCTCCACCGGCACCAGCGAGGTCAGCACCCGGCGGCGCTGCCACTGGGAGACCCACGGGTGGCCGGGGACCGCCCCGGGCCAGGTCTCGCGGACCACGTTGAACCCCATCGGGTCCTGGCCGACCACCGCCACGACGACGTCGTCGTCCTCCTTGGCGGTGGTACGGAACGCGGCGATCGCCAGCGTCGCGCCGCGCCCGCCGCGGCCCACCAGCTCCACCATCCGCTCCGAGCCCCAGCCCTCCATCTCGAAGTACACGAAGACCCGCTTGCGCGACTTGCTCGGCACGTCGATCGGGCGGGCGTAGCGGGTGGGGTCGACGCCGTCGGAGGCAGAGGTGTCGCGGATCACGAGCATCCCGTCGACCGGATCGCCGACGTTCTCGATCTCCACCAGCGCGCAGGCCCAGCGGTTGGTCTGGACCCGGCCGTCGAACACCACCTCGGCGGTCATCCGCAGGCCGAGCTCGTTGAACTGGGGCTCGTCGGGCTCCTCGCCGGGATCGCCGCCGTCGGGCTGCTGGGCCGCCGCCGGGGCGATCCACAGCAGCGAGGTCAGCAGCAGCAGCGCGGTGCGGGAGCCGGGGTTCACTCGTCGTCGCCCTCCAGCCGCTTCTTCGCACGCCTGCGCGCCGCGAGCAAGTCTCCCATGTAGGAGCCGTCGCCCGCGGAGAAGTCCTGACGCTGGTCCTGGCCCACCGGGGCGACCGGGACACGCTCGCGGGGCGCGGGGGCCTCCTCGGCCTGCGGCCGCTGCTCCTCGGCGGCGGCCTCGCTGGCCCGCGCGACCTCGGCGGGCACCGCCGGCGCGGGCGCCGGCCGCGCGGCGAGCACCACCTTCTGGACCGTGGTCACCGTCCCGGGCTTGCGCAGCCCCGACAGGTCCAGGCGCCGCAGCCCGACGTCGAGCAGCAGCAGGATCAGCGCGGCGATCAGCAGCGGCGGCCACAGCGGGCGCGGCACGCGGGTGCTGACCTCGGGCCGGGCGAACACCTGGGACGCGTCGAGCAGCTCCTCCCCACCGCCGAGGCGCGCCAGCTCGGGCAGCAGCGAGCTGCCCAGCGCCGGGGTGCGGTACTCCGGCGAGTAGGGCTGCACCGCCTCGGTGACGACCTGGCCGACGAACTGCTCGGTGGTGCCCATCGTCACGCCGGCGAGGTACGAGCCGTCCTGGTCGACGTCCATCGTCGCCTCGTAGCGCCCCGGGGCGACCTGGCGCAGCGGCAGCTCGCGGACCGTCAGGTCGGGGGCCACGACCCGCGCCGAGCCGTCGAGGAAGTTGCGGAAGTCGCCCTGCTCGTCGAACGCGTCGACGGTGATCCGCAGCACCCCGCGGTCGATCTCGCTGACCACCTGCAGGTCGCCGCTGACCGGGTCCCCCATCGACCAGCGCACGGTCTGGCTCCACAGCTTGGTGTACGCCTCGCTGCCCAGCCAGTCCCGCGCCCAGCGCGCCTTGCAGTCGCTGGTCCACGCCACCGACTTGCCCAGCCCGTAGCGCCAGTGGGCCAGCAGCGGCAGGTCGTCGGGGGCCAGCAGCGCCACCGTGGCGCGCGGCTTGGCCTCGGTGGCGACGTGGCCGTACAGCCCGGGGAGCCCGTCGGCGCTCATCCCCTTGAGCAGCACCGAGGGGTCCCCGGCCGCCGGCTGGAACGGCTGCTCGACGATGAACGAGCGGCTGGCCAGCATCGTCTCGCGGGTGAAGATCTGGGGGATCGCGTGGGGGTCGGTGACCAGGTAGTAGCGCCCCCCGCCCCACTGGGCGAACTGGCGCATCGTCATCCGGTCGGCGTCGCCGCCGATCGCGATGGCGGTCAGCGTCACCTGGTTCTTCTCGTAGTTCTCGCGGATCAGCTGCTGGAACTGGGCGTCGCCGGTGATCCCGTCGGACAGCAGGATGATGTGCTGCATCGCGGCGCCGCTGCCGTTGAGCGCGGTGTAGCCCATCCGCAGCGCGGGGTAGATGTCGGTGCCGCCGCCGGCGCGGATCGAGGCGATCTTGTCGATCACCCGGCCCTTGTCGGTCAGCGGCGTCATCGGCACCGCCCAGCTGCCCATCGAGTCGAAGGTCACGACCCCGACCTGGTCCCGCTCGGTCATCAGCTCGACGGAGCGGATCGCGGCCTCCTTGGCCATCCCGATCTTGGAGGCCGCCCCCTGGCCCGCCATCGAGCCCGAGCGGTCGATCGCCATCACCATCGCCAGCGTGGGGAAGTGCTTCTTGTCCTCCAGATCCATGTTGACCGGCAGCAGGTCCTCCACCGGGGTCTTGTAGTAGCCGCCGACGCCGAACGAGTTCTCGCCGCCGACCATCACGAACCCGCGGCCGAGGTCGCGGACGTAGGCGTGCAGGGCCTCCTGCTGGACCGAGGTCAGGTCGTGGGCCGGCACGTCGCTGAGGATGATGCACGCGTAGGAGCGCATCTCGGCCAGCGTGGCGGGCATGTCGCCGCGGGAGACCACGTCGACCTCGATGTCGTCGCCGCGCAGCGCCGTGGCCAGGTGCCGGGCCTGGCCGGGCTGGCCCTCGACGTAGAGCACCCGCGGGCTGCCGCTGACCTGGACGGTGGCCATCACCTCGTTGTTCTGCGGCAGGGTGTCGACCCCGCGGTCGTCGACGTCGAGCACCGCGCGGTAGCGGTACAGCCCGCTCTCCGAGGCCACCTGGCGGAAGGTGAACACGTCGGCGCGGCCGGCGTGGAGCGTGACCGGGACCTCGCCCAGGTAGTTCTCGTTGCGGTACAGCCGCAGCTTGCCGCTGCCGTCGCGCACCGAGCGCACCACGGTGCGGACCTCGAAGCCGGCGCCCTCGGTGACGCGGTCGGGCACGATCAGGCTCTCGACCACCACCTCGGGCAGCGCGCCGCGGGACAGCGCCACCACCGACAGCTCGAGATCGCCGGCGCCGGCCAGCATCACCTGCCCGGTGGCGTCGCCGCGGGTCTCCTCGCCGTCGGACAGCAGGATGATCCGGTGGGCGGTGTCGGCGGGCAACGTGGCCTGGGCCAGGCGCAGGCCGGCGGCGATGTCGGTCTGGTGGATCCCCGGGTCGGTCTCCACGGCGTGGAACTCGATCCGGTCGGCCATCTCGCGCTCGACGAACGCGTCGGCGCCGAACACCACGACCCCGGCCTTGTCCCCCTCCTCCATGAACTGCAGCGCGTCCTGGACGAAGCCGACGGCGTTGCGCCGCCCCTCGTCGGAGACGCTCGCCGAGCGGTCGATCACGAACACCACGCCGACGTCGTCGACCAGCTTGCGGTGGCTCAGCCCGGCCAGCGCCGAGACCAGCACCGCCAGCAGCAGCAGCCGCACCAGCGTCGCCCCGATCAGCCGCCCGCGGCCGATGCGGCGGCGCGTGAACCACGCCATCGCCACCAGCACGGGCGCCAGCAGCAGCAGCCACAGCGCCGTCGGGTACTCGAACTGGAACGCCTCGAACAACCCCGCTCCTCTACCCTTTCCTTCCTGCTTCCTCCTGCGTCCTCTGCTTCTGTGCGACTCTGCGCGAGAACCCTTCCTCTACCCCCTCCTCCGCCGGTTCCAGAAGAACCACTCCAGCGACAGGATCGCGATCCCGGCCAGCGCCAGCTCGCGCCAGATCTCGCGGCGCCCCGCCGCGGCGGTGCCGGCGCTGACCGCGGTGGCGTCGCCGAGCCCGAGGTCCCGCATCGGCGCGATCCGCGACTCGCGGCGGCTCATCAGGTTGGCGGCGAACGAGACCCGGTCGTCGGGCAGCTCGACGTGGTACACGCCGACCTCGTCGATCCCGGTGAAGCGCAGCAGCCCGCCGGTGACCAGCCCCGGCTCGTGGCGCCCCGAGGGGGTGACCACCGTGACCTGGGGGTCCTCGCCGATCACCGGGTAGGTGAACACGGCGCCGGTGGCGACCAGCCCGCCGGCGTCGGCGCCGCCCAGCCCCGCGGTCAGCCAGCCCACCGTGTTGAGCAGCATCACCGGGAACGCGACCCGCATCGGCAGATCGCTCTGCAGCGGGTCGAAGGCGAGGTACAGCACCCGCCCGCCGAGCCGCTCGCCGGCCAGCACCAGCGGGCCCTGGTCGCCCTCGACGATCGTGCGCAGCGTGCCGTCGCGGGTCACCGATCGGGCGCGGGCGATGTGCAGGTCGGTCAGGTCGACGAAGCGCAGCACGTCGTGGCTGCGCTGCCAGTCGATGATCCGCGGGGCGCGGAGCTCCTCGCCCAGCGTCACCGGGCCGCGGCCGTCGATCGTCGGCGGCGCGATCACCGCGTAGTGCGCGCCGTCCAGCCCGGTCTCGGGCAGGAACCCCTCGAAGAACGTCACGTCGTAGCCGGCGCTGCTGGTGTAGTTCACCGGCTGGACGACGTCGACGACCAGCCGCGGATCGCTGGCCAGCACCTTGAGCACCAGCGCGTTGCAGCCCACCGCCAGGACCTTGCGCCGCTGGGCCGGCTGGAGCAGCGCGTGGGCCACGTCGTCGGCCGGCAGGTGGTCGGTCTTGGTGTGCATCTCGACCCGCAGCGCGCCGGACTCGCCCCCGGCGAGGTCGAACACCGCGGAGCCGGAGCCGCCGGCGATCAGCGACAGCTCCTCGCGGCCGACGAGCTCGTCCTCGAGGTAGACCTCGACCCGCGCGTCGGCGGGGTCGACGCCGAAGTTCTCGACGGTCGCGAACAGCTGGTGATCGAGCTCCGAGACCGGGCTGCGGCGCAGGTCGACGGCGGTGATCCCCAGGTTGGCCGCCGAGCGGCCGACCCGCACGTAGCGCACCGCGCCCTCGCGGACCTCGACGTCACCGAGGTTCTCCCCTCCCCCGTCGCTGATCACCACCACCTCGCGGTCGGGGCGGTCCTGGGTCAGGCTCAGCGACAGCGCCAGCGCGTCGCGCAGGGTGCCCTCGGCCGCCGCCGGGCGCATCCCGCCCAGCGCCACCCGCAGCCGCTCCTTCTCGCGGGTGAACGGATGCACCACGCGGGTCTCGGGGCCGGCCTCGATGATCATCGCCTCGTCGGCGCCCTGTAGCCCGTCGACGATCTCGGTGGCGTGGTCGAGGGCCTCGTCGAAGCGGCTGTCCCCCACGTCGGTGGCCTGCATCGACGCCGAGCTGTCGACGATCACCACCACCGAGCGCTTCTCCGACACCGCGCCCTCGAGCACCGGCCGCGCCAGCGCCAGCGCCACCAGCAGCAGGATCAACAGCTGCAGCAGCAGCAGCAGGTTGCGGCGGAACTTCTGGAACGGCGTGGCCAGCTGCTCGCTCTTGAGGAACTCCTGCCACAGCAGCGCCGACGGCACCTGGACCCGCTGGCGCTTCAGCTTCAGGAAGTACAGCGCGATCAGCGGCGCGGCCAGCCCCAGCAGCCACAGCGCGGCGGGGTTGAGGAAGCTCATCTCACCACCTCTGCGCCCTCCGCGCCCCGGACGGGCGCCCTCTGCGCCCTGGCGCGTCCTGGACGGGCGCGCTCACAGCAGCATCCCCTGGCGCCGCAGCGCGCCCAACACGAACGGCTCGACGTCCACGTCGGCCTCGAGCAGCGTGTAGTGGATCCCCAGCCGCTGGCAGGTGTCCTCGATGCCCCTGGCGTACTGGCGCACGGTGCGCTCGTAGCGGTCGAGCACGTCGTCGTCGACGGTGAGCGGGACCTCCTTGCCGTCCTCGATGTCGACCAGCAGGATGTCGCCGTCCAGATCGGGCCGCAGCTCTGCCGGCGACATCACGTGGAACACGTACAGCTCCAGCCGCAGGTGGAGCAGGCGCATCAGCGCCTCCTCGTAGCCCCCGGGGAACAGGAAGTCGGTGAACAGGATCCCGATGCCCCCGCCCTGGCGCCGCGGGTAGGCCTTCAGCGCCCGCACCAGGTCGGACTCGCCGCCGGGCTCGGTGCCCTGGAGGTGCTGCAGGACGCCGTGGATCGCCCCGCGGTTGCGCACCGGCGGCCGCAGCCGCTTGATGCCCTCGGCGAAGTCGGCCAGGCACACCCGGTCCTGGTTGCCCAGCGCGACGTAGGCCAGCGCCGCCGCCACCTGGCGGGAGACGTGCAGCTTGTCGCCCTCCATCGAGCCGCTGGCGTCGACGAAGATCTGGACGGTGCGGTCCTCGCGCTCCTCGAACAGCTTGACGAACAGCGCGTCCAGCCGGGCGTAGAGGTGCCAGTCCAGGTGCCGCAGGTCGTCGCCGGGGACGTAGGCCCGGTGGTCGGCGAACTCCTGGGACTGGCCCCGGCGGATCGAGCGGCGCTCCCCCTTCCTGACCCCCGCCGCCCGGATGCGCGAGCGCATCGTCAGGGTGGCGAGCTTGGCGAGGAACGACGGGGACAGCAGCGGCGCCTCGGCGCTCACGCGGGGGCCGCCTCCCTCGCCACGTCGCGGGACAGCTCGGGCACCTCTGCGATGACCTTCTCCACCACGCTGTCGGGGGTGATGCCCTCCGCCTCGGCCTCGAAGTTGCGGATCACGCGGTGGCGCAGCGCGGGCAGCGCCACGGCGCGGATGTCCTCGAAGCCCACGTTGACCCGCCCGTCCAGCAGGGCGTGCACCCGGGCGCCGAGGATCAGCGTCTGCGCCCCGCGGGGGCTGGCCCCGTAGCGCAGGAAGCGCCGGGTCGTCTCCGCGGCGTGGTTGGAGTCCGGGTGGGTCGCCAGCACCAGCCGCATCGCGTAGCGCTTGACCGGGTCGGCGACCGGCACCTCGCGCACCACGTGGCGCATCTCGATCAGCTCCTCGACGGCCAGGCACCTGGAGGTCTGGGCCGCCACGTTGCCGGTGGTGCGGTCGACGATCTCCACGAGCTCGTCCAGGTCGGGGAACGGCACCAGCACCTTGTAGAAGAACCGGTCGAGCTGGGCCTCGGGCAGCGGGTAGGTGCCCTCCATCTCCAGCGGGTTCTGGGTGGCGAGCACGAAGAACGGGACCGGCAGCTTGCGCCGCTGGCCGGCCACCGTGATCTGCCGCTCCTGCATCGCCTCGAGCAGCGCCGACTGGGTCTTGGGGGTGGCGCGGTTGATCTCGTCGGCCAGCAGGATCTGGGTCACGATCGGCCCCTCCTGGAAGCGCAGCCGGCGGTTGCCGCCCTCGTCCTCGTCGATGATGTGGGTCCCGATGATGTCGGCGGGCATCAGGTCCGGCGTGAACTGGATCCGCGCGAAGTCCAGCCCCAGCGCGGTGGCCAGGGTGCGGACCATCAGCGTCTTGCCCAGCCCCGGGACGCCCTCGAGCAGCACGTGCCCGTCGGCGACCATGCAGGTCAGGATCCCGTCGATCACGTCGCCCTGGCCGACGATCACCTGGGCCATGGCATCCCGCAGGCGCTGGAACCGCTCCGCGAACGTGGCGGTACTCTCCTCCATCGGTACACTCCCCGCACAGCGGCCTCTCGGGCGCGCCGCGATCAACCGTGTCCTGCTAGTCGTTCCCCTCGACCGAGTCGAAGTAGGTCTTGACCTGCTCCCGGTAGCCCGGGGGGATCGTCTCGTCGCCGAGGGCGTCGGCCGCGGCGCGGCGGTAGCCCTCGGGCATGTCGATGCTCGGGACCTCGACCTGCTCGCCGTCTCCGGGCAGCAGCCGGACGGGCATCGTGTCGATCCGCCCGTCGGTGTCGAGCTGCCCCTGCGCCGAGGTCAGCAGCGACTCCGCGTCGCGCAGCCGCTCCGCGTCGTACAGGTCCTGGAACTCGTCCTCGTCGAGATCGGGCATCCGCTCGGAGTCCCGCCACGAGTCGCGGTGCTGGCCGTCCACCTGGTAGCTCTCCGCCTCGTCCCAGGTGTGGCCCTTGCCCCAGTCGGGACCGGTCTTGCCCTCGCCCTCGCCCTGTTCACTGCCTGCCACCTGGCAGGACCCGCCCATCTGTCACGACGAGGATTCCAGCGCCCCGTTGAGACGCTGGCTCATCTTCATCAGCTCCTCGTCCTGCTTGAGCTGCTCGGCCATCCCGGACTGCTGCATCTGCTGCAGCTGCTCGGCGAGCTGCTGCGCCTGCTCCCGGGTCATGCCCTCGCCCTGCTGGCCGTCGCCCTGCTGCTGCTGGGCCATCTGCTGCATCTGCTGGGCCGCCTGGCTCATCTGCTCGGCCAGCTCGGGGTTGGACTCGGCCAGCGCCTGGGCCGCGCGCTGCATCGCCCCGGCGGCGGCCTGCTGCTCGGCGGCGCTGGCCTGCTGCATCTTCTCGGCCAGCTGCTCGGCCGCCTCGGCGGCCTTCTCGAAGTCGGGCTCCTGCAGCGCCTCGCCGAGGTCCTCGGTGACCTCGTTCTGGGCCAGCTCCTCGGCGGCCTGCTGCAGCTCGTCGGCGGCGGTCTCCTCGGCCAGCTCCTCCTGGAACTCGGCGAGCTCGTCCTGCATCTCCTCGATCCGCTCGCGGGCCTCCTCGGGCGTCAGCTCCTCGTTCTGCAGCGCCTCGGCGAGCTCCTCGAGCTGCTGCTGCATCGTCGCCGGGAGCTGCTCCGCGCCCTGCTCGAGGATCTCCTCGATGCGCTCCTGCAGCTCCTGGCCCTCCTCGACGACCTCGGGGTCCTGCCCCGGCTTGATCCGGAACGTGCCGTCGGTGAACGCCGGCACGAACAGCAGCCCCACCACCGCGGCCCCGCTCAGCGGCTGGGCGATCAGGTGCTTGAGCCAGCCGCGGCGCCACAGCGGCACCGCCACGGCGGGGTCCAGCTCGCTGGCCAGCGCCCGGCCGCGCTCGACCAGCGACTCGTTGAGATCGCTGACGTCGTCGGTCAGCACCACCCGGGAGGCCTCCAGCGCCGAGACGATCTGCTCGCGGGTGTGCAGGCCCTTGTCCACCAGCAGCGCGCGGCCGGTGTCGTCCAGCAGCGTTCCGGCGGCGCCGACGATCGCCCCGGCGAGGCCTCCGGCCCCCACCGCGATCGCGGCCAGCAGCCACGGCTCCAGCGGCAGCCAGGTGAACTTGCTGCTGACGACGGCGATCAGGGCCAGCGCGAGGCCGACCCACAGGCCGCTCAGGGCGCCCTGCACGCCGTGCCGCAGGCGCAGGCGCAGGGCCACGCGGGACAGCAGCCGACGCAGCTCTTCGGGGGGCTGGATCAGGGGTTCCACCGAACCTCCTCCCGCGGGGCACTCCAGCGTACCCCGCTACCGGAACAATGCCAATCGAGAGGCCCCTATTCCGGGGGCCCCCGCTGGATAGGACGTTCGTGGCGGGCTTGTGTTCCCTGGTCCTAGAACAAACCTTCCTGCCCCGTCTCCTCCGGAGGCTCGGGATCGGCCCTGGCCTGGCGCGCCGCCTCGCGCTCGTCGCGCTCGCGCTTCAGCGCCAGGAACCCCTCGCGCCAGCGCGCCTGCTGCTCGAGCAGGGCGCCCAGCGTCGGCGGGACCTGCTCGGCCAGGCGGGTCGTCGCGCCGGCCAGCGCCTCGCAGTCGGCGACGGCGCGGTGGGCCTCGGGGTTGTCGATCCCGAACCGCTCGCAGACGGTGGTCAGGCTGCGCGGCCAGCCGGACTTGGACGGCATCTTCTCGTAGACCCACATCATCGGGTCGAGGACCGGGACCAGCGGCAAGGTCAGGCCACAGCGGGCGAACTCCTGCTCCAGGAACGGCACGTCGAACGACAGGCCGTTGTAGGCCACCAGCACACGGTCGCGCAGCCGCCGGTAGACCTCCCAGGCCAGCTCGCGGAACGGCGGCTCGTCCTGCACCATCTCGTCGGTGATCCCGTGGATCTCGATCGAGTCCGGCGGGATCGGCATCCCGGGGTGGATCATCGCGCCCCAGCGTTCGGTCACGGCGCCGCCGCGGTAGGTCACGATCCCGACCTCGACGATGCGGTCCCGGCCGGGGTCCCGGCCGGTGGTCTCGAGGTCGACGAACGCCAGCGGCAGCTCCTGCCACAGGCCCTGCAGGTCGAAGCTGTACATCTCTCCTCCGGACGCGCCGCGGCGGCCCTACAGGCGCGACGCCCGTCTGGGCTGGCGGCGGCCCCAGATCCACCAGATCAGCGCCCCGATCCCGGCCAGCGCGGCGATGCCGACCACCCACCACCAGAACACCGTGAGGAACGTGTCCTCCCCTTCGGCGTAGATCTCCAGCGCCTCGTCTCGCTCCGAGGGGGTGGCGTCTGCGGTGGCCTCGGCCTCGTCCCCGGTGGTCACGACGAACAGCGGCCCCTCGACACCCTCGGGCATCGCGGGGGGGGTGGGGTCCACGGCGGCGGGCGGCTCCGGGCTCGCCGGCTCCTCGCCCTGCGCTCCCTCCGGGGCGTCCTGCTGCTGGGCGCCTGCCTGCGCGGCGGGGAGCGCCAGGAGCAGCGTCATCGCGAGGGCGAACAGGTGGCACGAGCTGCGGGCGACGTCCATGGCTGGTCTTTCCGGGGCGCTGTCGGGCCGGGCGCGGCCCAGGATAGCACGCGCCCGGGCCAAACCGGCGGCCGCGTGCACGGGATGGCCGGGAAGATGATAGAACATAGGCCCGAACGGACGACTGCAGTGAGCGATCAGGAGATCCCAGACAAGCCCGTTCCGGAGCCGAAGGCGCGGCCTGGCGGCGAGATCCCTTCGCTGCTGCCCCCCCCCGGCCCGGCGACCAAGCTGCCGGCCAAGCACGACCCGCTGGCGGCCTACATGGCCGACGTGCGGCGCTACCCGCTGCTGACCCCCGAGGAGGAGCACGAGCTCGCCGTGCGGCTGCGCGAGGAGGACGACCCCGAGGCAGCGATGCGGCTGGTCACCTCGAACCTGCGGCTGGTGGTCAAGATCGCGTTCAAGTACCAGCGGTTCTACAAGAACGTCCTGGACCTGATCCAGGAGGGCAACATCGGGCTGATGCAGGCGGTCAAGAAGTACGACCCCTACCGCGGCGTGCGCCTCAGCAGCTACGCGCGGTACTGGATCCGTGCGTACATCATGTACTTCCTGCTGGCCAACCACCGGCTGGTCAAGGTCGGCACGACCCAGGCCCAGCGCAAGCTGTTCTACAACCTGTCCAAGGAGACCAAGAAGCTGCGGGACATGGGCTTCGACCCGACGCCCAAGCTGCTCGCCGAGCGGCTCAACGTCGAGGAGCGCGAGGTCACCGAGATGCAGGAGCGGATGGCCGCCCGCGAGGCCAGCCTCGACGCCCCGATCGACCACGACGGGGCGCGGACCCTCGCCGGGGTGCTCCAGGCCGACGGGCCGACCCCCGACCAGGAGGTCGCGGACCAGGACTTCCGCGAGCGCATCGACGTGATCCTGCGCGCCTTCGGCGACGAGCTGACCGACGAGCGCGAGAGGACGCTGTGGGACAAGCGGATCATGTCCCAGGACCCGATGACCCTGGGCCAGGTCGGCGACATCTTCGGCTTCAGCCGCGAGCGCGCCCGCCAGATCGAGGCGCGGGTCAAGCTGCGGCTCAAGGACCGCCTGATGCAGGAGCTCGGCGAGGAGGCCCTGCTGGGCCTCGACCTCGGCTCGTGATCCCCCCGTGCCCGACGACACCCCGCTGATCCTGGATCGGTTCCAGCGCGAGGCCATCGAGCACCTCGAGGCCGGCCGCTCGGTGCTGGTCTCGGCGCCCACCGGGACGGGCAAGACGCTGATCGCCGACCGGGCGATCGAGGCGGTGCTGCGCCGGGGCGGCCAGGCGATCTTCACCGCGCCGATCAAGGCGCTGAGCAACCAGAAGTTCCGAGACTACGGACGGCTGCTGGGCGAGGAGCGGGTCGGGCTGCTGACCGGCGACCTGGTGATCCGACGCGAGGCCCCGCTGCGGATCATGACCACCGAGATCCTGCGCAACATGCTGCTCCTCGGCGAGCCGCTGGACGACCTGGCGCTCGTGGTGGTCGACGAGATCCACTTCCTCGACGACGCCGAACGCGGCACGGTCTGGGAGGAGCTGCTGATCTACCTGCCCGACCGGGTCCAGCTGCTGGGGCTGTCGGCGACGCTGTCCAACATCGACGAGTTCGTCGCCTGGCTGCGCTCGATCCGCACCACGGACGTCGCGCTCGTGCGCGAGGACCAGCGGGCCGTGCCGCTGGCCGTGGAGCTGACCAACCGCGACGCCCCGGTGTGCGGGCTGCGCCAGTTCGAGCACCACTGGCGGGCGTGGAGCGGGGAGGCCCAGAAGCGCAGCCGCGGGGGGCGCCAGCGCGGCGGGCGGGGCGCCCGGTGGCACGCCCGACGGCGGCGCAAGCAACGCGACGGCAAGGAGCTGCAGACCAAGCACCACGAGGTCGTCGCCCGGCTCGAGGACGGGCTGCTGCCGTGCCTGTACTTCGTCTACAGCCGCGTCCTGACCGAGGCGTTCGCCCGCGAGCTGGCCCGCCGGCGGCCCGACGGGATGCTGCCCGGGGAGCTGCGCGACGAGGTCGACGCGGAGCTCGAGGCCTTCGACCGCGAGCACCCGGACGTGCTGCAGCCGCCGGTGGCGAACCTGCTGTGGCGCGGGATCGCGTTCCACCACGCCGGGATGCACGTGCTGCTCAAGGGGCTGGTCGAGCGGCTCTACGAGCGCCGCCTGGTGCGGGTGCTGTACTGCACCTCGACGTTCGCGCTGGGGATCAACATGCCGGCGCGCACCGTGGTGTTCCACGAGGTCCACAAGTACGACGGGCGCAAGATCGTGCCGCTGACCGTGCGCGACTTCATGCAGATGGCGGGGCGCGCCGGGCGGCGCGGGATCGACGAGCGCGGCCACGTCGTGATCCGCGAGGACTTCGCCGACTACCGCGGCGACCGGCGGCTGATCGCGGCGCTGCTCGAGGGGCGCCACGAGCCCGTCTCCAGCGCCTTCAACCTGTCGTTCAACTCGGTGGTCAACCTGCTGGAGCACCACCGGCCCGACGAGCTGCGCGAGCTGCTGCAGCGCTCGTTCCTGGCGTTCCAGCTGGCCCGCCAGCCGGCGCGCACGCGGGCCGGACGGCGGGGCAAGCGCCGGCGGCGGGGCGCCGGGTCCGACCAGGTGTGGCTCGCGTTCCAGCGCAAGCGGGCGCTGCTGCAGCACATCGGCTACCTCGCCGAGGACGGGACGTTCCAGGCCGGCGCGCGGGTGCTGCAGTACGTCCAGATCGAGGAGATCGTGGTCACCGAGCTGGTGCTCTCCGGGATCCTCGAGGGGCTCGACGCCCCCGAGCTGTTCGGCGTGCTGTGCGTGTTCTCCGGCGAGCTGCCCCGGCGGGTCCGGGTCCCGCGTCCGGACAAGCGGTCGCGTCGCCTGCTGCGCCAGCTGGAGCGCCTGCGCTACGCCGATCCGGTGGTGCGCGCCGAGGGCGAGCAGGGCGCGTCGGCGACGTTCGGCCCCGAGCTGTTCGTGGTCGGCGCCGCGTGGTTCGACGGGGACCTGCTGCTCGACCTGGCCGACGAGATCGACGCCCCCGCCGACATCACCGGCTCGCTGGTGGCGATCTTCCGCCGGGCCACCGATCTGGCCGGGCAGCTGCGCGAGGTGTACGAGGCCGCCGAGGACGAGGTGATGGTCGACCGCCTGCGCACGATCGTGCGCACCGTCCGCCGCGACGAGGTCGAGGTGGTGGGTTAGCCGCTCCACTCCGGGCGGTCGTGGAGCTCGTCGCGCAGGTCCGCGATGGCCGCCATCACCCGGTCGACGATCGCCTTGCCGGTCGCGCGTCCCCGCGGCTGGTCGTACAGGTCGTCGAGCGCCAGCGGCGCGCCGAACTGGATCCCGGCCCTGCGCCGGACATGGGGCAGCAGCCGGCCGCGGGTCAGGATCTGGTCCAGCCCCTCGACATAGGCGGGGACCACGATCGGCTTGCTGTCGCGGACGATCCGGCCCACGCCGATCTTGCCCTTGCCCAGGGTGCCGTCCTTGCTGCGGGTGCCCTCGGGGAACAGCAGCACGCTCTCGCCGCGCTGCAGCAGGTCCTCGATCAGCCGGATCGAGCGCAGGTCGCGCTCCCCGCGGCGCACCGGGAAGCTCTTGAACCCGGTCAGCGCCAGGTACGCCATCGCCTGCGGCGTGCTCCTGTAGAACGAGGCCTTGCTCGGGAACCAGTAGGTCCGCGGGAAGGTCATCATGCTCAGCACCTGGCCGTCGAGCATCGAGATGTGGTTGCTCAGCAGGAAGAACCCGGTGCCCCACGGCGGCAGCCGCTCGCGGCCGTGGACCTGCAGCTCGTTGAGCCCCGCGACCACGGCGTAGTACGCCGGGATCATCGCGAACGCCGCCGCGTAGTACAGCGGGTTGATCAGGTGGTGGCGGTGCATGAAGCGCACCGCGCCGAAGGCCCGGTCCACCGCCTTCGGATCGTACTGCTCGCGCTCGCGTCGGGTTCCGTCGTCGGCCATGGCGCGAACTCTACCCCGGTCGGCGCCAGAACGAAAAGGGCCGGAGCCCCGAAGGACCCCGGCCCGATTCTCTGCGTTCAGGTGCGACGAGTTTCAGCTGCGACGCAGCGCGTCGTCAGCTGCAAACTCGTCGGATCGACCTGCGACGCCGCGCGTCGCAGGTCGATCCTAGCTGTAGATCCAGAGCCAGAACGGCACGGTCAGGTAGTCCCCGTCGAGGCCCGCGGTGGGCTCGTTGGTGTTGGCCGAGTCGGCCATCAGCAGGCCCATGATCATCCACACCTCGACGTTGGTCGTGTCGTTGGGCGCGAAGTACTCGTAGTTGCCCAGGCCGTCCAGCGAGGCGCTGACGCCGGGGGACATCCACACCGCCTCGATCGGGCCGGTCCCCAGCGAGCTCGCCACCGACGGACCGGTGGTGTCGCAGTAGCCGCCGAAGGTGCCGTCGCCGGCGTCGGTCGGGTCCTCGCCGACGAAGGTGCCGGCGTAGCCGTTGGCGTCCGCGTTGTCGCAGCTGACGAACGCCAGCGGGTGCATGTACCACATGAACCACTCGACGAAGTCGCCCTTGTAGATCGCCCACTCGGCCGGGCAGTCGCTGTCCTCGGAGTCGAGGCTCGTCCAGGTGACGATCTCGTCCATCCACTGGTAGTAGTCGTTGCCCTGGCCGGCGCTGAAGGACGAGGTCGTCCCGGTCAGCTCGAAGGTCTGGGCGCACAGGTCGTTCTGGTTGGCGTCGATCATCGTGTGGATGAACGTGGTGCTCGACGCGCCGCCGCTGGTGGCGTTGAAGCTGACGTCGATGTGGAACCCGTAGGGGCTCTCCGGCCAGGTGTCGTCGTCACCGGCGTCGTCGTCGCCCATGTCGTCGTCACCCATGTCGTCGTCGCCGGCGTCGTCGTCGCCGGCGTCGTCGTCGCCGGCGTCGTCGTCGTCGTCGTCCGAGGTGCTCGGCGGGCAGCCGGCCATCAGGCCCAGGAAGGCCAGGCCCAGCACCGCCATGAACAGCGTGATCATCAGCTTCTTCATCAGGTCCTCCACCTTTTGATGTTCGCGGTGCCCCTAGGACTCCCGCTGGTTCCGAATCCGAACGACCTGCCCGAACCCCTCGTGCGAACACAACCGGGCAAAATCGCGCGGGACGTTACCAAATCGTCAATACCGGCGCAAACCCCTATCACGCGGATCTTGCGCGGCTCCGGGCAATTTCGTGCCCTGAACGGCCCGGGCGGCCCCGCCGGGGACCTCAGCGCGGGGCTCTCCTCTGCATCGCAGCGGCGTGGGGGCCCTCGGGCGTGATCCGCAGGTACTGCGCCGCGGCGGCGGGGACGAGCTTCTCGCCGGCGTCGGCGTTGGCCACGTAGCCGA
This sequence comes from uncultured Rickettsiales bacterium, assembly GCA_964584075.1. Classification (GTDB taxonomy): domain Bacteria; phylum Myxococcota_A; class UBA796; order UBA9615; family CAYRNR01; genus CAZOYV01. The sequence continues at coordinate 2,627 of CAZOYV010000040.1, read as the reverse complement.
CCAGGGCGAGGGAGAAGTCCTGGCCCTGCTCGAACGAGCGGCGGTACAGCGTCGCGGCCTCGTCGCGGCGGCCGCGCTCCCCCGCGAGCTGGGCCGCGGTGAACAGCACGATCGGATAGCGGCGGTGGCGGGACACCGCGCGGTCGACCCGTTCGGCGTCGACCTGCCGCCGCTGCCGGGCGTCGATCCGCGCCGCGTCGATATCGGCAACGGAGACCAGGGGGTCCCGGGCTCCCCGGTAGCGGATCACCAGCTCGCGGGCCTCGTCGAGGCTCTCGCGGGCCTCGTCGAGCCGACCGGCCTCGAGCTGGGTCTCGGCGAGCAGCAGCCGCGCCTCGCCGCCCCACATCTCCGGCGGGGTCCGTGCCAGCAGCTCCACGGCGCCCTCTGCGTCCCCGGTCATCCGCAGCTGCAGTCCGCTGGCCAGCAGGTACGAGGCGCCGCGGCGGGCGCCCGCCGGGAACGACGCGAGCTGCTCCGAGAGGTAGCCCGGGCGGTCCTGGAGGTAGGCGATCAGGCCCAGCTCGCCGAGGGCGTCCCCCGAGTACGGCTGGTGCTTCTGGATCTGGGCGAGCTGCGCCCGCGCGTCGGTCAGGTCGCCCCAGACCCGCAGCTCGTGGCCGTAGGCGAGCAACACGTCGGGGTTGTCGCCGTCCTCGGCGAGCGCCTGCTCGAAGACCGCGGCGGCCTCGGTCGGCGCCCCCGCCGCGGCGTGGCCCCGCGCCTGGGCGACGAGCACCCGCGACATCACGCGCGGGGGCACCTTGCCGTTGTACTCGTCCTGCACCGCCTGGACCGCGTCGAGGTAGCCCCGCTCGGTCGGGACGCCCGCGCGCAGCAGCGCCAGGTCGACCCGGGCGATGGTGTGATCGGGCCGGATCTCGAGGATCGCCTCGAGCTGGTCCTGGGCGTCGGGCAGGTTGCCGTAGCGCTCCGCCTCGCGGGCGAAGGCCAGGTGGTTGAGGCAGGTCGGCGCCTGGCTGGTGGCCTGCTCCAGCTGGCGCGCCGCGCGCCCGTGGTCTCCCATCGCCGAGGAGGCCACGCCACGCAGCAGCAGCACGCGGTCCGGCCGCAGGTCCGAGTCCTCGAGCTCGTCGGCGATGCTCAGGGTGACGGACGGATCACCCAGGTAGCCCTCCCACAGCGCCCGCGCGAAGCGGGTCTCGGTCGCGTCGGGATCGCGCAGCTCCGCGTCCTCGAGCATCGTGCGCGCCTGCTGCAGGTAGGCCCGCTCGCCGGTGTAGAACATCCACAGGTACAGCTCGACCTGCGACTCCCGCGCGGTGAGCTGCGGGTTGGGGTTCGGCGAGTCACCCAGCATCTCGCGGATCCGGGCCCGCGCGGTCTTGAGGCCCTCGTAGTCCACGGCGTCGATCTGGGCCTGGGTCTCGTACAGCACCCGCTCGAGGCGCTCGGTCCGCCACACGCGGTACACGACCACCGCGGCCACGGCCAGCGCGAGGACCCCCACCACGCCCACGGCGATGACCAGCTTGGAGCGCTTGCGCCGGGCGGTGTACGAGTCGACGTAGTTGGGACCCTGGGGCTCGTCGCTCCACGAGGCGGTGCGCGCGGAGCGGGTCTCCGTCCCCCCCGACGGGGTGATGCTCTGCGGTGGGGTGACGGCCGGCCCGCTCGGCCCGTCCGGCGGCGCCGCCGGACGGTCCGCCGCGGCGGGCCGGGAGGGCGACCCGGGGCCCGGCTCGGGGGTCGGCTCCGGCGCGACGGTGGGCGCCGGTGTGGCGGGGAGCGGCTCCTCCAGCGAGGGGCGTCGACCCGCCTGGACCATCGAGCGCTGGGTCGCCGCCTCCTGCTCCGAGATCAGCCCGAGGGGATCGGGCCCCGCCTCCGGCGGCGGCTCGTCTGCGGGTGCGGCCTGGGGCGGCTCCTCCGCGGGCTCGGCCTGCGGCGGCGGCTGCGCCGGCGGCGGCACCGCGGGGCCCGGCTCCACGGCAGGCTGCGCCACGGGCCGGGGCCGGTGGGCCGGGAAGTCGGGCAGCGACGTCGACGCCAGCTTGGGCAGCGACATCGACGCGGTGGCGCCGCCACGGTCGCGGGGCGCCGTGGACGGCGGGCCCGGGATCGGGGTGCGACGGCTGGGGCTCCGCGCCGGCGGAGGCGCGGGCTCCTCGGAGGGAGGCGCGGGCTCCATGCTCGGCATCCGCTCCGTCGGCGCCTCCATCGAGGCGGTGATCGGCGGCTCAGCGGCGTCGGCCGGCGCTGCTGCGGCCTTCGCCGATCGGGCCGAGGCGGGCTCGGCCGCCCGCGGCTGCTCCGCGGTCAGGGGGGTGCGGTCCTCCGGCGGCATCAGCCGCCGCTCGATCGCCTGGGCGCGCACCCGCCAGCCGCGGCGCCGGTAGATCCGCGCCAGCAGGCGCAGCGCGACGGTCTCGTCGGGCAGATCCGCGCGGGCGCGCTGGACCCATGTCTCCGCCTCCTGCAGGCGCGCCAGGCCCACGAGCGCGCGCGCGGTGAGCAGGGCCACCTCGCCGCGACCGCCGGTCTCCTGGATCAGCCGCTCGCAGTGCTGCAGCGCCTGGGCGTACTCCTGGCGGGAGAGCAGGTCCTGGATCTGTTGCAGGCGTTGCATCGGTTCCGCCGACCGGCGGGCACCCGCCCGCCGCGTC
>CAZOYV010000039.1:8841-39408 GCA_964584075.1 uncultured Rickettsiales bacterium | reverse complement strand
GCCACCGCCCCGCCTCGCGGGGCGCGGCGCTCGCTCCGCGGCCGCCCCCGCGCTGGTCTGCGACGTCCGCGCCGGTGCCACGCCGCCCGACAGCCAGCCCTGCTGCGTGGCCACCGTGCGCTGCTCCAGGGCCTCGATGCGGTTCGCCTGGCGCAGGAGCGTCAGCCCCTCGAACGCCGTCACGACGAGCAGCGCCAGGACCAGCCCCCACAGCAGCTTGCGCTCGTCGATCTGGATCGTGGTACCGGGCTCGTCGTCCGGCGGCGCCGGACCGGACTCGTCGGTCATCGCTGAACCTCTCTGGTCTCCATCACGGGCTGACGTCGAAGCTGATCGAGGTCGCCGCGGCCAGCCCGCCGGCGTCGACCACCGTGACCGTCACGAGGTAGGGCGCCGGCGCATCGACGAACGTGCCGGACGGCGCGGTCACGGTCCAGTCGCCGGCCGCGTCGGCGACGGTGGTCAGCAGCACCGCCTCGTCGGCGTGGCTCTCGATCACCACCGTCAGCTCGTCCAGCGCCTGGCTGTCGCCCGCCGTCCCGGCGAACACCACCGGATCGCCGGTGGCGAACACGTGGGGATCGGACACCGGCTGCGTCACGGTCAGGGTCGGCGGCTCGTTGGTGGCCGCGCCGATCTGCACGATCTCCCCGCCGTCGAAGGCCAGGTCCTCGGTGGCCCCGCCGTACAGCAGGGTCACGACCCCGCCGTCCTCGATCCACTCGCCGGGCTGGACCGTCAGGTCGTCCCAGCGCCCGGCCATCGTCGACGCCGCCAGCACCGGCGCCAGATCGTCGAGCTTGGTGACCCGCTCCCCGGGCCCGAACGGCGCCGACGCCACACCCGCGGCGTACTCCCCGGTCGACCGCCCGGCGTACAGCAGCGTCTCGGCGCCGCCCCTGCCGATCCACACCGGGGACGCGATCGCGTCGTCGTCCCACGCGCCCGGATCGCCCGTCAGGACCAGGGGCTCCGGATCGAAGCCGACCCCCGGCTCCGGGTCCCACTTGGTCCAGGTGTAGCCCTGGTCGGTCGAGCTGGCCAGGCACAGCCCGTGGTCGGTGGCCCCCCGGCAGACGTAGACCATGTGGTACGTCGCGCCGTCGATCCAGACGTACGGGCTCTCGGCGTGATCCTCGTCCAGCTCCCCGGCCGCGCCGGCCGGGACCACGATCCCCTGGCGGACCCACGTCTGCCAGTCGCCGCTCGTCGCCAGCCCGATGTTGCTCTCGCCGGTGAGGTCGCTCCTGGCCGCGTAGTACAGCTTGTAGGGGTTCGTCACGTCCGCCGGGTCGTAGATCAGCCGCGGGCTGCCGACCCCCTCGCCGTCCCAGTCGGCGACGTCGCCGGTGCCGGTGAACAGCGGGCCGTTGGCCACCCGCTGCCAGGTGACCCCGTCGCTGGACTGCAGCGCCCCGAAGCCCATCTCGTCCAGCCCGTAGCCGGTGCGGTAGTACGCCACGTGGTCGACGCCGTCGAACACCACGCTGGGCTGCTCGACGCGGTGGAACCACCACTCGGCGCCGGTGAGGTCGGCGTCGAGCCACCGCGGGCACGCACGGACCCACCCCGAGGTCACCGCGGCGTCGGCGAACACCGTCGGGTCGGTGTCGTCGCAGTCGTCGTCGCAGGCCGAGAACCCGTCGCCGTCCTGGTCGACGAGCTCGTCGGTCTTCGGATCGCAGTCGTTGTCCAGCCCGTCGCAGACCTCCTCGGCGCCCGGGTAGACGGTGGCCTCTCCGTCGTCGCAGTCGCCGTCACACGACGAGATCCCGTCCCCGTCGTCGTCGCCCGGGTGGAGGCTGGTGTTGTTGTCGTGGCAGTCGCCGTCGCACGTCGAGTAGCCGTCGCCGTCGGCGTCGGCGAGGTCGAGGTCGGGGTCGCCGTCGTCGCAGTCCCCGTCGCAGGTCGTGTCGCCGTCCCCGTCGGCGTCGAGCCCCTCGAGCAGCGGGTCGTGATCGTCGCAGTCGCCGTCGCAGGTCGTGGACCCATCGCCGTCGAGGTCGTCGAGGTTGAGCGCGGGGTCCGCGTCGTCGCAGTCGCCGTCGCAGGTGCTGGCCCCGTCCCCGTCGTGGTCGTCGACGTTGAGAGCGGCGTCGGTGTCGTCGCAGTCCGGTGGGTCGTCGCAGCCGCTGGCGCCGTCCCCGTCCTCGTCGCCGGGCGTGACGTCGGCGTCCTCGTCGTCGCAGTCGCCGTCGCACAGCCGGTAGCCGTCCCCGTCGGCGTCCTCCTCGCCCGTCGTGGCGCCGTCGCAGTCGTTGTCGACCCCGTCGCACAGCTCGTCGGCGCCCGGGTAGGTCGCGGCGTCACCGTCGTCGCAGTCCGGCTCCCCGGACGGCCCGCCGCACGACGAGATCCCGTCGCCGTCGCGGTCGCCCGGGTTCTGCGCGGCGTCCTCGTCGTCGCAGTCGTCCCCGTTGCTGGCGTAGCCGCCGCCACAGAACCAGCCCGTCTCCTCGCCCCCGAACCCGTCGAGATCGAGGTCGACGTGCCCCGCGACCGCGTCGCCGCCGTCCCCCGGACAGGTGCAGACGGAGGCGTAGGGGGCCTCCCCCTCGCAGGTGTTCTCGTCGGGACAGCCCAGCAGCAGCACCAGGGCCGCCAGCGGTCCGATCGTGATCAGCGCGCGCATGGGTCGCTCTCTCCTCCCCGGAACGGGGGGATGGTATCACCCGTGGGGCGCGGATCAGAGCCCCAGCAGCGAGTCGGGGTCGTCGTCGTCGCGCTCGGCCCACTCGCGCACCACCGGGATGTCCTCCAGGACGTCGATCACCCGGTCGAGCACGCCGCCCCGCCGCTGCAGCATCCGGTGGGGGCGATCGGGCATCCGCTCCACGACGCGGATCCCGTGGCGGCCCAGCACCCGCTCGAAGTGGTCGCGGTTGCGCTCCAGCGTGGCGCGGGTCTTGCGGTAGGCGTGCTCGGCGATGATCTGGCGCGCCGAGTAGCGCATCACGTTGTAGCGGAACATCACCATGTCGTTGGAGTCGGGCTGCAGCAGCAGGAAGTCGACCTCGGGGTAGCGCTCGCGGGTGGCGCGGATGCGGTACTTGGCGCGGGTGTGGACCAGGGTGCGGTAGATCTGGTCGAGCACCATCGTGCCGCCCTTGCCGCCGAGGTACGGGTCGTCCCCGCCGAACAGCGTCCACGACGGCCGGTCCGGCACGTTGAGCACCGGCACCAGCGGGTTGATCACGAACACCAGCTCGGCGCCGTGCTTGACCGCCACGTCCACCGGCAGGTTGCGCTCCATCCCGCCGTCGACGAAGTCCTGGCCGGCGATCCGCGTCGGGCGGAACACGAACGGGATCGACGAGCTGGCCCGCACCGCGCGCCCCACCGAGACGTCCGAGGTGCCCCGCTCGCCGAACACCACGAGGTGCCCGGTGTCCAGGTTCAGCGCGGGCAGGTACAGCTCGTGGGGCATGCCCTCGAAGGTGCCGTCCAGCCCGGCGAGGCGCAGCATCTCGTCGACGTAGCGCTCCAGCGGCGCCAGATCGAGCAGCCCCGAGGGCACGACCTCGGTGAGGCTGAACGCCAGGTCGCCCAGGTGCATGTCCTGCGACGGCCCCAGCGCGCTCCACACCCCGCGGGCCATCACGCGGGGGATCCCGGCGATGCGGCCCAGCCACTCCTCCCAGTTGAAGCCGTAGATGTTGGAGCGCAGGAACGGAGGGATCTTGCCGCTGCCGCGCGAGGACAGCACCGACATCATCACCCCGGGGCGGTGCCCGGCGCAGACCTGCGAGGCGATCAGCGAGCCGGCGCTGACCCCGACGTAGAGGTCGAGGTCGTTGATCGAGCAGTTCTCCAGGAAGTCGTCGATCGCCAGCAGCGCGCCGATCTCGTAGACCCCGCCGGTGATCCCTCCGCCACCGAGGACCAGCGCGGTGCGGGTACGGCCCTCGCGCGGGGGGCTCATCGCTCGTCCATCCAGCCGCGGAGCCGCTGCAGCTCCTCGGCGTGGCGCTCGGCGACCAGCCGCAGCTCGCCGCCGTGGTCGCGGTTGCTGCGCAGCACGCCGCGCGCGGTGTAGCCGCGGATCGCGTTGCGCAGGGTCATCTTCGACACCGCCTCGGGGCGGGTCACGTCTTCGGTCATGTACAGCTTGCGGCCCTCCTTGAGCATGCCCTCGATCAGCCGCCGCTCGGTCATCGGCTCGTCCCGCAGCACGACCATCCCGCGCAGCGCCACGAGGTAGGCCTCGAGGAAGTTGCGCACCATCGCCCGCAGGAACGCCGCGCGGCGCGGGTTGGCGACCTCGATCGTCCCCCCGCGGGCGGCCAGCACGTCGACCTCGATCAGCTCGGCGAGGGTCGCGGCCGCCAGGGCGGCGTCCTCCAGCTGCGGGTCGCTGCGGAACTCCACCGAGAGCAGCGCGCGCATCCCGGTGAAGCGCTCGTAGGCCTCCTCGTCGCCCCGCCGGGTGGAGCCCACCGCCACCGCCGCCAGCGCGGCGTCGGCCAGGTGGTTGATGATGTTGTTCTTGTAGTAGTCCATCGTCAGCCGGCCCTCGGGGACGATGGCGACGATGTCGTTGGCGTCCGGCTCCTCGAAGATCTGGACCAGCTTGTCGTCGGCGAACACCCGCAGCGCCTCGTCGAGCGCGTCGCGCGGCCCGTTGAGCATCGAGTTGGAGAACACCGCGCCGCGATCGCCGAGGAAGCCCATCAGGAACTCGGCGCGGGCGTGGAAGTCGCGCACCAGGATCCCGCGCTTGTCGTGGGCCAGCAGCACCGCCGCGGCGACCGCCGAGGGGGTCACCGGGGTGACGCGGTGGATCTCCCACAGGATCCGCTCGCCGATCCGCTTGAGGAACGCCTTGCGCTGCTCGCGGTCCATCTCCCCCAGCGGCGCGTCGGCCTCCTCGAGCACCTGCTTGCCCGACAGCGGCTCCCCGGCCCGCACGTAGACCCGGCCGTAGCGGCGGGCCAGCACCTCGGTGGTCCCCGCCAGGCCGCGGATGTCCTCGGCCTGCTTGTCGCCGCCGGTCAGCTCGCGGCGGTACTCGCCCTCCTCGACGACCTTCTCGTAGCTCAGCGACATCGGCACGAACATCACGTCCTGGGCCACGCCCTCGGCGGCGGCGTCGAGGTACATCGACAGCATCCCGACCCGCGGAGGCAGCAGCGCGCCGGTGCGGCTGCGGGTGCCCTCGATGAAGAACTCCTGGGTGTAGCCCTCGCGCACCAGCTCCTTGACGTACTGGGTGAACAGCGTCGCGTAGAGCGGGTCGTCGGAGAAGCTGCGCCGCAGGAAGAACGCCCCCCAGCGGCGCAGCACCGGCCCCAGCGGCCAGAAGCTCAGGTTGGCCCCCGCGGCCACGTGGGGCGGCAGCATGTGCTGGTAGAACACGATCCAGGAGATCAGGATGTAGTCCAGGTGCGAGCGGTGGCACGGCACGAACACCAGCGTGCCCTGGCGCCCCGCGCGGCGGATCCGCTCGGCGTCGTCCTCGCGGAACTCCACGCCGGCGTAGATCCGGTTGAGCACGAAGTCGAACAGGATCCGCGCGCCCACGATCCAGTTGAACCGGAAGTCCGCCGCGATCCGGTCCAGGACCCGCTCGGCGCGGCGCTCCACGGCGCGCTCCGGGCGCCGCTGCTCGCGGGCCGTGTGCTGCACCACCTCGCGCACCGCGGGGCTGCGCTGGATGCGGTCCAGCAGCCAGGTCCGCGGCTTGACCGCCGGGCCCTTGATCAGCTTCTTCTCGCGGTACAGGTAGCCGCGCAGCACCAGCCGCAGCTTCTTCGCCGCGCGGGCGTCGTCCTGCTCGGGCAGCTCCGCGAGGAACGCCTGCAGGTCGACCGGCTCGCCCATCCGCACCACCGCGCCGCGGTGGTAGACCAGGAAGTGCAGCAGCTTGCGCAGCCGGCCGGGGTTCTCGCGCTCCCCGAACAGCAGGTCCACCAGGTTGCGCTGGGTGTACTCGGGGCGGCGCTCCCAGACCACGATCTGCGGCACCAGGTAGATCCGCTGGTCCAGCTCGCGCTGGATCCGGACCAGCTCCTCGATCGGATCGCGGCGGGACTGCTGGGGTCGCCGGAACAACCACGAGCCGTGGCGGCGCAGGAACAGCAGCACCGGGTTGCCCGACTCCAGCGTGCGGGCCATGAACCCGGCGTCGATCGGATCGGGCATCGGCCCGTGGCGGAAGCGATCGCGGATCTTGTCGGCGGTGGCGCGGAACGCCTCGGCCCCGGGCCCCCACAGCAGCATGTTGATGCCGTTGGCGAACCGCGCCAGCGGCAGCCCGTAGCGCAGGAAGTACCAGTTGAAGAACAGGTAGTCGAGCAGCGACCGGTTGCGCATCACGTAGACGACCTGGCCCTGGTCCGCCGCCTCCTTGACCGCCGGCAGGTTCTCCAGATCCGGCTTGATCGCGGTGAACGTCAGCGCGAAGAACTGCTCCATCAGCCAGCCGAACCGAGGCGTCATCGCCGAGCGATACAGCTCGGTCTCCTCCTCGAGGCTGGGGCGGGGACGGGTCGGGACGAGGTCCGTCATCGGTCGAGTCCAGGCGTCCCATCATCGCACAATCGGGGAGGGCCCGGGGGGGCGGCCCTTGTCCCCCGCACGGCAGGGGCCTATCCTGGCGTGGGGTCGTTTTCGGGCCCGAGGAGGAGGGAACGCCCGGTCGATGCTCGAGTTCGCGACCAACACGGAACGGGGCAGCCGGTACGGGCAATCGCTCGTCGTCCAGAACCTGATCGACGGGGAGTTCCTCGACGCCGACGGCGACGATCGCTACCCGTCGACCAACCCGGCGTTCATCCGCGACGTGGTCGCCACCGCACCCCGCTCGTCGCAGCGCGACACCGCCGCCGCGGCCGAGGCGGCGCGCCACGCGTTCCCCCGCTGGCGGCGCACGCCGCTGCCCCACCGCGTCATGATCCTGCGCGAGGTGGCGCGCCTGCTGCGCGTCCACCGCGAGGAGCTCGGCTACCTGGTCAGCCGCGAGGTGGGCAAGGTCCGCGCCGGCGGACTCGGCGACGTGGACGACGCGATCCACAACCTGGAGGTGTTCCTCTCCGAGGGCGCCCACGACCCCGGCATCGAGATCGGCTCCGCCACCCCCGGGATGGTCTGCGAGGCCCGCCGCCGGCCGGTGGGCGCCACCGCGATCCTGACGCCGGGCAACTACCCGGTGGCGATCCCGGTGTGGAAGATCGCGCCGGCGCTGCTGGCCGGCAACACCGTGGTGTGGAAGCCCAGCGAGGACGCCCCCGGCTGCGCCCACGTGCTGGCCTCGGCGTTCGTCGCCGCCGGGCTGCCCCCCGGCGTGCTCAACGTCGTCCACGGCGACGACCAGACCGGCGCGTTCCTGCTCGAGGAGATCGACCGCGGCGTGATCCGGATGGTGAGCTTCACCGGGCGCACCGGCAACGCGCGCAAGATCGGCGAGGTCTGCGCCCGCAACCTGATCACACCGGTGCTCCAGTGCAGCGCCAAGAACCCGTTCGTGGTGATGCCCACCGTCGATGTCCGCTCCGCGGTGCTGCGCGCCCTCGGCGCGGTGTTCGCCAACAACGGGCAGCGCTGCACCGGGGCGGCCAACGTGATCGTGCACCGCGACATCTACGTGCGGTTCCGCAACCTGTTCCAGGAGCGGGTCGAGTCGCTGCGCATCGGCGACCCGGTCCAGAACGCCCAGATCGATCTCGGGCCGATGATCGGCGACCGGCACCTCAAGCGCTTCGTGCAGCACTACGCGTGGGGCGGCGAGGACCAGGCCAAGCTGCTGTACGGCAAGGGCCCGATCAGCCAGGACCACCAGCCGTCCGGCTTCCGCGGCAACTTCGCGCTGGGCTACTACGTGTGGCCGACGATCTGGGTCGACGTCGACCCGCGGATGAGGATCGCGACCGAGGAGGTCCTGGGGCCGACGGTCAACCTGATCCCGGTGGACAGCTTCGAGGACGCCCTGCGGGCGGCCAACGAGGGGGACAGCGGGCTGACCGCCACGCTGCTCAGCGACGAGCCGCTGGAGTGCCGGATCTTCGAGGAGGAGATCGAGGCCGGCGTGGTCCAGATCAACCCCATCGGGGCCGGCGGGGTGCTGCCGTTCGGCGGGTTCCGCAACAGCGGCAACGGGTTCCGCGAGACCGGCCGCTGGGGCTTCGAGCCGTTCAGCCGCTGGCAGGCGGTGTCCACCGGCACGCCGGGGTACGATCCCAAGTCGACCCAGCCGCGCACGGCCGCCGAGACCCTGGGCGATCTCCGCCCGATGCGCTCCTCTGGGGGGAACTGAACCGGCGGCCGCACGCCGCCAGGAGGAACGACGTGTCAGACGAACTGGTGCCCGGTTTCGAGTACGAGGAGGCGCTGGCCGGCCCCCCCATCGACCTGCACAAGCTGGGCGCCAGCTACCCCGTCACGATCGGGCGGCGATCGCACAACACCCTGGTGCTGCACCACTCCTCGGTCAGCGGCCGGCACGCCCAGATCGAGCGCGTCGAGACCGACGGGGGCGCCGACTACTACGTCCAGGACCTGGGCTCGACCAACGGCACCAAGGTCGAGGCGGAGCCGATCCAGCGGCGCAAGCTGAACAACGGCGACCTGGTCCACTTCGGCGACGTCGGGCTGCGCTTCGGGCTGGTCCCGATGTCGTGGTGGGAGGAGTCGCGCAAGGACTACCTGGCCGGCAGCCTGCCGTGGCCGCTGGCGGTGCCGTTCTTCAAGATGCAGACCACCACCGATCCGCGCGAGCGGGTCGTGCACCTGTACCGCCTGTGCGACGAGATGACGCGGCTGGTGACCGCCACCGGCTCGGCCGTGGCGGCGGCCAACGGCGGCGCCGACTCGGCGCTGCGGTGGGGCATGCGGCGGCTCCGCGACCCCAAGGCGGCGGACTGGATCGGGGCGGTCAACGCCGTGATCCGGGCCGGCACCCACCGCGGCTGGCTGGAGCACCTGCCCGGCCTGGTGGGCGCGGTCTCGGGGATGGTGCCCGGCACCGAGGGCGCCTGGGCCGCGATGCAGCAGTGGGTCCGCGGGGCCAGCAAGCAGGAGAGCATCCACGAGATGGAGGCGATCGTCCAGGTGCTCGAGCCGGGGGTGATCGAGCTGCTGCTGGCGTGGACGTTCCTCCACGAGGGCCGGCTGATCTGGGCCCAGAAGGAGAGCGCCGAGAGCTGGACGTTCTCGGTGTGGGTGGCCCACGGGCCGCGGCCGCCGATGGTGCTCTCGGGCGTGCAGTTCTATGGGCAGACCCCGGGGGACCGGGTGCCCTACTGGATCCTCTCGGCGGCGGGCGGGGCGGCGTGCCTCGCGCCGTGGTACCGCGTCAACGAGGACCCCAACGTCCCGGTGGTCAGCTGGGAGGGCTGCCCGGACGACATGAACCCGATCTACCGCGCCGCCGACACCGGCGAGGTGGTGTCGTTCCCGTCGGAAGGCTCGATCCCGATGGGCGCCGCCGGGTCGTACCAGTGGGCCGGGTTCGAGGATTACCTCGCCGCCGACCGCGCCGCCGGCGCGGTGGTCGACCTGCGCACCTCGCCGGAGAAGTGGGCCGCGATCCTCGACGCGGTCAAGGCCGAGGACATCAGCCTGGAGTTCATGGACTTCTCGGTGTAGCCCCCCGTCCTACAGCCCGTCGAGCGAGCGCCGCACCACGTGGCGCCAGGTGTGCCCCTGCGCCTGGGCGCGGTTGGCGCGGCCGAGGCGCTCGCGGAGGCCCGGGTCCGAGGCCAGGCGGGCCAGCGTGCGGCCCAGCGCCGCGGCGTCGCCGGCCGGGACGAGCAGCACCGAGGAGTCGTCGGCGCCGGCCACCGCGCGCACGCCGCCGAGGTCCGAGGCCACCACCGGCAGGCCCATCGCCATCGCCTCGAGCAGCTTCAGCGGCGAGAAGTAGTCGCCGGGGACCGGCGCCCCCGGGACGCACGCCGCGTGGCACAGCGCCAGCAGTGCGGGGACCTCGTCCTCGCGGCGCTGGCCGGCCCACGCCACGCGGGACGCGATCCCCAGCTCCACCGCCCGCCGGCGCAGGTCCCCGAGGCGGGGGCCGTCGCCGATCACCAGCAGCGCGGCGCGGCGCAGGTCCGGCTCGCGGGCCAGCGCGTCGAGCAGCGTGTCGACGTCGTGCCACGGCTTGAGGCTGCCGCAGAATCCGACGACGAACGGGGCGGCCAGCGCGGCGGCGAGCTCCCCGGGCGGCGGCGCCGGCGGTCGCGGCGCGAACCGCTCCGGGTCGACCCCGTTGGCGATCACCCGCACCCGCGCACCCGGCACGCCGCGGGAGCGCACGTACTCGGCGACCCCCGGCGAGACCGCCACCACCCGCGCGGCGTCCCTCAGGATCCTCCGCTCCCGGGCGCGGGTGAACGAGCCCGGCTCGAGCCCCTCGTGGGCCGCGCGCTCCTGGAGCAGCGGGGCGTTGACCTCCAGCACGCCGGGGATCCGCCGCTGGCGGGCGACGCTCATCCCCGCGGCCGAGAACAGCGAGAACCGCTCGTAGATCAGGGTCGGGCGGGCCCGCTCCAGCACCGGGCGCAGCGCCACCCGCAGGCGCAGGTCGTAAGCGCTCTCGTCCACCTGCGGGACCCGCTGCAGCACGCCGGGCAGCGTGCCCCGGGGCAGGGCCACGACCTCGGCGGGCAGCTCGTACGGCGCGTCCCCGTCGCGGCGCACCAGCCGCCGGGTCACGACCGTGACCTGGTGGCCCTCGGCCGCCATCGCGCGCACCACCTCGCGCAGGTGCCGCGCGCCGCCGTGGTCGCCATGCAGGGGAATCCCCGGCGCGGCGTGGATCAGCAGGATGCGATGGGTCCGGGTCACGCCCCCATTATGACCGCCGGCGCCCCCTGCCGCCCTTTGCTCACGGCCCGCATCTGTGGTAGATGCGCCTCGCCGCGGTTCGGAACGGACCTCGGGACCGGCGCGGAGGACGCTTGACACCACGGCTGGCCGTGCCCGCCAAGGGCGACTACATCCACGGCAGCTTCATCCGGATGCCGGACGTCAACGGCTCCATCGAGGTCCGCGACCCCGGCGACCTCGATCACGTGATCGGGACCTTCCCGTTCTCCCCCGGCAACGTCGACCTCGCCGTCGCCGAGGCGCGCGCCGCCCTCGAGGCCTGGCGCGACCTGCCGCTGGACGAGCGGATCCAGCGGCTGCACGCGATCCCCGACGAGCTGATGCCGGTCACCGACCAGCTCGCCGGGATCATCACCGCCGAGGTGGGCAAGCCGCTGTGGGAGTCGCGGATGGAGGTCCTGGCCGCGGTGCGGCAGTGCGACATCCTGCTGCGCGACGGCCCCGATCTGCTGCGGCCGACCACGATCGACACGATCCGCGGCTCCAGCCAGCGCTGGCCGCTGGGGGTCGTGGCGGCGCTGGCGCCGTCGCCGGTGCCGGCGTTCATCTCCACCGGGTTCATCGTCTCGGCGCTGCTGGCGGGCAACACGCTGGTGCTCAAGCCGTCCAGCCGCACGCCGGCGACCGGGCAGCTGCTGGCCCAGGTGCTGGACCGCTGCGGGCTGCCCCGCGGGGTGTTCAACCTGGTCCAGGGCCCCGGCGAGGAGACCGGCGCCGCGCTGGCCGCCCACGAGGACGTCGACGCCGTCGTGCTGGCCGGCCACCTGCGCACCTCGCGCAGCGTGGTGCGGGCCGCCGAGGGCCAGGTGCGCAAGCGGGTGATCGCCCAGACCGGCGGCAAGGGCACCGCGGTGGTGCTCGACGACGCCGACCTCGACCGCGCGGTGTACGAGACCGTCACCGGGGCGTTCCTGACGTCCGGCCAGCGGTTCAACAGCACCGCGCGGGCGGTGGTCGAGGACGGGATCTACGACGCGTTCCTGGCCCGCTGCCGCGAGGTCACGCGTGGGCTGCGGATCGGCTACGGGCTCGACGACGACGTGTTCATGGGGCCCGTGATCGGTGCCGACGTCGTCGAGGACGTCCAGCGCCGGGTGCGCGAGATGGAGGCGCGGGGCGCCGGCGTGCCGCTGCGCGGCGGGGTCCTCGACACCGGGCGGCGGGGCCACTACCTGTCGCCGGCGATCCTCGAGCACGCCGAGCACGCGTCGCACTCGGCGGTCCCCGAGGAGGTCCCCGGGCCGCTGCTGGCCCTGGAGCGCAGCCCCGACCGGGACGCCACCTGGGCCGCCGCCGACCGCGCGACCTACGGGCTGTGCGCCGCGGTCCACACCACCGAGCTCGCCTCGTTCCACGAGGCCCAGCGGCGGCTGCACGTCGGCACGCTGAACTGGAACCGCGCCACGGTGGCCGCCTCGGGCCGGCTGCCGATGGCCAGCTGGGGTCGCGCCGGGAAGGGCAGCGAGGGCAACGTCTACCTCGTCCGCGCCCTGAGCCACCCCACCAGCGTGCTCGGCGACCCCGGCCCGTTCGACCCCGGGGCGTCGATGCCGGGGGTCTCCTGGCCCACCGCCAGCGGCTCCTGAGCGCCCCCCGACGTTTCCGCCCGAGCCCCCTTGCGCGCGATCGGCGATTCGGGGAAAGTGCGCTCCCGGGAGGTGCACCTTGGACGAGGCGCGAACCATCCGGCTGGTGCTCGAGGACGGCCTCGAGTGGACCGGCCGATCCTTCGGCGCCCCGGTCTCCGCCGCGGGCGAGGTGGTGTTCACCACCGGGATGGTCGGCTACCCCGAGTCGCTGACCGATCCGTCCTACCAGGGCCAGATCCTGACGCTGACGTTCCCGCTGATCGGCAACTACGGCGTGCCCGGCGACCGGCTCGGCGAGTTCGGGCTGCCCGCGGCGCTGGAGTCCGACCGCGTGCAGGTCTCGGGGCTGATCGTCGCCGACTACTCCCCGGCCTACAGCCACTGGGAGGCGGAGCGCTCGCTGGCGGCGTGGCTGCGCGACGCCGGCGTGCCGGCGATCCACGGCGTGGACACCCGCGCGCTGACCCGCCGCCTGCGCGAGCACGGCACGATGCTGGGCAAGCTGGTGGTCGACGAGGACCCCGGCTGGTTCGACCCGGGCAGCGAGAACCTGGTGGCCCGCGTCGGCACCGGCCGCCGCGAGGTGCTCAACCCCGGCGGCGCGCCCCACCTGGTGGTCGTCGACTGCGGGACCAAGAACAACATCCTGCGCTGCCTGCTGCGCCGCGGCGCGAAGCTGACCGTGGTGCCGTGGAACGCCGACCCCGTTGCCGTCGGGGCCGACGGGATCGTGCTGACCAACGGCCCCGGCGACCCCACCACCTGCGGCGAGACGGTGCGCCACCTGCAGGCGGCGCTGCAGCGCGACGTGCCGGTCTTCGGCGTGTGCCTCGGCTGCCAGCTGCTGGCGCTGGCCGCGGGGGGCGGGACGTTCAAGCTGCGCTACGGCCACCGCGGCCAGAACCAGCCGGTGGTCGACCGCGAGACGCGGCGGTGCTACGTCACCAGCCAGAACCACGGCTACGCGGTGGACGCGCGCACGC
This sequence comes from uncultured Rickettsiales bacterium, assembly GCA_964584075.1. Classification (GTDB taxonomy): domain Bacteria; phylum Myxococcota_A; class UBA796; order UBA9615; family CAYRNR01; genus CAZOYV01. Next base: position 26,012 of record CAZOYV010000039.1, on the reverse strand, counting down.
TGCCCGAGGACTGGGAGGCGTGGTTCCTCAACGCCAACGACGGCACGGTGGAGGGGATCCGCCACCGCAGCAAGCCGTTCAGCGCGGTGCAGTTCCACCCCGAGGCGGCGTGCGGGCCGGTGGACACCGCGTACCTGTTCGACGAGTTCCTCGAGCGGGTCCGCGCGCGGCGGAACGGGGGTGCGCGATGAGGGACCCCGGGACCGTGCTGCTGCTGGGCTCCGGCGGCCTGTCGATCGGGCAGGCCGGCGAGTTCGACTACTCCGGGTCGCAGGCGATCAAGGCGCTGAAGGAGGAGGGCGCCCGGGTCGCGCTGGTCAACCCCAACATCGCCACGATCCAGACCAGCGAGGGCCTGGCCGACCGGATCTACTTCGTGCCGGTCACCCCCGACTTCGTCGAGCGGATCATCGAGCAGGAGCGCCCCGACGGGATCCTGCTGTCGTTCGGCGGCCAGACCGCGCTCAACTGCGGGGTCGCGCTGCACCGCAGCGGCGTGCTGGCCCGGCACGGCGTGCGGGTGCTGGGCACTCCCGTGGAGGCGATCGAGACCACCGAGGATCGCGACCGCTTCGTGCAGGCGATGGCCGAGATCGGCGTGCCGGTGCCGCCCTCGATCGCCACCGAGACGCCGGCGCAGGCCGTCGCCGCCGCCGAGGAGATCGGCTACCCCGTGATCGTCCGCGCGGCGTACACCCTGGGCGGGCTGGGGTCGCAGTTCGTCTCCAACCGCGAGGAGATGGAGCAGGCCGCCACCGTGGCCTTGACCAACAGCCCGCAGCTGCTCGTCGAGCGCTCGCTGGAGGGCTACAAGGAGGTCGAGTACGAGGTCGTCCGCGACGGGTACGGCAACTCGGTCACGGTCTGCAACATGGAGAACATCGACCCGCTGGGGATCCACACCGGCGAGTCGGTGGTCGTGGCGCCGAGCCTGACGCTGAGCAACGAGGAGTACCACCTGCTGCGCGAGCGGGCGCTGGCGATCGTGCGCCACCTGGGGATCGTCGGCGAGTGCAACGTGCAGTACGCGCTGGACCCCCACTCCCGCGAGTACGTGGTGATCGAGGTCAACGCGCGGCTGTCGCGCAGCTCGGCGCTGGCGTCCAAGGCCACCGGCTACCCGCTGGCGGCGGTGGCCGCGCGGCTGGGGCTGGGGCGCTCGCTGCCCGAGATCGCCAACGCCGTGACGCGCACCACCTGCGCCTGCTTCGAGCCGTCGCTGGACTACGTGGTGGTCAAGATGCCGCGCTGGGACCTGGCCAAGTTCGGCCACGTCTCCAAGCGCATCGGCTCGGCGATGAAGAGCGTCGGCGAGGTGATGAGCATCGGCCGGACCTTCGAGGAGGCGCTGCAGAAGGCGCTGCGGATGGTCGGCGGCGGGTTCCACGGGCTGGTCGGCAACCGCATCTCGTTCGACGACCTCGACGACGAGCTGGCCCACCCCACCGACCGCCGGATCCTCGCCGTCGCCGAGGCGTTCGCGCGGGGCTACGACGTGGACCGCGTCCACGAGCTGACGCGCATCGACCGCTGGTTCCTGTATCGCATGGCGGGCATCGTCCGGACCTACCGCCACCTGCAGAAGTACAGCGAGAAGGACCTTCCCGCCGAGGAGCTGCGGGACGCCAAGCGGCTGGGGTTCTCCGACTTCCAGGTGGCGCGCGCGACGATGGACTACCTGGCCGCCGACCCCCACGACAAGATGATGATCATCCGGCGGCTGCGCAGGAGGTACGGCATCGAGCCGGCGGTCAAGCAGATCGACACCGTGGCCGGCGAGTTCCCCGCCGAGACCAACTACCTGTACCTGACCTACGGCGGGGTCGAGGACGACGTGACCTTCGCCGAACCGCGCGCGCCGGTGGAGCAGCGGCCGGTGGTCGTGCTGGGCAGCGGCCCGTACCGCATCGGCTCCAGCGTCGAGTTCGACTGGTGCTGCGTCGGCGCGGTGCAGACCCTGCGGCGCCAGGGCCGCACCACGGTGATGATCAACCACAACCCGGAGACGGTCAGCACCGACTTCGACGTCTGCGACCGGCTGTACTTCGAGGAGCTGACGCTGGAGCGGCTGCTCGACATCCACGACAAGGAGCACCCCGAGGGGTTCATCGTCAGCATGGGCGGCCAGGTCCCCAACAACCTGGCGCCGCGGCTGGACGCCGAGGGCGTGCCCGTGCTGGGCACCACGCCGCGCTCGATCGACCGCTGCGAGGACCGCAACAAGTTCAGCGCGCTGCTGGACAAGCTCGGCATCGACCAGCCCCAGTGGCGCGAGGTCGTCAGCGTCGACGAGGCCTGCGCGCAGGCCGGGGAGCTGGGCTACCCGCTGCTGGTCCGGCCGTCGTACGTGCTGTCCGGCGCGGCGATGGCGGTGGCGTTCCGCGAGGCGGATCTGCGTCGGATCCTGGGGCTCGCCGCCGAGGTCAGCGGCGACCACCCGGTGGTGATGAGCCAGTACATCACCGGGGCCAAGGAGATCGAGATCGACGCCGTCGCCGCGGGCGGCGAGCTGGTGGCCTACGCGATCAGCGAGCACGTCGAGAACGCCGGGGTACACAGCGGCGACGCGACGATGGTGCTGCCGCCCCAGAAGCTGTACCTGGCGACGATACGTCGTATCAAGCGGATCGCCCGGGAGCTGGCGCGGGAGCTGGATATCAGCGGCCCGTTCAACCTGCAGTTCCTGGCGCGGGACAACCGCGTGCGGGTCATCGAGTGCAACCTGCGGGCGTCGCGCAGCTTCCCGTTCTGCTCCAAGGTCTACCACGTCGACTTCATCGACCTGGCGACGCGCGCGGTGATGGGCGAGCGGCCCGATCCGCCGAACAAGTCGCTGTTCGAGCTGGACTACGTCGGGGTCAAGGTGCCCCAGTTCAGCTTCACGCGGCTGGTCGGGGCGGACCCCCGGCTGGGGGTCGAGATGGCCTCCACCGGCGAGGTCGCGTGCCTCGGCACCGAGGTCGGGGACGCGTTCCTCAAGGGCTACCTCAGCGCGGGGAACCGGCTGCCGTCGCGGGCGGCGCTGGTGTCCACCGGGCCGCTGGAGGCCAAGGTCGAGCTGCTGCCGGCGGTGCGGACGCTGGTGCGGCGGGGGATCGAGTTACATGCGACACCCGGCACCGCCGAGTTCCTGGGGCGGCACGGCGTCGAGTGCGAGGTCGTGGCGTGGCCCCTGGACGAGGCGGAGCGCACGGCGCTGGACCTGATCCGGGACGGGACCGTGGACCTGGTGATCAACATCCCCAAGGACCTGGGGGACACGGAGCTGGACAACGGGTACCTGGTGCGGCGGCAGGCGGTGGACTTCGGGGTGCCGCTGTTGACCAATCCCGAGATCATGATGCTGCTGATCGACTCGTGGGACCGGTTCCCGATCCCGGAGCTGGAGTGCCGGAGCTGGGAACGGTACATGGGGAGTCAGATGGCGTAGCCGGGGCCGTAGCCGTAGCCGTAGCCGTAGCCGTTGCCGTAGCCGTTGCCGTGACCGTGGCCGTGGCCGTCGCCGTGACCGTGGCCGTGGCCGTGACCGTGACCGTGGCCGTGGCCGTGACCGTGACCGTCCCCGTGCCTCCGGGTTGGTGGGTTCAGGCGCGGGAGATGGCCCGGCCATCCGGGCCTTTCTCTGTGACCGCACCGGCCCCTGGGGTATCCTCCGGATCGAAGGGGACCGAGGTCACACGGTTCCGTGCACGTCGACGAGGGGACGTGGCCGATGTCGGCATCGTGCTCGATGAGATCGGTACCGGTCGAGTCCTCCCTGTGGGGGGACCGGTCGTGGGACGAGCGGGTGGCCGGCGTGCTGTGGCGGCTCGGGCCCGGCAAGTCGGCGCTGGGGGTCCTGCTGGGGCTGCTGCTCACGCCGGCGTGGTACGCGGGGTACGGGGTGGTGGTGATCGCGCTGTACGGGATCTCCGGGGTGGTCGCAGACGAGCTGGGGATCGCGACGCTGCCGATGCGGCCGGGGTTGCTGTTCTGGGCCGCGCTGGGCGGCCCGCTATACCTGTGTGGGCTGCCGTGGCTGGCGTTCGCGGTGCTGCGCAGGCGGCACCCGTTCCTCGGCGTGGCCGCGGGGTCGTGGATGGCGTTCTGCGCGGTCCCGCTGCTGTGCGTGGCGTTCCTGACCGTGCTCGGCTGGCTGGGGTGAGGGAGGAGGCAGGCGCCGGCGCCGCGCGACGATGTCGAGGCACGGACTGGTCTCTCTGGTGTCCTGGTGCCTGTTCGGGCTGTACGTGACCCTGTGCTTCAGCAGCACCTTCCAGCTGCTCTCTCATCTCGGCGCGTTCGGGGATCCCGCGGCGCTGGGGCTCTCCGTGCCGCAGGACTGGTTCTCGAAGGCTGCGAAGGCGGCGGGGCTGGCGTTCCACTCCGTGGCGTCGACGGCGATGGTCGCGTTCGGCCTCCTGCTGCACAGGGGCCGAAGGCTGGCCCACCGCATCGTGCTGGTGGTCCCCTGGCTGGTGATCGGGTACTCGGTCCTGGGGTGGCTCGCGGGGCGGCTGCACGGCGTCCTGCAGGGGGAGGCCTTCATGCCCCTGGCGAACGACCCGGTCTATGTCGCGTTCCTGCTGACGGCACTGTTCGGGATGTTCCTGGTGGCGTTCCTCAACTCGTGGGTCGTGACCTCGGAGTCGGTGGTGCGGTGGATCGAGGTCGAGGATGCCTCGAGGAGGGCGGGAGGCAACGGGTAGGCTCATTGTCTTGATACGAACTTCATCAGCGTCCTCACGGAGTCCAGCCGGCGGCGCAGCCGAGCAGCGGCATCCCGAACCGCAGCCACGTCACCAGCGCGGCCAGGACGAGCAGCACGATCACGCAACCGATCAGGAACGGCCGGGCCTCGCGGCGGTCGTCGGTCTGCAGCAGGCGGGACAGGAACTGGAAGAAGTAGAACACGCGCTCACGGGCCTCTCGGGCGCCGGCGGGGCGGCGGCAGGTCGTCCAGATCCACGTCGGGGGCCTCGCCGGGGGTCTCGCGGGGGATCTCCTTCCACCAGCCCGACGCACGCAGGTACCCCTCGGAGGGGGCGAAGGGGTAGACGACCCGCTTGACGCCGCTGCAGCTCGTGGGGCCGAAGTCCACCGAGCGGACCACGTCGGCCAGGCAGGCGGCGAGCACGAGCGACAGCAGCGATGCGGCGCGGCGAAGCCTGGTGCGGACGCGGTCCATCGTCCCCCCGGTCCCTCCCTCTCTCACCGTATCGCGCACGCGGGCAACGTACCAGGGATAGGATCGGCGGGAACTCGGCCCCGGACGGGCCGCGGCGTGGGCGGACGGACGGCTCGCGCGTCATGATCAGGAGAGACGACCGGATGCGCGATCGACCGACCCTCGTTGCCGTCGTGGTGGCGCTGCTGATCGTGGCGGTGGGGCTGGGGGTCTTCTTCTTCCGGAAGCAACGCGTCGATCTGGAACGGTCCCTGGTCGAGGCGGCCGAGGAGCAGCGGTCGGAGCGGATCACGCGGACGCCGCCAGCCCGGGCGGTGCAGGAGCCGGACACGCCGCCGGCGCCCGACCTGACCGAGGAGGAGTACGAGCGGCTGATCGCTGCGGCGGAGCAGCTGACGGCGCCGCCGGAGGGGTTCGAAGACGGGGTGCAGTGCCGGCTGGCCGAGCCGGTGGAGACGTTCCAGGGGCACTTCCTGCGCACCGACGGGCAGTTCGCGATGGGGCAGTTCCCGGCGTACACGATGGGGGACGTGGTCAGCGTGGTGGTCGACCTGCGAGCGGCCCAGGGGTACCTGCACGTGCCGGGGTACCTGCCGGCGTACGTGACGTGGACCACGGAGCGGGGCAGCGGCGCGGTGCGCTGCTTTCCCGACCCGCTGCCGCTCGAGGCCGGGGCGGCGCTGGTGCGGGGGTACGTGCGCAACGCCGAGGGGGAGCCGGAGGGGCGGGTGTGGGTCGAGGGCTGCGGGGGGCACGCGCTGACCCGGGCCGACGGGACCTACGAGCTGGAGGCGCTGCCGGGGTGGTGCGAGCTGCAGGCGTTCCGGCTGGACGGGCTGTTCACGGCGCGGGGGCCGCGGGCCGAGGCGGAGCCGGAGGCCGGGGCGGTGGTCCAGGTGGACCTGGCGGTGCCGGACTGGCCGACGGCGGGGCTGGGGGTGGTGATCCGGCACGACGGCGAGGGGATCGTGGTGATGGAGGCGGTGGAGGGCAGCGACGCATGGGAGCAGGGGCTGCGCGGGGGAGACCGGATCGCGTCGCTCGACGGCGATCCGACGAGCGAGATGGACCTGACGGAGTTCGTGGAGCGGGCGCTTGGGCGGGAGGGCACGGCGGTGGAGCTGGTGGTCGTCTCGGGGGGCGAGGAGCGGACGGTGACGCTGACGCGGCGCACCTTGGAGCCGTGATCCGATTCATTATAATTCCTGTAGTATATGTCGTTATTACTGAATATCATTGAACTCTTTCTGATCGAAACCCCTTGACGAACTCCGTTCACTGACCTACCTTCATCCTTATATCGTTACATTACAATATCATTATATTCAGATGGAGCGACGACATGGACGGGCTGGCCGAGAACGGGAGCCGATGCGAGGACGCGGCGGAGGTGCTCAAGGCGCTCGCACACCCGATCCGGCTGCGCATCGTGGCGCTGCTGTGCGAGCGCGAGCGGACCGTCTCCGAGCTGGCCGAGGCGCTGCAGGCGGCCCAGCCGGTGGTCTCGCAGCAGCTCCGGATCCTGCGGCTGCACGAGCTCGTGGCGGTGACCCGCCAGCAGAACTTCCATCGCTACCGGCTGGCCGAGCCCAGGCTCCATGCGCTGATCCAGTGCATGGAGAGCTGCTCGCTCTGCTGAGGCGGGGCGTGGCCGAGAGAGGATCGAGATGGGTGCACTGTCACGACGGACCTTCATCCAGATCGGCGGAGCCACCGCCGGCGCCGCGGCGCTGGGCAGCGGGCTGGTCTCGAACTGGTGGGGCCTCGACCCGGACGTGGTCCACGACCCGGGGACCGAGGGCGAGAGGATCGTCCCGACGTTCTGCGAGCTGTGCTTCTGGAAGTGCGGCGTGCTGGCCCACGTCGTGGACGGCCGCGTCACCAAGCTGACCGGCAACCCCGACCACCCCCTGTCCCGCGGGATGCTGTGCCCTCGCGGCGCCGGCGGCACCGGGCTGCTGTACGACCCGGACCGGCTGAAGAAGCCGCTGGTGCGGGTCCACAAGCGCGGCGAGGACGTGTTCGAGGAGGTCTCCTGGGACACGGCGCTGGACGAGGTCGCCGAGAACTTCCTGAAGATCCGCGACCGGTACGGCCCCGAGGCGCTGGCGCTGTTCAGCCACGGCTACGGCGGCAACTGGTTCAAGCACCTGCTCCATGCCTACGGCAGCGACAACATCGCCGCGCCGTCCTACGCCCAGTGCCGCGGCCCCCGCGAGGTGGGCTACCAGTGGACGTTCGGCCGCGGGGTCGGCTCGCCCGAGAACATCGACCTCGAGAACGCCCGCGTGATCACGCTGATCGGCAGCCACCTGGGCGAGAACATGCACAACACCCAGGTGCAGGAGCTGGCCGACGCGCTGGCCAGGGGCGCCGAGCTGGTGGTGGTCGACCCGCGGTTCTCGGTGGCGGCGGGCAAGGCCCGCCACTGGCTGCCGATCAAGCCCGGCACCGACATCGCGCTGCTGCTGGCGTGGATGCACGTGATCGTCACCGAGGAGCGCTACGACAAGGACTACATCGCGACCCACGCGATGGGCTTCGACGAGCTGAAGGCCCACGTGGCGGACAAGACGCCGGCGTGGGCGGCGGCGCGCACGGGGCTCGACGCGGACCAGATCCGCGAGACGGCGCGGTTCATCGCCGCGGCGCGGCCGGCGTCGTTGATCCACCCCGGGCGCCACACCAACTGGTACGGCGACGACACCCAGCGGGCCCGCGCGATGGCGATCCTGGCGGCGCTGCTGGGCAGCTGGGGCCGCCGCGGCGGGTACGTGATCCCGTCGAAGATGGACGTCCCCAAGTTCCCGTACACCCAGTACGCCTACCAGCCCAAGGCCCCGGTGGACCGGCCCCACTCCAACCTGTACCCGCTGTCCGACGAGACGCTGGCGCAGGGGCTGTGCGACGCCACGATCCCCGGCACCGCCGAGTACGACCTGAAGGGCTGGCTGGTGTACGGCACCAACCTGCTGCAGAGCCTGCCCCAACCGGAGCAGACCAAGAAGGCGATCCAGGCGCTGGACTTCATCGTCACCGTCGAGGTGCTGCCCGCCGAGATCTGCGGTTGGAGCGACGTGGTGCTCCCCGAGGCCACCTACCTCGAGCGCTGCGACGAGGTCTACGCGCCGGCCTACAAGCAGCCGTTCCTGGCCATCCGCCAGCCGGTGATCGAGCCGATGTACGAGTCCAGGCCGGGGTGGTGGATCGCCCGCGAGATCGCCCACCGCATCGGGCTGGACGACTACTTCCCGTGGGAGGACTCGGTGGAGTACAGCAAGTACCGCGTCGAGGCCGCCGGCTACCCGTGCCACGAGCTGCGCGAGACCGGCGTCGTGCTCGGCGAGAAGGTACCGGTCGTCGAGGAGGACGGCCTGCAGCTGACGTTCGACACCGACTCCGGGCAGATCGAGCTGTACAGCGAGGCGTTCGCCGCCCTGGGCTTCGACCCGCTGCCCGAGTACCGGCCCCAGGAGGAGCCGCCGCCGGGGATGTTCCGGCTGCTGTTCGGCCGCGCGCCGACCCACACCTTCGGCCGCACGACCAACAACCGGCTGCTGTCCGAGTGCTTCCGCGAGAACGTGCTGTGGCTCAACCGCGAGGCCGCCGCCGCGCTGCCGGGGATCTCCCCGCCGCTGCACGACGGCGAGCGGGTCGTGCTGGTCAACCAGGACGACGTCCGCAGCGAGCCGATCGCGGTCAAGCTGACCGAGCGGATCCGCGGGGACTGCGTGTACATGGTCCACGGCTACGGCCATGACGCCAAGGGCCTGCGCTACGCCCACCGCCGCGGGGCCTCGGACAGCAAGCTGATCACCCGCGCCAAGGTCGACCCGATCATGGGGGGCACCGGGATGAACGTGAACTTCGTCCGCCTCGAGCGCGCGGAGGTGGCGGCATGAGCGGGCCCCGCTACGCGATGACGATGGACACCGTGCGCTGCGTGGGCTGCAACGCCTGCGTGATCGCCTGCAAGACCGAGAACGACCTGCCCGAGGACGCCTTCCGCGACTGGATCGTCCAGGAGACCCGGGGAGCGTTCCCGACGCTGTCGATGCAGATCCGCAGCGAGCGCTGCAACCACTGCAGCAACCCGCCGTGTGTCGGCAGCTGCCCCACCGGGGCGTCCCACGTCAACGAGGGCGGCGTGGTGCTGGTCAGCCACCGCAAGTGCACCGGGTGCAAGGCGTGCATCGCCTCGTGCCCCTACGACGCCCGCTACGTGCACCCCGACGGCTACGTCGACAAGTGCACGTTCTGCCTGCACCGCGTGCAGCGCGGGCAGCTTCCGGCGTGCGTCTCGGTGTGCCCGACCCGGGCGCTGACGTTCGGCGACCTGAACGACCCCGACAGCGAGGTCTCGCGGCAGCTGCGCGAGCGGGAGCACCACGTGCTGCAACCCGAGCAGGGCCTCGACCCACACCTGTACATCCTGACCTAGGAGCCGAGATGGACCGATCGGAGCGCTTCTGGAACCCCTACCTCGCCGGCGTGGCGCTGGGCCTGGTGCTGCTGGCCTCGTTCCTGCTCGCCGGCAAGGGCCTCGGCGCGTCGGGCGCGGTGGCTCGCGCGGTGGCGACCCTGGTGGAGGCGGTGGCCCCGGCCCACGCCGCGGCCCACCCGCTGCTGGGCGAGTACGGCGCCGGAGAGACCCACCCGATGGCCAGCTGGCTGGTGTTCATGGTGCTGGGCGTGCTGCTCGGCGGCGCGTCCAGCTCGTTCCTCGCCGGCCGTCAGGAGCTCGAGGTGATCCGCGGGCCGCGGATCTCGATCCCGTGGCGCCTGACGCTGGCCCTGTCCGGCGGGATGATCATGGGCTTCGCCGCCCGGCTGGCGCGGGGCTGCACCTCGGGCCAGGCGCTGTCCGGCGGGGCGCTGATGAGCGTCGGCAGCTGGATCTTCATGCTGGCGGTGTTCGCCGGCGGCTACGCGATGGCGCTGGCGGTGAGGAGGCAGTGGCGATGACCCCCCTCCCGCTGACCGATCTGCTGTTCCATGATTCACCGCAGCTGGGGCTGCTGCTGGCCGTCGTGGTGGGGTTCGGCTTCGGCTTCGTGCTGGAGCGGGCCGGGTTCGGCCGGGCGACCAAGCTGGCGGCCCAGTTCTACGGGACCGACATGACGGTGCTGAAGGTGATGTTCGGCGCGATCGTCACCGCCGCGCTGGGGCTGGTGGTGTTCGACGGGCTGGGCTGGATCGAGCTGGGGGCGCTGTCCCGCGGCGCGGCTAGCTGGACCTACGTGTGGCCGATGCTGGTCGGCGGGCTGCTGCTCGGGGTCGGCTTCATCGTCTCGGGGTACTGCCCCGGCACCTCGGCGGTCTCGGCGGCGTCGGGCAACATCGACGGGATGGTCACGCTGGCCGGCGTCGGGATCGGGTGCCTGGTGTTCGCCGAGGGCTACCCGCTGCTGAGCGAGTTCATGGTCAGCGGCAGCCGCGAGCACTGGTTCCTGTACGAGCTGCTGCACCTGCCACCCGCCGTGGTCGCCGCCGGGATCGCGGTGATGGCGATGGGCGCGTTCCTCGCCGCCGAGATCGCCGAGCGCCGCTTCGGCCCCGAGCCCGATGGCGACGCCGCCGCCGCGCCGCCGTCGAAGCTGCCGCGCCACATCGCGTTCGCGACGTTCGGCCTCGGCGCGGTGGCCGGGTTGGTGCTGCTGGCCGTCCCGGGTCCGGACGACGGGGCCGGCGAGCGCGCCGCACGCGACCGGGAGCTGATCGGCCAGCAGGAGCTGGCGGCCCGCGTGGTCCAGGAGCCGTGGACGCTGCGGATCCTCGACCTGCGCGACCGCGAGGCCTGCGCCGGGCAGCGGATCCCCGGGGCCGAGTGCACGCCGCTGGACACCCTCGGCGACCTGGGGCTGGCCTACGCCCCCGGCGTCCAGGACCTGGTGCTGGTCGGCGACCGCACCGTGGAGCAGCTGCCCGCGGCGGCCGCGGCCTACCCCGGCGACGTGGTGGTGCTCGACGGCGGGTTCCGCGGCTGGGAGTGGTTCGCGCTGACCGAGCCCTCACCCCCGGACGCCCCGGCCGACTCGCCGCTGTGGGCCGAGTACCACTTCCGCTCGGGGCTGTACTCGGCGATGACCGGCGCCGTGCAGGCCCCGCCCCCGGCGGCGCCGGCCACCACGTTCGTGCCCGAGAAGCGCGAGGGCGGCGGCGGCTGCAGCTAGCGAGGAGCGAGCGAGATGGAAGAGATCGACCTGATCCGCTTCAACCACGGCATCGACCCGCACTACCACGTGTGGGGCTGGGACGTGTCCGTGTACCTGTTCCTCGGCGGGCTGGCCGCCGGGATCATGATCCTCGGCGCGCTGCTGGGCCTGCGCGACGGCGGCGACGACCGTCCGCGCAGCCTGCGGTGGGTGCCGCTGGCCGCACCGGTGCTGATCTCGGTGGGGATGGCGGCGCTGCTGTACGACCTGGACTACAAGCTCCACGTCTACCGGTTCTACCTGGCGTTCGTCCCCGCCTCGCCGATGTCGTGGGGCTCGTGGCTGCTGCTGGTGGTCTACCCGGCGACGGCGCTGCTGGCGCTGGCCGGCGGCACCGAGGCCGAGATCGACCGCCTCGCCTCCTGGGGGCCGCTGCGCTCGCTGCGCGTCGGCGGGCTGCTGCGCTGGGCGTGGCGCTGGTCCCGCGAGCGGGTGGACGGCCTGCGCTGGACCAACTTGATCGTCGGCGTCGGGCTGGGCGTCTACACCGGGATCCTGCTGGGCTCGCTGGGCGCGCGGCCGGCGTGGAGCTCGGCGATCCTGGGGCCGCTGTTCCTGGTCTCGGGGATCTCCACCGGCGCGGCGCTGATGATGCTGCTGCCGGTGGGCAAGCCGGCCCACGGCAGGCTGCTGCGCTGGGACCTGGTGGCGATCGGCGTCGAGCTGTCGCTGATCGCGCTGTTCCTGATCGGGCTGGGCAGCAGCGGCGAGGCCAGCCGCGAGGCCGCGGCGCTGTTCCTCGGCGGCCCCTACACCGCCACGTTCTGGGGCCTGGTGGTGGCCACCGGGCTGCTGGTGCCGCTGATGCTCGAGGCCGCCGAGGTGCGCTGGAAGCTGCGCGCCACCGCCGCCGCCCCGCTGCTGATCCTGACCGGCGGCCTGGCGCTGCGGTTCATCATCGTGGCGGCGGGCCAGGCGTGACCGCCCGCAGCTCGCCGAGCCACCCCAGCGCCAGCACGTAGATCCCCAGGCCCAGCGCCGCCGCCGCGGCGAACCACGGCAGCGGCAGCGCACCCCCGAACCAGCCCCACTTGAGCGCTGCCGGGACGCCGCCCGCCGCGGCCGCCGCGACCCCCAGGCGCGCCGCCGAGGCCCACGGGAAGCGCCAGCGCAGGTACCTGCGCGACCGCCAGCCGATCAGCAGCGGGTAGGTCGCGAACGCCGCGAGCGTGGTCCACGCCGCCGCGGGATACCCGAAGCGCGGGAGCAGCAGCAGGTTGCCGGCAGCGTTGAGCACCAGGCAGACCAGCGCCAGCCCCAGCAGCGTGCGGGTGTCCTCGCGCAGCTCGAAGCCCTTGCCGCCGTATGCGGCCAGCTGCCACAGCAGCAGCCCTGGGCCGACGATCGCCATCACCGCGTGGCCGCTGCGGAACTCCTCGCCGAGCACCAGCGCCGCGAGCTCCTGCGAGAACACACCGGCGAGCACCACCGCGGGCAACAGCAGCAGCAGGTGCAGGCGGGTGAACGCTGCGATCGTGGCGGCGATCGTCGTGCGCCCGCCCCTCTCCCACTGGCGCATGATCAGCGGGTGCGCGGCGAGCACGACAGGAGACGACAGCAGCCCGGTCCCCATCCACACCAGGTTGTAGTTGGACGAGTAGATCCCGGCCTCGCCGGCGTCCCGCAGCCACAGCAGCAGAACGCGATCCGAGACCTGCAGCAGCTGGCCCACCAGCGCGAACCCCACCAGCGGCACCCCGTAGGCCGCCGCTGCGCGCCACAGCACGCGGTCGGTGCGGCGCGCCGGCCGCAGCCGCGGGCCGTACCCCAGGGCGCGGGCCATCACCGCGTCGGCCACCAGGTAGGCCACGGCCGTGCCCAGCAGCAGCCCGACCACGTCGCGACGGATGGCCAGCACGAAGGCCAGCGCCAGCGCCAGTCGCAGCAGCGAGAACAGCACCTGCGCGACGGAGTAGGCCCACGCGCGCCGCAGCGCCTGCAACATCGTCTGCAGGTTGGCGTACAGCCCCTCGGCGAGCATCAGCAGCGCCGCCGCGCCGAACAGCCTCCCGAGGTCGCTGGACGCCAGCCCGCGCAGCGGCCACAGCGCGGTCAGGACCAGCGTCAGCACCGCGCTGCCGAACAGCAGCATTCGCCCCGCCTGGGCCAGGAAGCGGTCGCGCTCGCCTCGGGCCTCGTAGCGCGGGAGCAGCCGCAACGTGGCCTGCCGGATCCAGTCGAGGGCCAGCGCCGCGACGATGGTGCTGACGGCGATCACCACCGAGTAGTGGCCGTACTCCTCGGCGTCGAACAGGCGCGTGAAGAGCACGATCCAGGCCAGCGACACGAGCGCCGGCACGAGGCGCGCCGGGGAGTACACGAGGCTGTCCTTGATCAGCCTCCACGTCTGTCTCGCGGTCCCCTCGGCGGCTGGCAGCACGGCGGTCGGTCCTAGGGATCACCACCGTACCATGGCGGGCGCCGCTCAGGCGGCGTCGGCGATGCGCCGGCCGGCGATCCGCGCCACCGCCAGGATCGAGTGCTGCGGGTTGACCCCCAGGTTGGTGGGGAACACCGAGGAGTCGACGACCCAGCAGCGCTGCACGCCGTGGGTCCGGAACCGGTGGTCGACGACGCTGTCGGCCGGGTCGCTGCCCATCCGGCAGCTGCCGAACAGGTGGGTCGCGATCATGTGCACCCGCCGCGGGTCGAGGGTGCCCTCGGTGAGCAGCGCCGCCTCGTCGGGGGAGGTCAGCCGCTCGGGTAGCCCGTGGACCCCGGGCCACACCTCGCGGGCGCCGGCGGCGAACAGCATCTCGGCCAGCACGCGCATCCCCTCCTGGAGGGTCCGCAGGTCCTCGGCGGTGGGGTCGTAGCGGATGTCGGGCGAGCCGCCGAGCCCGGGGCGCACGCGGCCCTCCGCGCGGGCCCGGACCTGCACGCCCCACAGCGCCACGTGGCCCAGGGTGCCCAGGCTGCGGCTCAGCGCGCGGCCGAAGCCGGGGAGCCGCGCCAGCATCAGGCCCAGCGGCAGCCCCAGCGACTCGAGCTTGAAGCGCCGCTCCCAGTGGTGCGCCGACTCCCACGCCTGGGTCGCGCCGGCCCAGGGGCGGACCTCCTCGTCGAACACGCCGGCGAGGCCGACGCCGGGGTGGGCCTGGAAGTGCCCGCCGACCGCGGCGCCGCGGTGCCCCGAGCGGCGCAGCAGGACGGGCGAGCCGGTGGCGCTGGCGGCGAGCACCACGCCCTTGCGGGCCCGCACGGCGAACGGCCGCCGCGAGCGGGCCAGCCGCCCGCGCACGCCGGTCGCCCGCCCGCCGGAGACGTCGACCCGCCGCGCCTGGGCCCCGGTCAGCACCCGCGCGCCGTGGCCGCAGGCCCGCGGCAGCAGCGAGCGCTCCATCGACAGCTTGGCGCCGTGGGGGCAGCCCTGCAGGCAGCGGCCGCTGCCCCGGCAGCCGTCCTCGATGCGCTCGATCACGCGGCCGGTGATGCCCAGCCGGGCCGCGCCGCGGGCCATCAGCCCGCCGTTGCCGCCGATCACCTCGGGGGGCACCGGGCGGACCCGCAGCTCGCGGTCGAGCCAGTCGTAGGCCTCGCACAACTCGTCCCACGGCAGCGCCTCGCCGAGTCCGAACTGCTCGCTCCAGGCGTGGTGGATCGCCTCGGGCATGCGCCACGAGATGGCGGCGTTGACCGCGGTGGTGCCGCCCACCATCCTGGCCTGCAGCACCGGGATGATCCCGCGGCCGCGGGCCGGCGTGCCGCCGAAGTCGCGGTAGCGCGTGGCCAGCGCGTCGACCATCTCCTCGCGCAGCGTGGCGGTCGGGTGGTGCTCGCCCTCCTCGATCACCACCACCTCGTGGCCGGCCTCGGCCAGCCGGTCGGCCACCGCGGCCCCGGCGGCGCCGGAGCCCACCACCGCCAGGTCGCAGTCCAGCTCCAGCGGACGCCCCTCGTCGTGAATCAACGTCAGGTCGCTCACGATGCCACCTCCTGCCGCTCCTCGACCCGGACCGGGTCTCCGATGCCCCACCCCAGCGCCGCGCGGAACGCCGGGTCCTGCTCGCGGACGAAGCCCGCGGCGAGCTTGAGCAGCACCACCATCTCGCGGATCAGGAACGCGTCGCTGCCGCCCAGCCGGGCCAGCGCGCGGTCGCGGTCGTCGGCGGACAGCGCGGGGAAGGTCCGCAGCGGACGGCCGGCGACCCACGGGCCGGCCAGCACCACGAGCCACACCGCCGCGCGCAGCGCCACGCGCTGGATCCCCGGCATCCCGGTCAGCACCCGCCCCACCGCGGGGTGCAGCCCCGCCGGGTCCGGCGCGGGGACCTCCGGGCGGTCGTCGCCCGCCGGCAGCGGCGGGATCATCGCGGTGATCACCCCCGCCAGCCAGCGTCGCTCCCCGCGGGTCCACGGCAGCGCGTCCTCCTCCGGCGCCAGCCCCAGCCGCGGGCGCGGCACCAGCTGCGCGTCGGGCAGCCCCTCGATCTGCCGCCGCGCGCGGGTGGCGAAGAACCACATCACCAGGCAGGTCGTGCCGTCCAGCGCGATCACCGACAGGAAGAACGGGTGGTGGTACTGGGCGACCATGATGAACGCCGCGCCCGCCACCGAGCAGGCCTTGAGGAACACCAGCGGCAGCAGCACGCGGTACCAGCGGCGCAGGTTGAGCAGCAGCAGCGCGCACATGAACGCCAGCGCCAGCACGTCGGAGGCGGCCAGGAAGCGCCACAGGTGGCTGTCCTCGCTCGCGGCGTAGGTCTCGGCGCCGAGCACGGCGCTGATCTGGTGCACCTGGTCCACGGCGATCTGCGGGGCCACCAGGTAGCTCACCGCCGGGATCGCGAAGTTGAGCACCAGCACCGCGTAGGCGATGGCGAAGTTGCGGTAGGCCCGGCTGGGCTGGTTCCAGAACCGGTCGATCATCGTACCCCCTCCTCGAGGCGCCGCAGGGCGGCGGTGTCGATGGGCTCCAGCGCGGTGCGGATCGTGCGCCGCGCCTGCTCGGGGTCGCGGGCCGCGATCAGCGCGACGGTGGCGCCGTAGCTCGCCAGCGTCACCGCGGGGTCGGCCAGCAGCGCGTCGCCGATCTCGGGGCGCGCCGAGTAGAACCGCTCGATGGTGTTCAGCAGCAGCTGCAGCGCGCCGTTGCCCGCGGCGGCCAGCACGGCGCGGCCGAACGCCACGTCGCCGGCGCGGAACGCCTCGGGGTCCCCCACCCGCCCGGCCTGCTCGGCGATGATCCGGCCCAGCTCGGCGAGGTGTTCGTCACCGGCCCGCGCGCAGGCCAGCGCCACCGCCTCGGCTGCGACCATCCGCCGGATCTCCAGCAGGTCGCGGACCACGTCCAGCGGGACCTCGTCGCCGGCGCTGGCCTCCAGCAGGTGGGTGATCAGGTCCAGCCCCGCCGACTCCTCGGGCCCGGCGGCGCGAATCCCGTCGCCCCGGCGCACGGTGACCAGCCCCAGCTCGCTCAGCCGCCCCACCGCGGCGCGCACCGTGACCCGGTTGACGTCGTACTCGGCGGCCAGCGCGCGCTCCGAGGGGAGCCGCTGGCCCGTCGCCCACCGTCCGCGCAGCAGCTGCTCGCGCAGGCTGCGGAACACCACATCGGTTCGATTCTCGCTCATTGGTCGTACCAATAACAGCTAGAACACACATCGTCAAGTTTTTGGTACGACCATTTTTGCAATCGATCCCCTCCCCCCGCGCCGTCGTACAATCGCCCCATGCGCACCGCCGTTCCCCTCGTGCTGGCCCTGCTGCTGCCCCTCCCCTGCCGCGCCGATCCCCCGACCCAGGAGGACATCGAGGCGCTGGAACGCGACCTGGCCCGGACCCAGGAG
>CAZOYV010000039.1:0-8831 GCA_964584075.1 uncultured Rickettsiales bacterium | reverse complement strand
GAGGAGGACCGGATCGACGAGCTGCTGCCGAGGCTGATGGAGGGCCTGATGGAGCGCTGCTTCCCCGCCGAGCCCACCGAGGCCAACCCGGTGGTGCGCGACGAGTTCAGCAAGCGCGGGCTGACCCGCGCGGTGGAGGTCGCCGAGCAGATCCTGGCGCGCCCCGAGCACCCCGACCGCGACCGGGCGCTGTTCGTCGCCGGCAAGGCCAGCGTCGCGCTGCAGCGCAAGCAGGCCGGCGCCGCGTTCCTGACCCGGTTCGTCACCGAGCACCCCGGCGCCGCGGAGGCCGGGCTGGCCCACTACGCGCTGGCCGAGCTGGCCGACGACGGCGGCGACCCGGGGGCGGCGGTGCCCCACTACCGCGCCGCGCTGGAGCAGCTCGACGGGGCGGCGGCGATCCAGGCCCGCTACCAGCTGGCCTGGACCCTGCACCGCGCCGGCGATCCGGCCGCCGCGGCCGACGCGATGGCGGCGCTGCTGGCCGAGGCCGACGGGCTGGACGACGAGGCCCGCGCCGCGGCGCTGCAGGACCTGGAGAACTGGCTGGCGGCGGCAGGCGACGCGGCGCGCACCGTGGCGCTGCTGCAGCAGGCCGAGGGGCCGCGGGCGGTGGAAGCCGCGCAGCGGGTCGCCGACGACCGGATGGCGGACGAGCAGTGGGACGTCGCCGACGCCCACTACGCCGCGCTGCTCGGCGCGTGGCCCGACGACGAGCGGGCCTCGCGCTGGCAGGTGGCGCGGGTCGACGCGGCGATGGGGGCCGGCGACGCGGCGGAGGCCGCAGCGGCGGTGCGGTCGCTGATCGACGGCTTCGGCCCGGGATCGGCGTGGGACACGGCGCACCGCACGGCGGCGGACCACCGCCGGGCGGCGCAGCAGGTCGAGGAGGCCGCCCGCAGCACGATCGCCACGCTGCACCAGGGGCGCGCCGCGGACGGCACCGACGGCGCGACGATCGAGGCGCTGTACCGCCGCTACCTGGAAGCGTACGAGGCGGCGGACAAGGCCCACGAGGTACGGCTGGCGCTGGCGGCGCTGCTGCAGCAGGAGGGCCGCCCGCTCGACGCGCTGGACGAGGTCATCGCGGCGGTGGAGGCCTCGGCCGGCCGCGATCGCGGGGCCCAGGCGGCGCGGCTGGCGATGGACACGATCGAGCCGCAGCTGCCCGACCTGGCGACCCCCGCCGAGGGTCCGCCGACGCCCTACGAGGAGCGGCTGCTGCGCCTCGCCGAGGTGTTCGCCGCGGGCTACCCGCGCCACACCGACGGCGCCGCCTACGGGCTGGGCGCCGGGCGGGTGCGGGTGCGCCACGGCCAGCTACGGGAGGGCATCGCGCAGCTCGTGGCGGTGACCCGCGACCACCCCACCGCCCCCGAGGCGCGGGCCGCCGCCGCCGCCGCGGTCCACGCCCACTTCCAGCGCGAGGACTGGCCCGCCTCGCTGGCGCTGGCGGACCAGCTGCTGGCCGACCGCCGCCTGACCGCGGCCCACCCCGACCTGGGCGACACGCTGGCCCAGGCCCGCTGCGCGGCGCGGTTCAACCAGGCGGTGATCGACTGGGAGGCCGGCGACCCCGCCGGCGCGGCCCGGTCCTTCGAGGCGCTGGCCAAGGAGTACCCCGACGCCGAGGAGGCGCCGGTGTCGCTGCTGTACGCCGCCACCGCCCTGGTCGAGGCCGGCGACACCTCGCGCGCGGGCATGGTCTACCGCCGGATGTACTCCACCTACCCGGACCACGAGCGTGCCCCCCAGGCGCTCGAGGACGAGGCGGTGATGCGCTGGGAGAAGGACGACTTCGGGGGCGCCGCGGCGCTGCTGTGCAAGCTGCAGCAGGACTACCCCGACCACGAACGCGCCGCCTGGGCGCTGTACACCGCGGCGTGGCTGTACGACCAGGAGTCCCGGTTCGACGAGGCGATCGACTGCTACGACCGGCTGGTGCGGACCTACCCCGACGCCCCCGAGAGCGCCGAGGCCGCCCCGCGGCTGCAGGAGCTGCGGGAGTGATCGGGACCCGAGCCGGGGCGGGCTGGGCGGCGCTGGCGGTGCTGGCGCTGCTGGCCGGCTGCCCCACCGACGAGGGCCCCCCCGACGTCGAGCGCTGGACCCCCACCGAGGTGACGACCACCTGGCCGGTGGAGTCGGGGGCGCCGATCCCACTCGGCGCCGAGCTCGCCGCGCTGACCTGGCTCCAGGACGCCAGCGCCTACGGCCAGGACGGCCTGCCCTCCGGGCGCGACGAGGCCGGGAGCTACGGGCTGGGCAACGGGGTGGTGTTCGGGCTGGTCGGGCTCGACGCCCCGTGGAACACGCTGACCAACGTGATCGGTCCCGGCTACCAGCGCTCGGCGGGGTTCTTCGGCGACGTGGCGTTCACCGTCGCGCGCGACGGCGAGCCGCTGACGTCCGACGCCGAGCGGGTCCAGCGGCCGCGGGGCAGCGCCGTGGTGCGCAGCCTGTGGCAGGCCGGCGACGTGGCGCTGATCACCACCGACGTGGCCCCCGAGGGCGCCGGCCACCTGCTGCGCCACGTGGTGGTGCAGGCCGGCGACGGCTGTGGCGAGGGCGAGCTGGCGCTGCGGGTCACGCTGGCCCGCGACGACGGCGAGGAGGACCCCGCCGATCCGCGGGGACTGCGTCAGGTCCGCGGGGAGCGGGAGCTGCTGGTGCACTGCCCCGGCCAGGCGGTCGAGGTCGATGCCGGCGCGATGACCCTGCCACTGCCGGCGCTGCCCGCCGGGGGCGAGTGGAGCGCGACCTGCCTGCTTCAGACGAGCACCGACGGCACGTTCGCCGACGACCCGCCGGACGCTGCGGCCGCGCTGCAGGACCACCGCGAGGCGATCGCCGCCTGGCTCGACGGCGCCGCCACGCTGACGGTGCCCGACCCCAAGGTCGCCGATCTGGTGGAGGGGATGCTGATCACCGAGCGCGTCCAGACCGCCGAGATCGGGGTGGTCAGCCCGATGAACCGCTACACCAGCGGCTGGCTGCGGGACACCGAGGGCCCGGCGCGGCTGCTGCTCCGCGTGGGCCTGACCGGCGACGTGCGGCGGATGCTCGACGCCACCTACCAGGCGATGGTGGTCCACGGGGCGATCCGCAACTCGTTCGGGCTCGACACCGATCTGTCGGCGTTCGCCGAGCCCGACGATCCCGACGCGTTCTGGGCCGCCGCCGAGTTCATGCCCGGCCGCAACGCCGCCGAGGCGCCGAGCTACCCGGTGCTGCTCCACGACCTGTACGTGCGGCGCAGCGGCGACGTCGCGGTGCTGTCCCCCGAGCGGATCGCGTTCCTCGAGGCCTGCCTGGCGCGCCAGGAGGTCAGCCCCGAGGGGCTGCTGCCGTTCAGCGGCGACGAGACGTTCCGCTTCGCGATGGCCACCGCGATCGGGGCCGAGCTGCCCGAGGAGGTCGGCTGGTCCGCGAACTCGTCGTTCCTGTTCGCCGCCGCCGCCGAGCGGCTGGGGGCGCACGGGGGCGACCCGGCGCTGGTGGCGCTGGGCGAGCAGGTCCGCGCCGCGGCCGAGGAGCACTACTGGGTCCAGGACGGCGGGTACTACGCTGCGATCGAGTTCTTCGACGACGGGGCGGTGTTCCCCGCGCCCTACGAGGACGTCTCGACCCAGCCGCTGTGGACCGGCTACGGGGACCCGGACGAGGCGCGCCAGCGCGACAACGTCCAGGCGCTGGTGGACCGCCTGATGCGGGACGACGGGGTGCTGCTCAGCACGCTCCCGGACTCCGACCAGGACAACTTCGCGTTCACCGGGATGGTGCCGGGCTTCGCGCTGCGCGACCTGGCGCTGGTCGACCACGAGGCCGCCGAGCGGGCGTTCGACGCCGTCGACCTGGTCGCCACCCCCTCGGGGCACTTCGAGGAGGGCCACCGCCCCGACCTGGCCGCGTTCCACCTGGCCCACGAGGCCGACGGGCTGGGCAGCGACGCCGTGGCCCGCTACCGCCCGTGGGAGGGCGGGGACACGGTCGCGGCGGTGCTGGCCTACCTGATCGGCGACGACGTCGACGCCACCGCGGGGTCCCTGCGCCTGGCCCCGCGCCTGCCCCACGGCTGGCCGGCCCTGGAGGCCCGCGGCCTGCGGCTGGGGGACGAGACCTTCGACGTGCAGCTCGAGGGGTTTGCCGAGGGCCAGCGGCTGCGCCTGACCCGCGGGGGCAGCGCGGACGACGGAGCGCCCGCCGGGTGCTGGGACGTCGAGGTCGTGCTGCACGGCACGGACCCGTTCGCCGCGGCCTGGGTCGACGGCGCCGGGGTCGCGGTCGAGCCCACCCGCGCGCTGCACCTCGTGGGCCTCGAGGTGGGGCCGGAGGGCCTCGAGGTCGTCGCGGCGTACGCCGAATGAGCGCGCCCGCGTGATAGGCTCGGGGTCCCAGCGACGGGAGGGAGAACGCCGTGCACCGACTCCGTGCCTTGCCGTGGATCGCGCTGCTGCTGGTGGCGGCCCCGGGCTGCCCCGGCGACCGCGCCGCGGACGTCCCCGCGGAGGCGCCGGCCACCGCCCCCGCGCCAGGCCCGATCGCCACCCCGGCGGCGGCCACCCCGCGCGCCACGCGCGCCCCCTCCCCCGCCTTCCACGGCGCGGTCGGGCGCCAGCAGCCGCTGTCGATGCAGCTGCACCTCCACGGCTCGCTCAGCGAGTTCGAGGGCACGATGCTGTACCACACCGCCGAGGCCGAGCAGTACGGCGTCGACGTGCTGTGGTGGTCGGACCACGACGCCCTGATCCAGATGATGAACCGCCCCCGCCGGTTCGACTTCGACGACGGTGGGATGGGCGCCGTGTTCGAGACCGCCGACCTGGCGCTGGAGCACGGCTTCAGCCAGGTCAGCGACACGACCCACGACTCGTCGGTGCAGCTCCTCGAGGGGGGCCCCGGCGGCGCGGGCTACTACCTGGAGCTCCACGCCGACTCGACGCCGGACCCCGGCTGGCGCACGGTGCGCTACCGCTACGTCGGCGAGTTCTTCGGGCACCAGCTGCCGCTGCTGGCCGACGCCACCGTCCAGCTGGCGGTCGACCCGGTCCAGCCGCTGACCGACGACTGGCAGTTCCACGTCGTGTTCCTGCTGTCGGGCAACACCGGCGGGACGCGCAACTCGCTGGTGTACTACCTGGCCACCGACGACCTCACCGCGCTGGACGACGTCGACACCCGCCACATCCCGATGACGGCGCCCGAGGGGGTCTGGACGACGTGGACGATGCCGCTGTCCGACGACGCCATCGCCAGCTTCCCGGAGATGGACGACCAGAGCGCGCTGGAGACCTACCTCGAGCTGCACGTCCGCAACGGCGCCGAGGCGGCCGTCGACCTCGACGAGTTCGTGCGCTCGTGGCTGGTCGAGGGCGAGAAGCTGCGCGACAAGCAGGTCCAGGTGCTCGCCGACCGCTACAGCGACGGCGGCGTGACCCACTTCGTGGGCCAGGAGATCACGCTGGTCGACGACGGCCACCACGTCAACCCGCTCGGCCCCCCCGTGATCCCGATGCCGGAGTACCGCGAGATCGGCTCGCTGGGGCTGCGCGAGGCCACCGACTACGTCCACGATCACGGCGGGATCGCGGTCTGCAACCACCCGTTCGGGACCGCCACGCGGGTGATGGCCGACGGTGACAAGGCGCTCGACCGCGTCGCCGCGCTGCTCGACGAGTGGCTGCTCGACGACGGCTTCGGCTGCGACGCGGTGGAGGTCGGCTACCGCGCGCGGGTCGTCGACCTCGACCACCACCTGCTGTTCTGGGACGGGCTCTCCGAGGAGCGGCTGTTCGTGACCGGGATCGGCACCAGCGACCACCACAAGGCCCAGGACTGGCTCTCGATCCGCAACCCGTTCCTGACCTGGGTGTTCCTCGACACGCCCACCGAGGCCGACGTCACGGCCGAGATCGAGGCCGGGCGCGCGTTCTTCGGCGATCCGGCCCCGTTCGTCGGCGAACAGCCGCTGCTGGACCTGTGGACCGAGTCGGGCGCGGTGATGGGCCAGGTGCTGCGCGGCGACGACCCGCTGGTGGTCCACGTCGAGCTCGGCTACCTGGAGGCGGGCTGGACCCTGGCGCTGGTGGTCGACGGCGAGCTGTACGACGCGATCGTGCTCGACGGGGCCGAGAGCGAGCTGGCGTTCGGCATCGACCGCGCGCACCACCGCTTCGTGCGCGCCGAGCTGTGGGACGAGGACGACCGCCCGATCCTGATCAGCAACCCGATCTACACCGTCCCCGAGGGGTGGCGCGGGATCATCCCTCCGGCACGTCATCCGGCTGGGAGCTGAACAGCACCCCGCCGGTCCCCAGCAGCGGCGCCACGAGGCGGAAGCCGATCGCGGTCCCCGTGGTCCAGCGCGGCATCGAGCGCCCCTCGACCAGCGAGCAGTCGCGCCCCTCGCGGTTCCACGCGCCCCCCCGCACGCGGCGGATGTGGGGGTGGCCCGGGACCTCGTCGGCGCACCACTCCATCACCCCGCCGGCCAGGTCCGCCACGCCGTAGACCGACACGTCGTTGGGGTACGAGCCCACCGGCTCCACCGCCACCGCGTCCTCCCGCGAGGAGCGGCAGTTGCAGTACGTCGGCTCGAACACGTCGCCCCACGGGTACAGCCGGCCGTCGACCCCGCGGGCGGCCTTCTCCCACTCCGCCTCGGTGGGCAGCCGCAGGTCGCGGCCCTCCTTGGCCGAGCGCCACGCGGCGTAGGCCACGGCGTCGTCGAAGGTCACCGAGAACACCGGCCACTCGAGGCACTCCTCGAGGCGGTCGGGGGGGAACGCCAGCCGCGCCCGCCCGTGCTGCTCGTTCCAGCGCACCAGCCGCCGGCCGCGGGAGTCGCTGCGGGGGGCGCGGGCCAGCGCGCCGCGCCCCTGCTCGGCGACCAGCTCGTCGAGGAACGCCAGGTACTGGCGGAACGTCACCGGGGTGCGGGCGATGGCGAAGTCGGGGACGTACACCGGGGTCCGCGGCCACGACTCGGGGACGCGGGGGTCGCCCCCCTGCAGGAACCGCCCGCCGGGGACGTAGACGTAGCCCTCGCCGACCTCCTCCGGGCGCCGCAGCTGGACCCGGTAGCGCCGCGATCCGGGGCGGTTGCCGAACAGCGAGAGCCGCGCCTCGGCGTAGCCCTCCAGGCGCAGGTGCAGCACGTAGAACCCCTGGGCCAGCTTGACCTGGGTGGTGGGCGTGCGGCCCAGCTTGCGGGGGATGCTGGGCACCAGCGCGCGGTCCTGCTCCTCGCAGCGGTACAGCACCGCCTCGGCCCCCGGCGGCTCGGTCTCCACCGACATCGTCGCCATCCCGCTGAGCTGCTCGCGGTAGCTGCCGTCGTCGAACAGCAGCACCTGCGTGCGGAAGAACTGGGTCGCCTCCTCGTCGCCGCGGGCCTCGCTCTCCTCGAACTTGCGCCAGTACAGGTCGGCCAGCGCCTCGCGGGCGCCCAGGTGGTCGGGATCGTAGGCCAGCGCCCGCTGGTAGCCCGCCAGCGCCTGGTTGAAGGCCTCCTCGCGCTCGCGGCTGCGCTCCTGCCACTGGCGGTCCATCGCCCACGCGTGGCGCTTCTGCGACACCGGCGCCCAGGGGGCCACGCGGCGCAGCGCCCGCCGGGCCTCCAGCGCCAGGTGCTCGGTCTGGGCCGCCAGGTCCTCGAAGCGCTCCAGCGCCCGCTCGGCCTCGCGCAGCGTGGTCTCGGCCTGCTCGCGGCGGCGGCGGCCGTCGAGGAAGCCCTCGAGCCCGCGGCGGAACTCGCGCACCGAGGCCGGACGCTCGGCGGGGTCCTTGGCCAGGCAGGCCATCGCCAGCTCCTCGAGCTCGGGCGGGACCACCCCGGACACCACCCGGGCGCTGGGGGCCGGCGGCGGGGTGCTGGCCACCGACTCCAGGATCTGGTCCAGGTTGTGGCCGTGGAACGGCGGGCTGAGGCACAGCACCTCGTACAGCACCGCGCCGAGGGCGTAGGTGTCGGTGTGCGGGCCGACCTGGTCCGACGCGGCGCGGGCCTGCTCGGGGGCCATATAGGCCGGCGTGCCCTTGACCTTGCCCGCGCGGGTGTGGACCGACGAGGCCGTCTCGCCCAGCAGGTCGTCGTCCAGGTCGCCCTCGGCCTCCGGCTCGCCGACCAGCTTGGCGCTGCCCCAGTCCAGCACGTAGACCTCGCCGAACGCGCCGATCATCACGTTGTGCGGCTTGATGTCGCGGTGGATCACGCCCTGGGCGTGGGCGTAGTCCACCGCCTGGGCGGCGCGGTGCAGCACGCGCACGAGGCGCACCAGCGGGTAGCGCACGCGCATCCCGGCGTCGCCGTCGCGCAGGGCCTCGAGCACGTCGTGCAGCGAGCTGCCGCCGACCTCCTTCATCGCGTAGAACAGGCTGCCGCCGGGCAGCGTGCCGAGCCCGTAGACCGGCACGATGTTGGGGTGGGTCAGCTGGCCCGCGACCTGGGCCTCGAGCAGGAACCGCGCCACCGCCTCGTCGCTCTCGGCGAGGTGCGGGTGGAGCGTCTTGATCGCCACCGGGCGGCCGAGCCGGGTGTCCCGCGCGCGGAGCACGCGCCCGAACGAGCCCCGCCCGATCTCCTCGGCGGTGTCGTAGCGGCGGCCGGTGAGCAGCTCGACGAGGTGATCGTCCTTCAGCCGGGCGTCCACGCGCTCGACCTGCTCCCGGGTCAGCCAGCCCAGCCGCAGCAGCAGCCGCCGCAGGCTGCCGACCCCCTCGCGCCCCAGGCGGAACAGCGCCTCGCCGAAGCGCTGCTCGTCGAGCAGCCCCAGGGCCATCGCCACCTGTCCGAAGCGGAGGTCCGGTCTGAGGTCGTCCAAGCTGCTCCA
>CAZOYV010000038.1:30213-39548 GCA_964584075.1 uncultured Rickettsiales bacterium | reverse complement strand
CCACAAGGGGTAGTGGTCACTGGAGTCAAGGGCATACCCCTTTGACCCCAACTCCCTCAGCGAACCGCAGGCGCCCGATCCCGCGACGCGGTGACGACGAGGGGTTCGCCGTGCGGGCTCGTCGGACAGGTCGCGACCACCAGGAAGTCGGAGTGCTTGGGGTAGCGGGGGTTGGCCAGCAGGACCTGGTACTGGCACTCGGCCACGATCGACGGAGGACCGTCGACGGCGTCCCACGCGGGGCCGCACACCTCGACGGACATCTCGCCGGGGACCTCGGTGGGACACGGCGGGAGCGCGGCGTAGGCACCGCGGGTGCGGAAGCGCTCGAGCTCCGCGTCGCGGATCGATTCGACCGCGTCCACCGCCTCCTTCTCGAGGTAGTAGGGCCGCAGGTGGCAGGAGCGGCGGACGAAGCCGGCGCCCGCGAGCGCGAACACGGCGAGGCCGGCGGCCGCGGTGAGGATGCGACCGAGGCGCGACCGGGCAGATCGGGGGGCGTCGACCATCACGTCCTGGACGCGCACGGGCCGCTGCCGCATTCCCTCCCCTACCGCCGTGGCTTCTTGGTGCCCCCGCCGAGCAGGGCGCCGACGCCCTTGCCCACCAGCTCCGAGCCGGACTCGATCACGCCCCTGCTGGCGGTGGCCACGCCCTCGGGGGTGCCCAGCCTGCCGACGCCCTCGATCACGCCCCTGCGCACGCCGTCCTGGACCTTCTCGCCGATGCGGCCGGCCAGGGCCTTGCCCTCGGCCTCGACCTTCTCGCGCATCTCGCGCTCGAGCTTGGGCTGCAGCCACAGGCGGAACGCGGCGTAGCCGATCGTCAGCGTCAGGGCGCACGACAGCGCGGCGGTGACCGCGGCCCAGATCAGCTGCTCGACGACCGGGTCCACCTCAGATCCCTCCGAACACGAAGAACAGCTGGGCCAGCCCCGCGGCCATCCCCAGCACCGCGCCGGTGAGGATCAGCTTCCACTCGTCCTCCTGGAAGCAGGGGCGCAGCAGGTCCTGGAACTCCTCGGGGGGCAGGTTCTCCATCCGCTCGCGGATCACCTTCTCGAGCACCTCGGCGCGGTCCTCGATGAAGTCGGCGTCCTGGAACGGCTCGGGGCCCACGTCGAGCGCCTTCCGGCCGACCGACTCCTTGATCCTGGCGAAGCCCTCCATGCCCACCGCCACCTGCGCCAGCGTGCGCGCCGGGCCGACGGCCTCCTCGACCAGGGGCTTCATGTGACGCGTGACGACCAGCCGCGTCCGCTCGCTGCGCGGGCCGTCGAGCATGCTCTCGACGATCTGGCGCAGGGTCAGGATCTCGCGGGTCACGATGTGGCACCACACCGCCGCGACCTCCTTCTGCCGCTTGAGGAACAGGCCCTGGAGGGTCCACGGGCCGACCTTCCGCGGGCGCAGCGGGCGGAAGATGATGTTCAGCGCGATCCAGTTGGTCGCCCACCCCACCAGCAGCCCCGCCAGCGGCAGGATCCACCAGTACTGGACCCCGATCCACACCCCGAGCTGCCCCAGCCCGAACAGGAACCCGAAGTACAGCCCCGAGCGCACGATGAACGCGAACTCCCGCGAGCCGCTCTCGAGGAACAGCCGGTTGAGCAGCGCCTTGTCGCTCTCCAGCCGCGTCACGATCATGTGGCGGAAGTCGATCAGCCCCTCGATGTCGCGCCCCACGTCGGCCATCAGGTCGTCCACCAGCCTGGGCAGGCTGGCCCGCACGCGCTGGTAGATCTCGCCGCGCACCGCCGTCGGCAGGTTCTCCCACAGCACCTCGTGCTCGGCGAGCATGATCTCGTCGGTGAACTCGTCCATCCGCGGCTCGAGGACCCTGGTGATGTGCCGCGCGATCAGGTCGGGGTCCATGATCTGGAACACCTCGGGGAAGCTCCCGATCCGCGACATCGTCTTGTCCACGAACGTCTCGGCCATCGCGCGGGCCTTGGACGGGATGATCCCCTGCCAGCCGAAGATCGGCCGCAGCCCGAGGAACTCCAGCGGGTGGAAGGTCAGCTTGATCGCGACCCAGTTGGTGATCCAGCCGACGATCGCCGCCACGAACGGGATGCTGACGTACTTCCAGAAGGTGGGGTCCGACAGCACCGCCTGGCTCCCCCCGCGCGCCGCCTACTTGCCCGCCCGGCGCCTGGCCTCCTCGGCGGTGGCGTTGAGCATGTCCGGCATCGACTCGCGGTTGCCGATGCCCACCGCCCACTCGGGGATCGTGCCGCCGGGGATGCTGAACAGCCGGTAGGTCACCTTGGTCCCGCCGTCCTCCTGGGGCTCGAGCTCCCAGCTGCCCTCGGTGCCCTCGATGTAGATCGGGGGGCCGCCCTTGTCCTCGTCCATCTCGTCCATGAAGTCGGCGTAGACGTCCCGCGGGACCAGCGTCCACCACACCCGGTGCCTGCCCTGCACGCCGTCCACGTTCCTCTCGGTGAACAGCCGCACCACGTAGTGGCGGTCCTTGAGCACCTTGGGCAGGTCGAGGTACTGGTACACGTCGTGGTAGTCGGCCTTGTTGTCGTTGAGGATCCGGGCGTCGTGGAGGTAACACGGCTTCTTCAGGAACGTCTCGAACGAGTCCTCGTCGGACAGCACCGCGAGGAACTCGTCGGGGGTCACGTCGACGACCTTGCTGACCATCCCCGCCGGCGTCGCCGACTGGCTCATCGTGCGCTTGTAGCAGTCGACCCCGCCCTTGTTGGCGACGTGCTCCCAGCCGTCGTCGGACAGCAGCTCGACCATGATGTCGGTGTGCTGGCTGCGGTTCGTCGGCAGGTCCCCGGCGGCGGCGGGGCGCGGCGCGAGGCCGGCGGCGAGCACGAGACCGAGGAGGGCGGCGGCGAGGCGTGGTGGCTGCATCGTGGGAGACCCTTTCGCGACCTCCGATGGTAGTCCACTTTGTCCGCAAACGCAGTACCGCACGGGATCAGAAGGGCACCGGGCTGTCGAACCGCAGCCGCGCGCCGGTGTCCGGATCGGCCACCACCAGCGTCGTCGCGTGGAGCAGCATCCGCGGCGCGCGGGCCGGATCGCCGTACAGCGAGTCGCCGCGGATCGGGCAGCCCAGGCCCCCCTCGGACCGCGGCGCGGCGGCGTGGACCCGCAGCTGGTGGGTCCGCCCGGTGCGCGGCCGCAGCTCGACGCGGGTGGTGCCGGCGGCGCGCGCCAGGACCCGCCAGTCCGTGGTCGCGGGCTTGCCGCGCGCGGGGTCGACCACCTGGAACGGGCGGCGCTCGGGATCGCCCCGCAGCGGCAGCACCACCGTGCCGGCGTCGCCCTCGACCGCGCCGTCGAGCTCGGCGACGTAGACCTTCTCCACCCGCCGCCGCTCGAACTGGCGGGACAGCGCCCGGTGGGCGTCGGCGTCCCGCGCCAGCACCATCAGCCCCGAGGTCTCCATGTCCAGGCGGTGCACGATCAGCGGTCCCGTCGCGTCCGGGAGGCGGGCCCGCATCCTCGTCGCGACGCTGTCGTGCCACGCCGGGTCCCGGCCGGGCACCGCCAGCATCCCGGCCGGCTTGTCCACCACCACCAGCCGCGGGCCGCGGTGTACGATGCGGGGCCATTCGGGAGGGAACGAGGTCGCCATCGATCCATCACGGTACACACCCGT
Source organism: uncultured Rickettsiales bacterium (assembly GCA_964584075.1). Classification (GTDB taxonomy): domain Bacteria; phylum Myxococcota_A; class UBA796; order UBA9615; family CAYRNR01; genus CAZOYV01. The sequence continues at coordinate 35,921 of CAZOYV010000038.1, read as the reverse complement.
GCCGGATCGAGACAGTCCCCCCGAGACACTGCCGGCGCCACCGCGCCCCGGGGGCCGGATCGCACACTTGGCACGCCGCTTGCCTCGGAGCGGTGCATCCAGAGGAGGACACGTTCGATGCAGATGGAAGACATCGTCAAGCTGATCGTCGACTACGGGACCAAGATCGTCGGGGTCCTGGTCTTCATCGTGGTGGCCTGGATCGTCGCGGGCATGGTGGGCAACGCCGTGCGCCGCACCGGCGAGAAGCGCAACCTCGACAAGGCCGTCTCCCGGTTCCTCGGGCAGCTGATCAAGTGGGGCATCCTCGCCGCCGCGGTGGTCGCCGCGATGGGGGTGTTCGGCATCGAGACGACCAGCTTCGCCGCGATCCTGGCCAGCGCCGGCCTCGCCGTCGGCCTGGCGTTCCAGGGCAGCCTGTCCAACTTCGCCGCCGGGATCATGCTGCTGACCTTCCGGCCGTTCACCGTCGACGACTGGATCAACACCGGCGGGACGGTGGGCAAGGTGATGGAGATCGGCCTGTTCACGGTCACCCTCGACACCCCGGACAACCGGCGCATCATCGTGCCCAACAGCGCGGTGTTCGGCGCCACGATCGAGAACATCACTTTCCACGACACCCGCCGCGTCGACGTGGCGGTGGGCACCGACTACGGCGCCGACCTGCGCCGGACCCGCGACGTGCTGGAGCAGGTCGCCGCGTCGATCGAGGGCGGCCTCGAGGACCCCGCGCCGGTGGTCTACCTCAAGGAGCTCGGGGGCTCGTCCATCGACTGGTCGGTGCGCGTGTGGGCCCCCACCGACGACTACTGGGCCGTCCGCGAGCGGATGACCAACCAGATCAAGGACGCGCTGGACGAGGCGGGCATCGGGATCCCGTTCCCGCAGATGGACGTGCACCTCGACGGCAAGCTCGACTCGTGAACCCCGGGGGGCGCTACCACATCGGCGGGGCGCCCATCATCCGCACCCAGGCCTCCTCGCTGTCGGGCTTCAGCGTCGGGTTGGTGCGGTTCTCCTCGGCGATCGTGCTGGTGATCGCGTTGCCGTAGTGGTGGCCGGGCCACACCCTGGTCTCGCCGGGGAGCGCCGCGAGGCGCTTGAGCGAGTGGTACATCTTGCCCGGGTCGGCCCCCGGCAGGTCGACCCGCCCGCAGGCCCCGACGAACAGCACGTCGCCGGTGATCACGTTGCCCTCGACCACCAGGCCGAGGTGACCCGGCGTGTGCCCCGGCGTGTGCAGCACCTCGATCGAGATCGTCCCGATCTCGATGGTGTCGCCGTCCTCGTGCAGGGTGAACGCGCCCTCGTCCATCCCGGTCACCGCACGCAGCATCAGCAGCTCGGGCTGCAGCGCGTGGATCGTGCCGCCGGTGATCTCGGCCAGCTCCCGGATCCCCGGGATCGGCATCCCCATCATCTCGCCCCCCACGTGGTCCGGGTGGCCGTGGGTCGCGATCCCGCCGACGACCTCCATCCCGTCCTCGGCGGCGACGTCGACGATGCCCTGCGGGTCCCACGTGGGGTCCACCGCCAGGCACTCCTTGGACTCGGTGCAGCCCACCAGGTAGGCGAAGTTCATCATCTGCCCGGCCATCGGGTGGATCCGGGCGTGGTCCCGCCCCGACAGCAGCTGGCGCAGGTACAGGGTGCTGGTCTCGCTCATGGTCGCTCCTCGAGGGCAAGGTACGGCCTGCCGCGCGCGCCGTCCACCACCGCGCGCCAAACGACCGCGCCGGGCGCTCGCGCGGGCCCGCGCGTGACGATCGTGTGCCTTGACCGCCCTTTCCTCCCGCGCCTACGCTGAGGGACCGCGCGAACGCGCGCCACACCCGATGGGGGTATCCACGATGAGCTTCGCCCACGCCGCCCCTGTGTCGTCCCGCTCCACCCGCGCCTGTCCGCGACCGGCGCGTCTCGCGCGGATGCTCGCGCTCGCCGCGGTGCTGGTCGCTGCGGCGGCACCGGCGATCGGCGCCGGCGCCGCGACGATCGCGGTGGACACCCTGGCCGACGAGCGCAACTCCAACGGGCAGTGCTCGCTGCGCGAGGCGGTGGACAACGCCAACAACAACGCCGCCAGCCAGTTCACGGACTGCACGTTCGGCGACGCCTGGCCGGTCGTGGACGTGATCGAGCTGCCCCCGGGCTCGATCAGTCTCGACCCCGGCAGCGGGGAGGACGGCAACGTCGACGGCGACCTCGACATCATCGAAGTGCTGGAGATCCACGGTGACGCCGGCGGCGGCAGCGTCGTCGACGCCTACTTCGGCGATCGCGTGCTGCACGCGATGAGCCCCGAGAACCCATCCCACCTGACCCTGATCGACGTGACGCTCCAGAACGGCCGGGCTCCCTCCGGGATCATGGACGCCGAGCCGGGCGAGGACGGCGGCTGCGTCCGCAGCGACGCCGACGTGACGATGCTCGGCAGCGACGTGCTCGACTGCGCAGCGGGCCACGGCGCCGCCTCGTTCGTCGGCCTCCCCGGGGGACGCGGCGGGGACGGTGGGGGGATCTACGCCGAGGGCAACGTGCTGCTCGACGGCTCCTCGGTGAGCCTGGGCGTGGCGGGCGACGGGGCGGGCGGCGCCAGCGGAGGTCGCGGAGGCCACGGAGGCGGGATCTACGCCATGGGCACCGTCACGCTGCAGAACGGCTCCTTCGTCGGCAACAGCCACACCGGTGCCGGCGGGGACACCGGCGAGGTAGGCGGACAGGGCGGCGACGGGGGCGGGGTCCACGCCCTCGGCCAGGCCACCATCGACGGCTCCACCCTCGGCGACAACCACTGTGGCACCGGCGGCTCCGGAGACGAAGGCGGACGCGGAGGCCACGGCGGTGGGATCTACGTCAGCGGGGGCTTGACCCTCCAGAACGGCGCCAGCATCGATATGAACAGCGCCGGCAACGGCGGCGACGCGGACGGTCTGGGCGACGGCTACGGGGGCGACGGCGGCTCGGGCGGCGGGGTCTACGCCGCCAGCACGCTGATGATCGACGACTCCCAGTTCTGGCAGAACGGTGCGGGCAGCGGCGGCAAGGGGATTTCCGCCCTGATCGGCCCCGGCAGCGGGGGCGCGGGGGGGCACGGCGGCTGCATCTACCTCGAGGACCTCTGGGACGGCGACAGCTCGATCAACAACACGTCGTTCAGCTCTTGCTACGCCGGCTCCGGCGGCGCCGGCGACGAGAACAACAGCTTCCAGTACTACAACCGCGGCGGCGACGGGGGCAACGGCGGCGCGATCGCCTACGTCGGCGGCGGCACCCTCAGCCTCAACCTGTGCTCCATCGCCGACGCCGAGGCCGGCTGGGGGGGCTGGACCCACCAGGACGACGGCTGCGATCCCGGCTCCTGCGGGGCCGACGGGGGCCTCGGCGGGCGCGGCGGCGGGATCTTCTCGGAGTCGCTGCCGTTCAACGGCGAGCTGTACCTGCTCCTGACCGACGTGACGAACTGCACCTCGGGCCGCGGCGGCGACGCCGCGTGGTCGGCCGGCAGCATCGGCGGCCTCGGCGGCTCTGCCGGCCACGGGGGCGGGATCTACGCCGCGGGGCTGCTCGACATCGAGGGCGGCACGTTCTCGGGCAACCTCACCGGAGACGGCGGCAGCGGCCCGCTCGGGGGCGGCCAGGGCGGCCACGGCGGCGGGATCGCCTCGTGGGACTACGGTGTCGACGGGCTGACGCTGTATCGGGCCGAGGTCGCGGGCAACGCCACCGGCGCGGGCGGAGGCGGCGGCGACTTCGGCGGGAGCGGCGGCTCCGGTGGCGGCGTCGCGGTGGTCGGAGGCATCGACCTCGATCGGGTGTCGATCTGGGCCAACCAGACCGGAGACGGCGGCGGGGGGGCCTCCAACGACGGCACCGGCGGCCACGGCGGCGGCCTCTACGCCTCCGAGGAGGGCGGCTCGCCGGGCACGATCCACAACACCACGATCAGCGGGAACACGACCGGGGTCGGGGGCACCACGGCCGGCAACGGCAGCGCCGGCGACGGCGGCGGCGTGTACGTCGGCGGCTACGCATTCTGGGAGTTCAACTTCGCGACGATCGCCGACAACCAGACCCAGCCGTTCGCCCAGGGCGGCCACGCGGGCGGGGTCTACACCCTCAACGGGACCGTGACCTTCCGCGACACGCTGCTGGCGGGCAACACCGACGCCAACGACAACCAGCGGAACGACTGCGACATCGCCGCGGGGACCCTCGACAGCGCCGACTACAACATCTGGGGCAGCACCAACGTGCGCTGTCCCACACCCCAGCTCTACGACCAGACCATCGACCCGGCCGACGTCTTCACCGACCTGATCGGCCCCCTCGCCGACAACGGCGGCGACACCTCGACCCACGCCCTGGTGCCGGGTGGGATCGCCGTCGACAACGGCGACTGCTACGACATCCAGGGCCTGCTCGTCGGCGTCGACCAGCGCGGCGCGACGCGCCCCGCCGGCAGCGGCTGCGACATCGGCGCCTACGAGGATCCCTCGATCCCCGACACCGACGGCGACGGGTTGCCCGACAGCTCGGACCCGTGCATCGACGACCCGGACAACGACGCGGACGGCGACGGCTACTGCGGCTTCGGGGCGTTCCAGACGCCCAAGATCGGCACCGACGACTGCGACGACGATCCGCTGGGCTGCGGCGCCGCCTGCTTCCCCGGCAACACCCCCGACCTGTGCGACGGCCGCGACGCCGACTGCAACGGCGTCGTCGACGACGGCGCGATCTGGAGCGAGTGGTTCGTGGACCAGGACGGGGACGGCTGGGGCGCCGTGGACACGCCGGTGCTGCTCGCCGACGCAGCGGCGGACTTCACCGAGGCCCAGGGGGTCAACGGCTGGCTCTACGGCAGCTACACCGCCGTGGAGGGCTGGGCGGGCTTCGAGCAGCTGCCCAACGTCCAGACCGGGCTGTGGTACGGCGACGAGCCGTTCCAGACCCCGTACCTCGCCAGCGGCCAGGGGCACCCCGGGATCAACAGCTTCGAGCAGGCGGTGCGCCGCTGGAAGAGCTTCCACAACGGCGAGGTGACGATCAGCGGGACCTTCCGCGACGACGACACGACGTGCGGCGACGGCGCCCACGTGCACGTGTTCCTCAACGGCATCCTGGTGTGGGAGTACCTCAACATCCCCGGCTCGTCGACACCGTACGGCTTCACGCTGGACGTGCTCGTGGGCGACGCCATCGACTTCGTGATCGACCCGATCGTCGACACCAGCTGCGACACCACGACCTTCACCGCGGTGATCTTCGACGACGGGATCGAGACCACCTGCGAGGGGGTGCCGCCGGGACCGGCGTGGTCGGCGACCGACGGCGACTGCGACGACACGGACGAGCACACCTTCCCCGGCGCGGCGTCCAACGACTCCGGCACCGACTGCATGACCGACCTCGACGACGACGAGTGGGGCGACGACGGGGCGGTCAGCCCGGTCACCGCAGGCACGGACTGCAACGACGGCGACGCCGACACCTACCCGGGCGCCGACGAGTACTGCAACGGGGCCGACAACGACTGCGACGGCACCCCAGACTCCCCCACCCCCGTCGACGCGACGACCTGGTACGCCGACACCGACGGCGACGGCAACGGCGACCCGCTCGTCTCCACCCTGGCCTGCAACCAGCCCGTCGGCTACGTCGCCGACGACACCGACTGCGACGACAGCGGGCCCTGCGGCGCCGCC
>CAZOYV010000038.1:0-30113 GCA_964584075.1 uncultured Rickettsiales bacterium | reverse complement strand
GCCCGTCGACGAGGACCCCGACATCACCTGGTACGCCGACACCGACGGCGACGGCAACGGCGACCCCGCCGTCACCACCCTGGCCTGCACCCAGCCCGGCGGCTACGTCGCCGACGACACCGACTGCGACGACAGCGGGCCCTGCGGCGCCGCCTGCGACCCCGACAACACCCTCGACCCCTGCGACACCTACGACAACGACTGCGACGGGCCCGTCGACGAGGACCCCGACATCACCTGGTACGCCGACACCGACGGCGACGGCTTCGGGGACACGGACACCACCACGCTGGCCTGCACCCAGCCCGTCGGGTACGTCGGCAACGACACCGACTGCGACGACGACCCCGGCGCCTGCGGCGGCGACTGCTACCCGGGCCACGCGCCGGACTACTGCGACACCTACGACAACGACTGCGACGGGTCCGTCGACGAGGACCCCGACCTGACCTGGTACCACGACGCCGACGGCGACGGCTGGGTCGACGTGCAGGACGATCAGACGGTGTGCGACGACCCCGACGGGGCCGCCGACGGCTGGGTCGGCGTGCCGACCACCGACGACTGCGACGACACCGACCCGGCGCTGAACCACGACGACCTCGACGGCGACACGTGGGACACCTGCGACGGGGACTGCGCCGACACCGACGGCGACGTCCACCCCGGGATGGCCGAGGTCCTCGACGGCCTCGACCAGGACTGCGACGGATTCCACGACGAGGGCGTGATCCCCGTCGACGGGCTGTACGTCACCGAGGTGATGCAGAACCCCGCGGTCGTGGCCGACGCGGACGGCGAGTGGTTCGAGATCCACAACGACACCGCGGTGGATCTGAACCTGATCGGGCTGGTGGCCGGCGACCTGGGGAGCGACGGCTTCGTCGTCGACACCGACCTCGTGGTGCCCGCCGGCGGCTTCGCGGTGCTGGGCAACAACGGAGACGTGGCGACCAACGGCGGGGCGTCGGTGGACTTCGTCTGGCTCGGTGGGTTCACGCTCGGCAACGCCGACGACGAGGTCTACCTCGACCACGACGGCGACGTGATCGACCTGATCGAGTACGACGACGGCGCGACGTGGCCCGATCCCGTCGGGGCCTCGATGAGCCTCGACCCGATGTGGTACGGCGAGGTCGACAACGACGACGGCGGGCACTGGTGCGAGACGCCGGGGCTGGCCGCCAACCAGATGAGCGGCGGGGACCACGGGACGCCGGGGGCCGACAACCCGGTGTGCTGCCCCGACGCCGACCTCGACGGCTACTACGACATCGCCTGCGGGGGCACGGACTGCGACGACGACAACGGCGCGGTCCACCCCGGCGCCGGCGAGGTGTGCGACGGGATCGCGGACAACGACTGCGACGGCACCGACGACCCGCTCGAGATCGACGACGACCTCGACGGGGCCACCGAGTGCGACGGGGACTGCGACGACAGCGACGACACGCTCAACCTCGACGACGACGACGAGGACACCTACACCACCTGCGACGGGGACTGCGACGACCTCAACCCGCTGGCCAACCCGGGGGCGACCGAGGCCTGCAACGGGTACGACGACGACTGCGACCCGGCGACCGACGAGCTCGCCGACGACGACGGCGACGGCTACTCGCTGTGCGACGGGGACTGCGATCTGGCCGACCCGGCGATCCACCCCGGCGCCGAGGAGATCTGCAACGGCGGGATCGACGACGACTGCGATCCGGCCACGGACGAGAACGTCGACGGGGACGGCGACGGCGAGACGATCTGCGGCGGCGACTGCGACGACGGCGACGCCACGGTCTACTCCACCGCGGCCGAGATCTGCGACGGGCTCGACAACGACTGCGACCTGGTGGTCGGCGCCGGCGAGGTGGACTACGACGGCGACGGCTGGATGGTCTGCGAGAGCGACTGCGACGACGACAACGCCCAGACCTACCCCGGCGCCCCCGAGCAGTGCGACGGCGAGGACAACGACTGCGACGGGACCGTCGACGAGGACACCGGCGCGGACCCGGACAACGACGGCTGGACCGCCTGCCAGGGGGACTGCGACAGCACCGACGACACCGTCTACCCCGGCGCGCCGGAGCTGTGCGACGGGCAGGACAACGACTGCGACGGCACGACCCCGGCGGACGAGGCCGACGCGGACGGCGACGGCTACCGGATCTGCGACAGCGACTGCGACGACGCCGACGCCAGCGCCTACCCCGGCGCCACCGAGGCCTGCGACGGCGTGGACAACGACTGCGACGGCCAGGCCCCCGGCGAGGTCGACGCCGACGGCGACACCTACATGATCTGCGACGGGGACTGCGACGACGCCGCGCCGCTGGTCCACCCCGGGGCCAGCGAGCTGTGCAACGGGATCGACGACGACTGCAGCGGCGCGCCCGGCGCCGACGAGGCCGACGGCGACGGCGACGGCTACATGCTGTGCGAGGACGACTGCGACGACGGCGACGCCGCGGTGAACCCCGGCGCGGCCGAGGCCTGCAACGGGATCGACGACGACTGCAGCGGCGCGCCCGACGCCGACGAGGTCGACGCGGACGGCGACGGGTACTTCGTCTGCGAGAACGACTGCGACGACGGCGACGCGACGGTCCACCCCGGGGCGACCGAGACCTGCGACGGGGTCGACGAGGACTGCGACGGGGTCCTCCCCGCCGACGAGGCCGACGCCGACGGCGACGGCTGGATGGTCTGCGAGGGCGACTGCGACGACGGCGAGGAGACGGTCAACCCCGGGGTCGACGAGACGGTCTGCGACACCGTCGACAACGACTGCGACCCCGCGACGCCGGACGAGCCCGACGACGACGCCGACGGCGCCACGGTGTGCGACGACTGCGACGACGGCGACGCCACGCTCAACCTCGACGACGTGGACGCCGACGGGTTCAGCACCTGCGACGGCGACTGCAACGACATCGCCCCGGCGGTGAACCCCGGCGCGCCCGAGATCTGCAACGGCGGCGTCGACGACGACTGCGACCCCACCACCGACGAGAACGGCGACGCCGACGGCGACGGGTTCACGATCTGCGACGGCGACTGCGACGAGGGCGACCCCGACGTCCACCCCGACGCCGTGGAGATCTGCAACGGCGGCGTCGACGACGACTGCGACCCCGCGACCGACGAGAACGGCGACGCCGACGGCGACGGCGACACGATCTGCGACGGCGACTGCGACGACGACGACGACACCGTCTACCCCGGCGCGCCGGAGCTGTGCGACGGGATCGACAACGACTGCGACGGCGCCCTCGGGGTCGACGAGCTCGACGACGACGGGGACGGCGCGCTGCTGTGCGACGCGCCGCCGGACTGCGACGACGCCGACGCGACGACCTACCCCGGCGCGCCGGAGCTGTGCGACGGGGTCGACAACGACTGCGACGGGGTGATCGACGAGGACGTCAACGTCGACCTCGACGGGGACGGCTACAACGCCTGCCAGGGGGACTGCGACGACGGCGACGCGGCGGTGTTCCCCGGCGCGGCCGAGGCCTGCGACGGCAAGGACAGCGACTGCGACGGCACGATCCCGCCGGCCGAGAGCGACGCCGACCTCGACGGCTGGATGGTCTGCGAGGGCGACTGCGACGACACCGACGCCGATCTCGAGCTCGACGACCTCGACGGCGACGGCTACACCACGTGCGACCTCGACTGCGACGACACCGACCCGCTGCTCGACCCCGCCGACCTCGACGCCGACGGGTACAGCACGTGTGACGGGGACTGCAACGACCAGTCCGCGACGCTGACCCCCGAGGACGGCGACCTGGACGGCTTCAGCTCGTGCGACGGCGACTGCGACGACGGAGACCCGGCGCTCAACCCGATGGCCTCGGAGCTGTGCGACGGGATCGACAACGACTGCGACGAGCTGGTCGACGAGGACGTCGACGTCGACGAGGACGGCTACCTCGACGCCGACTGCGGCGGGGACGACTGCGACGACGCCGACTGGTTCGTCAACCCCGGGGTCGCCGAGGTCTGCGACGACGGCGTGGACAACGACTGCGACGGCGACGTCGACGGCGACGACGCCGACTGCGCCAGCGACGACGACAGCGGCGACGACGACACCACCGCCGACGACGACAGCGGCGACGACGACAGCGGGATGGACGACGACATGAGCGACGACGACACGGTCAGCGACGACGACACCGCCGCGGACGACGACGACGACGGGGGCTCGCAGTCCGGCTGCGACGCCTCGGACTGCACCCTCGGCGGGCGCGCACCGGGGGCGTCCGTGGCGTTCCTGGCGGTGCTGGGGCTGGCCGTCGCCCTGCGACGAGCCGCGCGGTAGGAGGCGGGGCTAGGAGCCTGTCTCAGGAGTCCGTTGCGTTTGTCGGCGAGCAATCGCGGCGGCTGGCAAGTCGCGAGGAGGGAGCATACTCTGACGTATGTGACCGACGAGCGGCGCAGCCAGACGTCGTGAGGGCCGTCGAAAAACGTGACGGACTCCTGATACAGGGGACTAGAACGGCGGGTCGTACTCGGCGTCGCGGTCGTTGGCGCAGTCCTCGCCGGCGAGGAACGCGTCCTCGTTGTGGAAGCCCTCCTCGAGCGCGTCCTTGGTCAGCGACGCGATCACGTCGTCGCCCACGCCCGGGATCGTCACCGACGACCAGAAGCTCAGGTGCCGCATCACCTGGTCGTCCTCGTTGGGAATCCACACGTTGATCGCGAAGCGCTGGTCCCAGGTGGACGAGCCGTTGTCCGACTCGTACTGCTTGTCGCTCCACGACTTCTGGTAGATCACGGTGCGGCCGTCGTCGAGCTCCACCTGGCGGAACTCCTGGTGCTCCTCGAACCACACCTTGGCGATGAAGCTCTCGTAGCGGATCGTCGCGAAGGTGCTGAGCGTGTTGCACGAGCCGTCGACGAAGCACGCCGTGTCGGTGGTGAAGTCCCGCTGGTAGTAGACGTAGCTGTCGTTGGCGATGCAGACCTGGTTGCTGTCGGTGATCAGCGTGTAGGCGTCGTCGAGGCCGTTGGCGCTGATCGCCGAGAGCGCCACCGGGACCTGCTTCTCCGGGTCGGCGTTCTCGGGCTTGGTGATGTCCCCGAGGTAGTCGTCGGTGAGCAGCGGCGGGGTCACCGCGCGGTCGTCGACGTCGGCCTCCAGATCGATGGAGAGCAGGTACTCCTCCATCCGGTCGGCGCCCGCGATCAGCTCGTCGTCGGTGTCCGCCTCGAAGTTGCTGTACAGGTACAGCAGCAGGTCGCCCAGTTCCTCCGGTGCCTCCACCGGGGGATTGCAGGCGGTGAACAACAAGATCCCCCCCAGGACTGCGATCAACGGGACTCGTGGCATGTAGACCTCCAGCGAGACGCTCGACCTTCTATAAGAAAGTGGCCGGTTTGGGAAGCTTTGGTCAAGCGTTCCGCGCGTCAACGGCCCAGGAGCACGTCCCACACGGCGGCGTCGAGCTCGGGATCGAAGCCGGGGTCCGGATGGGGGTCCTCGCCGGGGCAGCCGGCCAGGAGCAGCAGCGCGACCAGCGTCGCCGGCGACCGCCACGGGGACCTCTGTCGCGACGGTCCGCGCGGGCGCACGGTATGATGATCGGTGAGGGGAGTCGGCCATGGCGCGCTGCGTCTGCTGCGTGGATCTGGGCACCACGGGCTTCAAGGCCGCCGCGTTCGACGACGACGGCGTCCCGGTGCGGGAGGCCGCGGTCCCGGCGCCCCCGTTCCTCCGCGGCGCGCCGGAGCTGGACGCCCGGGCGGTCCACGCGGGGGCCCTGCGTTGCCTGGCCGGGCTCTCCGACGGCGGCGCGCCGGGCTCGGTCGAGGCCCTGGTGGTGACGGGCCAGCGCGCGACGGTGGTCCCCGTCGACGCCGCGGGTGACGCGGTCGGGCCCGTGCTGTCGTGGCAGGATACCCGCGGCGCCCGCGCCGGCCAGGAGCGGATCGGCCGGATCGGCCCCGGCCGCTTCTCGCGGATCACGGGGCTGCCGCCCAGCGCGCTGTGGTCGCTGGCCAAGATCGCGTGGCTGCAGCGGGAGCGGCCCGAGGTGGCGCGGGCGGCGGGCCGGTACGTGCTGCTGGTGGATCACGTCCTGTCCCATCTGGGGGGGCGTCCCCCGGTGACCGATCCCTCCGCCGCGTCGGTGACCGGGCTGCTCGACCTGGCGCGCGGCGACTGGAGCGCGGAGCTGCTCGACGCCGCGGGGCTGGCCGCGCACGAGGTCCCGGAGCTGGCCGCGGCGGGGACGGTGGTGGGGCGGCTGACGGCGGCCGCGGCCGCGGCGACGGGCCTGCCCGAGGGGCTGCCGCTGGTGCTCGGCGGCGGGGACCAGCAGTGCTCCGCGCTGGGGGTGGGGGTGATCGACCCGGGCCAGGCGGCCCTCGGGCTCGGCACCGCGGCGGTGGTGAGCTGCCCGGTGGACCGCCCGCCGGTGGGGGACGAGGGCGCCGGCTGGTTCGGGACCGCGCACGTGATCCCGGGGCGCTGGGTGATCGAGGCGATCCACAACACGTACGGCGCCACGCTGGCCTGGTGCCGCGATCTGCTGGCCGTCGACTCGGTCTCGTCGCTGGAGCGGCTGGCGGCGGAGGCGCCCGCGGGCGCCGGCGGCCTGCTGCTGCTACCCTTCCTGTCGGGGATCGGCTCGCCGGACTTCGCCGGGGCGGTCCGCGGCGCGATCCTCGGCATCGACACCGCCAGCGGCCGCGCGGAGCTGGCCCGCGCCGCGCTGGAGGGGGTCGCGCTGGAGCTGCGCCGGATCCTCGACGCCGTGGCGGACCAGGTCGCCGTGGAGCGCCTGGCGGTCTCCGGCGGCGGCGCGGCCCCGGGCCTCGCCACGCGCCTGCTCGCTGTAGCACCGCGTCGCTGCGGCGAGCCGATCCGCACCACTGAGCGATATCGTCGATCGTGTTGCTCTACAACACTTGGTGTGATTCTGGGGCTAGTGCAGGAACTGAGCGGCGACCTGGAGATCACAGAAGGCCTGGTCGCGCTCGGTGCCTTGGCTGCAGCTGGGGACCGACTTGGTGGCCATGATGGGCGCGACGGCGGGGGTCGTGGGCGCGCCGGCGAGGGTGTCCGGCTGTCCGATGATGGCGTCCCAGGATAGGGAGTATCCGGGCAGCGTGGAGAGGGGGGCACCGGTCAGCCAGTCGAGGACCATCACCACCCCTCCGTCCGCGGCGTGGCGCACCATCGAAAGGCCCACGCGCGCAGCGTAGTAGGCGTCCCCCTCCTCGGGTCCGGGGGCAGCAGCGGAGATGATGTCCACGAGCTCCGCCAGGACGTAGCTGACGGCGGCCTCGATGAGCGTCTGCCACTGGTCCGGGATCTCCACCAGCGGGTACCAGTCGGGGTGTGGGTAGGCCTCACAGCGGGTGGAGTCGATGTCCTGGGGTGGGATGATGAGCTCGCCGCCCTCGACCTCCACGAAGGCGACGATGCTCGGCGCTCCGTCGGACACCTGCTTCAGGATGCCGCGCCCCACGTCGGCCACGCGACAGGCGATACCGTCCGGGACCATCACCAGGGTCATGACACCCTCGGCCGCTGAGATCCCGCCGGCCAGGAGGTGCGCTCCGTCCTGGATGACCTCGACGATGTCCTCAGGGGTGATGCCGATGCTGGGGGTCTGGTCGGGGGTCGGCCGCGTCTCACAGCCGCTGAATCCGGTGGTTGTGATGACCAGCGCCACAAGCGCCAATGCCATCAGGATACTGGTGTGCAGCTTCATCTCGGCTCCTCTCCTCAGCGTCTGCTGAGCTGGTTTCATCTCGGTGTCTCGACGCGGGTGTCGACCTTGGGCTTGATGGTGGTCACATCGCCCGCTTGGTCGATGTAGAGCACCGGCGCGGTGGGAGGGTCGCCCAACTCGGCCTCGATCACGGCCTCGTCTGCAGCACTGAATGAGGTGCCCTGGGCCGCGAGTGCCACGGTCCGTTTCGCGACGCGCACCTCCTCGCGGGAAGCGATGTTGGCTTCGTAGTCGGCTCGCGACGCGGCGAGGGCGGCAGCCTGCTCCGACGTCACGGTCTCATACGTAAAGGCGCCTGGTACACACCATGAGGACCCGCCAGGCGTGGTGATGATCTCTCCGTGGATCAGGTACCCGACCGGGACGGTCTGAAGCCACCGACGATGCTGATCGAGGATTACGATTCGCACGGCGGCTCCTATGCGGCCACCGGGCAATAGGTGATCGACCCCTTGTACCAGATACTGCCAGGCGCACTGTTCTTGGTCCTGGTCAGGTAGTCCAGCCGAGAGGAGCCACGATCCGCACCGCTCGCCGGGATCGGGGTATAGGCTCCGATTGCGCGCCGTATCAGGTAGTAGCGGCCCGCGGACTGCTGTGTCGGGCTCCACGTCGTCCACGAGTCGAGGATGTACCCGGCGTAGTCGAGGGTGAGCGTCCAGTTGTTGCCCGAGTCGTTCGTCGTGCTGACCGACTCGGAGACCTCCCACGAGTCCCAGATCACACCCGTCGCCCACGACGGCATCGGGGCGACATAGTCAGTGGTCCCGGTACTACTGCTGCTGACGCCGTCGATGTAGAGCGCGCGGGCCTTTCCACGCCAGTGCTTCGTACCGCTGATGTCGTAGCACGTGAGATGCTCTCCGCCAGCGATGGCCTGGTGGGGGTTCAGGGTGTCGCCCACAGCGATGGCGACCACTGACCCATCCGCCGGGCAGTAGGTCGCGATGGCGGCCCCGCTCGGCAGGTACCAGGTCCGGCCGACCCGGTAGGTGCCGACAAAAGCGCCGGCGAGCTCGATGCCGGGGCCGAGGACGAAGTGGGAGCCGGCGGGGGCGTTGAGGCTGGTGGTACCGGCGATCGTGCCCCAGCCCTGGATGTAGCAGACCTCGCCTCCATCATCGACGTCGGGGGAGAAGGCCGGGCCGGCGCCAATGCCAACGGTCGAACCGAGGAGGATCACCCGGCAGCCGTCGGGGTGGGTGACGGTCTCGGCGTAGGTCCCCGGGCAGACGACCACGAGCTTGCCCGCCGTCCAGGCCGCCAGGGCCGCCGTCAGGGTCGAGTAGCCCCTCGAGCTCGGCTTGGTATCGTCGCCGCTGGGGTGGACCAGGAGGACGCCGAAGAGCGAGCAGATCCGAGCGGCGAACCGCACGAAGGGGCTCAGCGCCGCCGGCTTGATGGTGAACGCGGGCATCGTGGCCTCCTACGCTCCGTGGTGCCGTTCCCCACGGGGGGAGAGGATGATGTCGTCGTCGCCCGTGTCCGCGGAGTCCTTGACCTGGAAGGTCAGGCCGTCCGGGGACCGGAAGATGGGCTCCCAGGCATCGCCCCAGACGTCGACGGCGCCGTCGCCGTCGAGGTCCTCGAAGTCGACCTCGAGGAGGAGCTTCTCCTTGTCCGTGTCCTCGTAGACCTGGACCGTGACGGTGCCTTCCCCGTCGCCGGAGCGCCGGATCGACATGGTGTTGATGGATCCGCGGATCGGGGCCTTCGTGGTGGTCTGCGCGGTGCCGTAGGTGGCCTCCACGGCCTCGAAGGTCAGCTCGTCTTCCCAGGTCTCTTTCTTCATCACCATCATCAACCGGGTCGCCGTCCTGGCGGCGCGAGGGTCGCGGCAGCTAGCTGCCGATGTACTTGCCTTCGAACTCCAGCTCCAGCGCGCGCACCTTGAGCTCCGTGACCGCGGCGTCGCAGTCCATGCCCAGCTCGAGGTAATACAGGTACGTCGTGGGGTCGTACGTCTCGGTGAACCCGCTCGTCGCCTGGGAAGTCCAGGTCCCCGAGCTGTCGGTGGCCGTCAGCGTCTGCAGCGTCGTCGTGGCGCCATCGCTCAGGCGCTCCCGGATGAGCTTGAGGGTCAGCACGGCCGACGCCGAGGTCCGCCCGTAGTACATCCGCAGCTTGGTCAGCGTCTCGACCACCATCATGGCCAGCAGCGCGTCGATGGGGTACTGGACCGTCTTGGCGTTGGCGTCGGCCGCCTGGGCGTAGACGGGTGCCGATCCGTTCTCGTCGATCTCGTTGGCGCCTGCCGGGGTATTGGGCTGCAGACCGTGCGCCCACGGCACGATTCGCAGCAGGCGGCTGCGTCCCGTCAGGTCCCCGACCATGTCGCCCGAATCAAGCTCGGCGACGTCGCCGATGGCCTCGCTGCAGGCAATGATCCCATCCTGGATTGCATTCAGGTCTGCGCTGGTGACCTGGTCTTGGGGGACGTAGGTCGTGGTTCGTGCGGTGTAGACTTCTGCCATTACGCTCCCAGTAGGTCGCGGTCGGTCAAGCTGTAAGGGTCGTCGCACAGGAAGTCGTCGCAGCAGGCGATCCCCAGCCCGTGCCTGGGTCCCAGCCGGTCGACGAGCTCCTGCTCTTCCCGGAGATCGTCGTCCATGCCGGCAGCGACCGCCGCCGCCCGGTCCCAGGACGCGAACCAGGTCCACTGCATCTCGATGCTGTCCACGTCGACGAGGCTGTCGGGGTCGTCGCAGAAGAACGGCGTGTGCTCCACGATCGTCGGCTCGATCCCGGTGAGCTGCTCGAGCTGGTCCCGGACGTACACCGGCGTCATCAGGGGGTCGCGGCTCCACGCCTCCGCGGCCTTCGCCTGGCGCTGCGCGATGGTGTCCCCCGACTTGGGGTGCAGGCCGAGCACGCGCTCCCAGTCCTCGAGCAGCTCGACGGCCGTGTCCGGGTACATCTCGTCGCGCAGGTCGCCGGCGCGCGTGTCGAGCGAGTCCTGCAGGACCGTCATGTAGGCGTCGAGCTCGAGGACGTGGGTCGCGTCGAGGTCCTTGGTGTAGGCCCCGTCCGGGAGGTACGCCAGCGCCAGCTCGAGGAACGTCATGGCAGGTTCACCGCCACGACGCCCGCCTCGAGGACTTCGACCTGGACCGAGGAGATCTCGGCGTCCACGTTCGCGGCGGGGTTGATCCTCGTCCAGTCCTTGGTCCCGGCCACGCCAGCCACCGCGGGATCGAGATCGGAGACCAGGTGGAGGGTCTCGCCGGGGGCGAGGGTCGGGAACAACGCCTCGATGGTGTCCACGGCCACCGCGGCCACGGTGGCCGGGTCGTACCCGTCCTCGACCTCCAGGTCGTCATAGCGGACCGAAACAGCCTTGGGCGTCGCGGCGAGTACCTCGAACGACTTGGTGGTGACCGGCCGCTTGGTCTCGATGTAGGCGGTGACGGTGGCCAGCAGGCCCGCCCCCGGGAGCGCCCTGGCCCCGCCGGCACCCTCGGTGAAGATGACCACATCACAGGTCCCCACGCCACGTCGGCGCGGGAACTCGTAGGCCTCGACGACGCCATCGACCTCGAGCGCCCACTGCTCCCAGTCGCCGGCCGCTCCACCCGCGGGCGGGCTCTGGATCCGGGCGAGCAACCGCACCAGCAACGCCGCGTCGGTCTCCCGGTCGGTCCCCCCGGTGAAGTCCGACTGCGCCGTCGCGTCGCTGTCGATCCCAGGGGGGGCGATGGCAAGCGTGAACTCCTCCCCCGCCTCGCAGTTGGCGTCTGCTCCGGTCTCGATCGCCTCGGCCGCCAGGTCGACGTACCCGCCCAAACCGATCACGTCGGTCGCCGTGGTCTCGTATTGGACCCCGTCCGCCTTGCTGAACACCGTCCCCAGGGGAACCGGCGTCGCCGGCGTCCCGGTGAAGCGGGCCGTCCCTTCCGCCTGAGTCGGGTCCTTCCAGGTCAGGCCGCGCAGCGCCGCATGCCGGCCGAGGTTCTCGGTGTCCGCCGAGTCGGGGAAGATCTGCTGGCTGACCCACCTCAGCCGCTTGCTCAGACCCTCCATCACGTGCGCCTGGGCACTGGCCTTGAGGTACTCGTCCCCATGGGTCGAGGTGTCCAGGCCGGGGACGTTGTTGCGCAGCGCCGTCAGGATCGCGGTACGGAGATCGGCGTGGGTATCGACGTCGAAGCTCATCCCCCGACCTCCTGCCAGGCGCGGAACCGGTACGGCCGGTCCCCGCTGTCGTAGACCACCACCTCGAAGCCGACCCCGCGGCGGGTCACCCCATCCTCGGTGGTGATCTCCGGCTCGGCCGTCGTATCGACGCGGACGACCAGGCCGTCGTCGATCAACGGCTGCAGCGCCTCGCGGACCATGTCGGGGACGAGCTTGGCGGCCGAGGAGGGGCTCTTCATCCGGTACAGCTCGTGGAGCCGGGACCCGAACTCGCGATCGTCGACGAAGCTCCCGCGCTGGCTGAACAGCCGCAGGAACACCGGCGTCGCCAGCGAGTCGGTCCGCTCGAAGACACCGAACTCTCCCTCCGGAACGCCGCCACGGGCGTACGGAAGAACCTCCATGACGTAGTCACCGGTGGCGGGGTCGATGGTCGTCCACATCAGACCTTCACGCTCCTCCCGGTCGCGGCGATCTCCGCCGTGATGGTGCCCGTCACGTCGCCGCCGCCCGCCGGCGCCGTCAGCGCGAACGACACCGTGACGGTGTCCCCCTCCGCCGCCACCGCGTCCGTGCCCTCGTTCAGCTCGATGGTGTGGTCCTCCTTGAGGTGCACCAGGTTGCCGGCCTGGTCGTACAGCGCCACCTCGCCGGCGGAGAGGTCGGGCCGGTAGGTCCGATCGTCGACCGCCACCGCGACCCACTGGCCGCCGTGCCGGACCAGCAGCGCGTTGGTCTCCGCCGGCGGACGCGACGCGTGACCGAACGGCTCGAGCAGGACCGCCCGCAGCTGCTCGTCCGTCGTGCCGCCCTGGTAGCCCTGCACCGTGGCGTAGGGGGTCGCGCCGCTCATCTCCAGCGACTGGATCGGCCCGCGCCGCGTGCCGATCCCCAGCCGCCGCAGCTCCTGCAGCACCACCTGGCGCATCTCCTCGCGCGGGCTACCCACCGAAGTCCTCCGGCCGCACCACGACCAGCTCCGTCGTCTGGTCCTCGTCGCGGCTGTGGCGGAATCGGCGGCCGACCACCAGGTGGACGCCGTTGACCCCATGGGGCTGGTCCTGGACCCACAGCAGCTGGTTGACCGCCCACGGCTCGCCGGGGATCCGCTCGTGTCCCCGGACCACGTAGGTCGCCTCGAAGCGGCTCGCTCGGGCCGCCGTCCCGATCTGGCGAGCCTTCGCCGTCGCGTCCGCGGCCGACTTGCAGTCCGGCTCGATGGCCACGCGCGGCTTGAAGTAGGGAAAGGACAGGTCCAGCCACTCCCCCTTGAACCGGGTCTGACCGCCGCCCTCATCCCAGTGCGACAGCACCGTGACCTCGGAGATCGCGTCCGCCGTCGAGCGGTGCACCGACGAGCGCAGGATCGTGTTGCCCACCTGGCCTGGGACGTCCCGCAGACCGCCGTAGTACGTCCCGGTCAGGTCGTACGACCCGATCTCCAGGTGACCGTCCGCCTCGATCCACAGGTCCACCCCGCCAGCGTCGGCCAGCCGGCTGAGGAAGTCCCAGCACGACTCTCCGGGCTCCACCTGGGCGTCCTTGACCACCACGTCCGACCCACCCACCGGAGGCAGGACGAGACCCGCGTACGTGCACACCGTCGCCGCGATGGCGGACAACGCCGCGTTGCGCCAGCGCCAGGTGTAGTCCGCCGCGCAGTCCACCAGCAGCCCCCCGGCGTCGCGTCCGTGGATCTCCATCGTCGTGCGCTGGCGGTCGCGGGCGAGCTCCACCTCGTCCACCCGGCCCCACATCACCAGCGACGGCCCGATCAGCAGCTGGGCGATGCTGCCCGGCTCGACGGTCAGCGGATCGAACGTGTCCGGGGGCCGCACCGACAGGCGAAACGCCGAAGCCGGCCGCGCCAGGGACGAGCTCACGTCGTACGACAGCCAGTGGCTGTAGAGCTGCCCTCCGTAGAGCAGCTGGACATGGGTCTCGGCGGTCATGCGGCCAGCACCTTAAGGACCGTCCCACCGCGGATCCGGTTCGGGTCCGGGAGGTGGTTGAGGTCCTCGATCTCGTCACGCCGGTCCACGTCGTCGTACAGCCACCACGCCGCCAGCGCCGACGAGCAGTCCTGCGGCGCCGTCCACTCGATCACCCGCGCCCGGCCGCTGTTGATCTCCACCCCCAGGTCGAGCAAGTAGTCCGCGATCTGCAGCAGCGCATCCACCGCGTTGTGGGCCTCGACCCCATACGCCGCGCGGAGCTCCCGCACCGCCGTGTCGAGATCCCCGCGGACCTCCATGATCCCCCGCTCGACCCGCTCCACCGTCCAGTCGCTGCCCTCGTCCAGCAGCGTGTCCTTGAGCGTCACAGCCGCAGCCGCCGCCGCCGTGGCGTCCGCCTGCGCCGTCGTCTGGGCCGTCGTCGTCATCAGAGCGCCCCCAGCGCCGCGGTGGCTGCCGCCGCCGCCACGTCCAGCAGCGACCCGATCCCCGGGAGCCCGGGTGGAGAGACCGTGAACCCCGCCACGTCGAGGGCGTCCTCGACCAGGTCGATGTCCGCCTCGATGTAGCGGGCGCCCTCGGTGGACTCCCGGTCGCGGACCGACTCGATCCGGACCCAGACCGTGCCGTGGTGGGGGTGGGTGAACAGCACCCGCTGGGCCGCGTTCATCTGCGCGATCAGCGCCTGGAACTCCAGCTCGTAGGTCAGCCCGAAGAACACCGCCTGCAGCGAGAACTGCAGCGGCTCGGCCCCCAGGTCCCGGTGCTCGGCGCCGTCCCGGTCCGGGTACTTGTGCTCCACCAGCGCTCGCTTCCCCTCGCCGGAGAGCGAGCGCACCTGGAGCACCTGAGTGCCCAGGGTGCACGGCTGCAGGCTGGCCCAGTCGTTCGGCATCACAGCGCCCCGAAGAACCCGAACCGGGAGTTCCAGCCACGGCGGACGCGACGAGCCTCCTGCCTGGCCTTGCGCTTCTCCCCCGAGTCGAGATTCACGTCCATCTCGATCCGGAGGATCTCGTCCTTGTACTGCTGGCGGGCTGTCGCCTGGTCCTGGCGGTAGTACTTGGCCTTCTCGACGCCCATCCAGTCCGCGAGGATCGCTGCGCCGTGCTCCCAGAAGTCGCGGGGGTTGTAGGCCCCACCGGTCAGCATCTGAGCACTGCCCTGGTTGACCATGCCGCTTCCCGTCCCGATGAGAGCGCCGGCTCCAGCAGCGGCCGCGCCAGCCCCAAGCCCGGCCGATCCCACCGAGGTTCCGAGCCAACCAGTGAGTCCCGCGCCGCCGGCGCCCGCGCCCGCCGCTCCAACTCCGGCTCCACCGGCGGCCGGTGCCGCCACCCGGCCGGCCTTCCACGCCTTGCTCATCCCCTTGCCGAACTTCCAGGCACCAGCCGCCGGCTTGCGCATCACCCCGACGCCGATCAGCGCGCCGGCGAGCTTGAGCAGGTCCTGCAGCTTCTGCGGGTTCTCGTTGAGGTGCTGGACCATCTGCCCGAGCTGCTCGACCTGCGGCGCCAGCGTGACGTTGGCCAGGCGCTCGAGCTCCGCACGCAAGTTCTTGATCTGCTGCCCGGTGGTCTCGGCGATGGCGGCGAAGTCCGCGTCGATCACCCCGTCGCTGCTCTGGATCTCGTCGATCAGCGTCTTGAGGTCGCCGTAGTTCTTGACCATCGCGACCATGCCCTCCCGGGCCTGGCGGTCGGTGAACATCTGCGCCATCAGCTTCTGGTTGGCGCCCTTCTCGGTCACCCGCACGATGTCGTCGAGGATGAGGAACAGGTCGCGCATGCGGCCTTCCTCGTCAAAGACGTCCACGTCGACGCCGAGGTCCTTGACCTTGCGGCCGAACTCCGCGCCCTGGATGTAGCTCAGCGAGTTGACCAGGTTGTTGGCCGCCGTCGCCGAGTCGCCGGTCTCGCGCCGGACGATCTGCATCATCGCCGCGGTGCGGGCCGCGCCCTCGGCACCCTTCTGGTTCATCTGCGCCATCACCGAGGCAATCTGCGGCAGCTCGGCGGCCTGCTCGGGAAACAGGAACGCCCCGCGCTTGCCGGCGTAGACCATGCCCTCCATGGTCCGGCCGATCTCGTCCCCGGTCAGCCCGTAGGCGTTGCGCAGGGTGTAGGCCATCCGCGCCAGGTCGCCCATGTCCGCGCCAGTGGCGGTGGCGGTACGGCCGAGGTCCTCGATCAGCGAGGTCCCGAGCACCTCTTCCCACGGCACGTCCAGGGCGATCAGCTCCTCGACGCCAGTGAGCAGGTCCGAGGTGACCTGTCCCGTGCGTATCCCGCTGAGCTCGAGCAGCTTCTGGTTGAGCGCGTCGACCTGGCCGACGTCCTGGCGCGCGGTCAGCGCCACCCGGGTCATCCGCGTCTCCAGCTCGGTGAGGTCCTTCATCGCCTTGGCCAGGCCGACGCCGGCCGCGGCCATCCCCACCTGTCCGATCCGGTCCAAGGCCTTACCCCCCAACTCGGCGACCTTGCCGCCGGCCATCTTGGCGGCCCCGCGGATCCCCTTGAGCTCCCGCTGGGCCGAGCGCGCACCCTTGGCGAACCCACTGGTCAGCAGCCGGAGTGTGATCTCGACGCCGCGGTGGGCCACGGTCCTCCTCAGCTACCGGGAGCAGTACTTCCGGGAGACGAGCCGGCCCGTCCTGGACCCTCCGCTGCGGGGTTGTCGGGAGCCTCGTGGATCGTAGACCCAGGGGCGCGCGATGCGGGCGACCGCGGAGAGGTAGAGGAGCTGTCCATCGGTGAGCTCAGCACCCGGAACGCCGAAGACCGCTTGCCCGTCCGCTCCGTGGACGAGCTCGAGGACGTCCCGGATGCCGACGCTTCCCCCTGGGCGCGGGCCTCCTGCTCGAAGCGATCGGGCGTCATCCCCTCGAGCAGGGGTTGGTCCGTGTCGCCCTCGTAGGCCACCATCAGCGCCGACACCTCGTCCAGGTCGACGAGATCGCGGAACTCCGCGGCCGAGGCCGCCAGCGGGCGGCCGCCCTGGGGGTCCACCACGATGCGGCTCAGCAGCTGGTAGGTGTACTCCTCCTCGTAGGCCTCGCGGGCGATCAGCGCCGCCCCGGGACCGGGAGCGACCTGGGCGGCGACCTGGGCGGCGGCCAGCTTGGCCTGCATCAGCTCCGCGCCCACCGGGCGGCGGATCGCGACGCGGGTTCCGGGCTTGCCGGGCCAGTCGACGACGCGCTGGTTGCGCTGGCCGCCCTTGAGCAGGGTCAGCCGGCTCTGGACCTGGTCGGACATCGGCGCATCCTCTCTCCGAAGGTCGGGCTACAGCCCTTCCTTCCAGTCCAGGACGTTGAACTTGACCTTGACGACCTGCTCTCCGTCGGTGTTGGACCCGGCGGTGTGCGAGTCGTAGCTCGCGCCGATGGCCGTGTAGATCGGGGCGCCGCCGACCCGCTGGACGAACACGATCGTGGCGTTGTCGATCATCATCCAGTTGGGCTGCAGGGCGTTGACGGGGGACTCGACGTTGATCGACCCCTCGCCCACCGACTGTTTGAACCCCAGCGGCCGCCCGGTGGGGTTCATGGTCTGGACGGGCGTCATCTGCCCGAAGGAGATGTCCCAGTCCACCGACGAGATCGGGTAGTGGATGCCGTTGAGGAACATGAAAACCTGGTCGGCATACTGCGTCATCGCGTCACCTCGTCAGGTCGATGCGGCCGGCCAGGACGTGCAGGCCGTCGACGATGTCGGCGGGGATCTTGTAGTTGCAGCGGGTCGGGTCCGACCCGTCCACCTCGACGACCACCCCGTCTTTGTTGGCCTCGACGTTCTCCAGGCGCTCCAGGTCCTCCAGCGCGAACAGCACCACCAGGATGTCCTGGCGGATCGCATCGCGCCGGGTCGCGGTGTTCTTGTCGCGGGGGTACTTCAGCGCCAGCATGTCGTTGACCTGATCGCGGACGTCGAACAGCGTCCGCGGCGTGGTCACGTCCAGCAGCGCGTCGTCGGCGGCGCCGGCGTCGTTCTCGGTGTAGGTCGTGATCGCCCGCACGATGCGGACCTTGTTGCCCGCCCCGAGCACCAGCGGCGCCACGCCGTTCCACAGCGCCGACTCGATCTCGGACTTGAGCGGGTTGGAGGCCGCCAGGCGCGGCGGGATGATCCCGGTCTCGAGGTGGTTGTACGGCAGCGCGGGGTCCGACTGCGAGGCGAGCACCGCCGCGTAGCGCGCCGCGATCTCCGGGTTCCAGGTTGGGGAGTCCTCGCACCACCCGGCGCTGAGGAACCCGCAGGCGGCGAAGTTGTCGGCCAGCGTGGTCGCCGCCGACAGCGTCCCGGAGGTCCCGTAGACCCCGATCGCCCCGAGGTTCTCCAGCGGGTGGACCAGCGCGTCCAGGTAGGTCTCGAGCAGGGCCAGGTTGGTGGCGTCGTTCAGCCCGCAGGCGATGAAGTCGAACCGCGTGCTGGGCACCACGTCGAGGGCGTCCTGCAGGTCCGGGTCGTTCTCGCCGGCGGTGACGTCCGCGACGACGACGGTGATGCCGACTCCGTCGGTCACCTCGGCGTAGACGTCGATGTCGTTGCCCTGGGTGCCCTGGTTGCGAGCCGTGACGGTCACCACCTCGGCCGCGTCGACGCCGGTCATCGGCAGGTCGGGGCGGGCCGTCGTCGTCAGGTGGTTGTCGGCCAGGTCGGCGGCGATGTCGGCCGCTGCGTCATCCGCGACGAACGACACGTCGACCCGCTCACCGGCGATCCACACCGACAGCGTGCCGGTGGCCGTCGCCGTCCCGGCCAGCGTGATCGTCTTGGTGTGGGCCACCCCGGTGCCGGAGTCGTCCAGCCCGATGCCGTACGCCTCCATGTAGGGGTTGGATTCGAACGCCGCGTCGATCATCCGGGCCAGCATCGAGCCCCGGCCCCAGTAGGTCCGGCCGTCGTCGCCGCTGAAGACCTGGTGCAGCGTCGCCTCGGCCTTCGTGCCAGTGGACAGGCGCTGTCCGATGATCAGCACCTTGATCGGCCGGGTGGTCAGGCCGCGGTTGGCGATGACGGTGTTGAACTCGGTGTACTGCCCCGGCGTCCGCCGCGCCGCGGGCATCTGCTTGAAGGTGATGCTCGACATCAGCGCGTCTCCTTGGCCGGCTTGGTGGTCTCACCGCCGGCGGGCTTGGGGGGCTTGACCTCCACCAGGTCGCCGTCCCGCAGGCGGCGGCGGATGTAGGTGGTGGGCGCGACCCGCCGGGGCGTCTCGGCCGAGAAGCGCTTGCGGGTCCCGCCGCCGAAGGGCACCACGCGGCCGGGAGCGGCCAGGACCCAGATGGTCGTGTCGGTCATCTTCATTCCGCCTCCGTGTGCGTCACCGTCGACTCCAGGTCCGTGATGTCGTCGGCCCCGGCGTCGTACTCCATGTGGCTGGTGATGTGGTCCACCGCGTCCTCGGCCGGCCGCGGGCGGGTCCAGCTGGTGCGCCAGTCGTAGCGGTATACGCTGGCGGCGATCTCGATCGTCTGCTCGGGGACGACCACGGCGTGGAACCCCAGCGGCGTCAGCGGCGTGATCTCCAGGTCGAGGTCGGCCCCGGCCAGCTTGCCGAACACCAGCTCGAGCAGCTGCAGGCTGCCGACCTCGCCGGCCGCGTCGACCCCGCGTCGCCGCGAGTCGTCGTCGCGGTAGTTCTGGGCCGCGATGAACAGCTGGATCGTCGGCTCGACCTTGTAGGACCCGGTGGTGTGCCCGGCCTCGTCGGCCTCGTCGATGTGGATCCAGATCTCGTTGCCGTCGAACCCCTCCTCGGTGAGCAGGTCCTTTAGCTGGCCGACGTAGGACGAGACCGTGCGGACGTAGCCCGCAGTGACGAGCTCCTCGAGCGCCGACTCCAGCGCGACCTCGAACTCCACCAGGGTCGGCGCGCTCATCGGAAGGACCTCACCAGGTAGGACTCGAGGGTGGTCACGAACGCGGCCCGGTCTTCCCGCGTCGCCAGCAGGAACGGCCGCGCGGGCAGCTCGACCTTGCGCACCAGCGCGAAGATCGGCTCGGCCTTGCGGCTGCCGCCGTATGTCCGCATCACGACGCCGTGGCTCGGGTCGGGGAAGTAGCTGAAGACCCGACCGGGGTAGCGGCGGAAGATGGCGCCGGCGCCGGCCTGGTACTGCCGCTGATCCTTGAGCGGGATCGACAGGAACCGACGGCGGCGGGGGCGGATCACGCCGCCCTCCTGCAGCTTGGCGGCCGAGCGGTGCCGCGTGCCGATCGACACCGACTTGCGGGAGACCCGGTGGTGGATGCTGTGCTCGAGGTCTCCGCGACCCCGCAGGTGAGACGCGGACCCATCGCGCTTCCGCTTCCAGCGGTCTGGGTCACCTCCGACGTCGAACCGGTGATGGGTCCGCGTCACCCACTGCTGACCGAGATCGTCGAGCGCCTCGCGGGGGTTCTCCACCCGCGCCACCACCCGCCGGAACGCGTCCTGGACGGCCTCGTCGTGGACCTCGGTCTGTATCCGCAGCGTCGCGTCGGCGGCCATCAGAAGCCCTTCAGGCTGTTGGCCGTGAACGTCCTGTCCTGCGTGGTGGCGTCGCCGGTGCGCTCGGGGTTGCGCGCCGGGGCCGGCTGGGTGCCGACCGTCAGTGTGCCCTTGGCCAGTGCGGCCAGGTCCTCGTCGACCCGCTTGCGCTTGGTCTCGGCCCACTTGGGGGCCTTGCTTCGCCGCTCGGCCAGGTCCGCCAGGGTCAGGTCCACGGCCAGGTCGCGAATGTAGTCCGGGATCGGGTCGAAGGGGACCACGTAGTAGGCGCCGGCCACGGCGTCGATGCGGTTGGAGGACCGGTCGATGGCCCGGTTGACGTTGTCGCTGTCGATGGTGGTGCCGCCGTCGTCGTTGCTCAGCTGCACGAGCTCCTCCTCGCGAATGGCGAGGAGCAGATCATCCTGTGTGCAGTAGGCTGCCACGGCTCACTCCAGGGTCCGAGGGTCTAGGACGCGCCCGTCGAGCCGTAGCACAGCTGCCACAGGCCGTAGCCCATGGCCCAGCGCCCGTCGACCCCGTAGACGACCTCGCCCTCGAAGAACACGTTGTCGTCGGTGGGCAGGTTCTTGGCCACCAGCGCGGGCTCGCGGCGCACCTGGTAGATGAACGGCCGGACCGGCAGGTCGGTGACGGCCAGGAACCACGCGGTGGTCGAGGTCAGCCTCGGGCTGACGACGATCTCGGCCTTGCCGTAGTTGTTGTTGTCCGCGCCGTTGGCGAGGCGCTTGTTCTTGATGATCTCCTCGGCGGTGGACTCGAGATCGGGGGGCACGTACAGCACCAGCTTGGCGCCCTCGTCCACCAGGTCGAGGGGCTCCCCCTCCTCGTCGGTGATCTTCCGCAGCGCGGTGATCGCCGACGCGAACGAGTCGGCCGACAGCGCCGCGGTGCCCTTGTTGGTCTGGGTGCCGCCGGACTTCCGCGGGTGGGTCGTGGCGAAGAACGCCTTGGTGTCGTAGCAGACGTCGCTGAAGCCATTGTTGAGCAGGTCGAACGCCAGCTTGTCGGGGTGCTGCGCGGCGCGCTTGCCCATGAACTGGATGTTGCCCGCGTGGATCCCGAGGCTGTCGTCCTCGAAGTCGTCACGCGGGATGCCGATCGTCAGCTCGTACTTGACGTTCGACAGCGTGACCTTCTTGGCGTCCAGGTTGTGGACGACGCGCGAGCCCTTCCACTCCCGCAGACCGGGAATCCCACCGCTGAAGTGGTACTCGTTGCTCGGCCCCTGGCTGGACACCTTCTGGGCGAGCTCCATCCAGCGGGCCTTGGCCTCCTTCATCGCGCCGGTGAACAGCGCACGGTGCCCGACGTAGGCGGCTCGGAGGTTGGCGGCGTTGATGATCATCGACGGCTCCTTCGGTGTCCGGGGACCAGCCCCGGGGTGCTACCGCTCTCGCCGCCATCTTGGCGCCGCGTCACCGGCTGCTCGCCGGGGGAGGGAGCTACGCGCTCCAGGTCAGCTCACCGGATCACGCGACAGCGAAGGCCAGGTCGCGGATGCGGTAGACGGCCTCGTACTTCAGCGGGCTGTCTCCGGCGGCGGCGTACCACTCGCCGGTGGCGATGTGGGCCACGATCGCCGCGTTGGCCACCGGGATCAGCTCGGCCACCCGGGAGACCAGCGTGTGGTAGTCCGCGACGGCCGCGCCGATGGCGTCACCGGCGACGGCGTCCACCACCGCGTCCCCGCTGTCGTCGGTGTACTTGGCGAGCAGGGTGTCACCGGCGGCGGCGGCGTCGTACCCCGCCGAGGCGAAGTCCAGCCACCAGTGGATGCGCTCGACCTCGATGAACTTGCCGTCGCCCGGCGCTGCGATCAGCTCCACCGGGGTGGCGTGGAGCGTCGCGACGGCGGCGGCGGCGATGGTGCCGCGCGCATGGTACACACGGCCCTCGCCGAGCTCGGCCAGGACCGCCTCGACATCGGCGCCGGTGAAGTACGTGTCGGCGTCCTCGACCCCCACCAGCGCAGCGCCGTCGCCGTTGGCGACGCTGGCCAGGTCGGTGATGATCCCCTCGTAGTCCGTCGCGATCTCGGCCAGCACGGTCTCGACGTCCGCGCCGGCGAAGTGGGCCGCGGAATCCTCCACGCCCACCATCGAGGCGCCCTTGCCGCTGGCGATGCTGGCCAGCTCGGACACCAGGATGTCCAGCTCGCTGATCTCGACCCACGCGTAGGTGGACGAGTACACGCCGACCACGCGGCCGACGTAGATCGCGTTGGTGGTGCCGGTGAAGGCGACCGTCTGGTTGTCCGACAGGAACACCTTCTTGCCGATGTCGGTGATCGCCACCGCGGCCATCAGCATCATGAACACCCCGTGCCGGCGGACGCGGACCTCGACGGCCCCGTCGTCCTCGCCGGTGGCGTCCACGGACTCCTCGGCGATGCCGGCGAAGACCGCGTTGGCGCTGTCCGCTCCGGCGTAGCCGTACCCGTTGGACGTGCTGCGCATGACCAGCGTGCCGGCGTAGATGACCTCGTCGGCCTTGAGCGGGATCGAGCGGACGGCCCCGTCGAGCCGCTTGGTGTCGATGTCCTGGGATGTCGCGGTCACTGTGTCGCTCCTCCGTGGGCTGGCGGCGCTGGCCGGCCCGGGTTCACATCACGTCAGCGGTCAGGCCGTGGCCGCCGCCAGGCTCTTCTTCTCGTTCTTGAAGGCCTCGGGGGTGACCCCCACGACCTTGCACACCGCCAGCTCGTCGGCGGTCAGCTCACCGTCGCCGGCGACCGTCTTGGCCGGGGTCCGGATCTCGCCCACGGGGACCTTGGGGGCGGACTTCAGCCACTCCTGGTAGGTGGCCTCGTCGGAGTGCAGCAGCGTGCACGCGATGCCCTGCACCGCCGGCGCCACGCCGTCCTCCTTGACCCGCATCTTGACCTTGAGGTCCTCCAGCTCCGACTTCAGCGCGGCGTGGTCCGCCAGCGACACGCTGGCCGCCGCGGCGTCCGCGGTGGTGGCCTTGGCCGCGGCCAGCTGCGCGGTGGCCTGGGTCGCCCGACCCTCGGCCGCGTTGGCCTGGTCCTTCAGCGCCTGCACCGCCGTGCAGGCCGCCACCACGTCGGCGCCCTCGTCGAGCTCCAGGGCGGTGTGCAGATCCTCGGGGACGGTCGGCTTCTTCATCTTCTCGATGGTGGCGAGCGCGAGCTCCTCGTTGGCGGTCTCGTCGAGGCCCAGGGCCAGAAGCAGGGCGAGCAGCATCGGATTCATGACTTCCCCGTTTCGAATGCGGTTGACCAGTGGCGTCATCCCGTCGATCTGCGGCACGTTGGTCAGGCCAACGCACACCACGACTGGCCCTATGTTGGCACCGGTCTTCCTGCTCCTGGCCGAAAGTGCGAAAACCGGGGAAAGATATCGGTACTCCTTGGCCAGGATGTGGGCCTTGGCCTGCGCGGTCCATTCCTTGATCCGGGCCCACAGACCGTCCTCGCGGACTTCGAACTCGGGTCGCGCCCAGCCCGCCGCCGGCGCCACGACCGGGGGGTCGGCGATGGACTGGTGCTCGTAGTCGATCAGCAGGTCATTGGCGTACCGCCGGCTGTTCGCCGCGAACGACTCGAGCAGCTCCCGCGTGACCTCCACGAGGCCCACCGCCGGGTGCCAGAACGGCTCCGCCGGAAAGATGTGGATCGCCTCGGGGACGCCGTCGTCGTCCAGCTCGAGCCGCAGATCCTGGTGGACCCCGACGGCGAACTTGCCCTCGAGCACGTCCCCGCCCAGCGCGATCGACGACCGCACCGTCCGTCCGTGTGATACGTTGATCTCAGGCATGCCACTCCTCTCCTGCCATGACTGTGGTGATGACTTCCGGGTCTCCGGGGGCCAGCTCGGGCCCCACGGGGCAGGCTTCGTTCGCCGCGCCGAGTACTTCGTCTGCCCGCGCTGCGCCGCGGAGGTCCACCCCACCCAGGTCGACGACTATGGCCACCCGGTGGCGGTCCGCGGCGCGCTGCACCTGCGGGCCTTCCTGGATGGCTCGCTCATGGCGCGACATCCGACGCCTCCCCTTCCCGTACGATCTCAGCCAGCGAGCGATTGACCGCCACCGGCGACGACTCCCAGCCCTCCAGCGGCGCCGACGAGAGCGTCGAGATCCGCCCCTCGCCGACCGTCCGGGTGTTGAGGACCATCGGCAGCATCGGCCCGGGTGCCGCCTCGGCCGCCCCGGGTCCCAGGAACCGCAGGTCCGGCACGTACCACGACAGCGCCACCGCCCCGGACTGCTCCACCGTGAAGTCCAGCTCGAGCATCTGCGCCAGCGCCTCGGCCTGGGCCTTGTCCTCCAGCGGGATCTCCAGGATCACCTCGGAGCTCCAGGCCGTCGGGTCCACGTCGCCCAGCGCCCGCGCCACGTCGTCGTCGAACGCCTGCTCGACGGCCTCCCAGGTCCGATCGTAGTTGCGGAACACCGAGATCTTGCTGCGGACCTGGATGCGGTCCCGGACCGACGACAGCTCCGGCCGCGTCACGATCCGCCGCACCATCGCCAGCAGCGTCCCGGTGTTCTGCGAGTACATGTTCAGGTGCGCCACCAGGTGGTCCGGGGCCAGGTCCACGTCCGGTGCGTACAGGTTGAGCGCCGAGGTGGTCCGCAGCTCGGCGGCGAGCTCGGCGGTGGTCAGCGGGGTGAAGCTCCGCAGCGTCGCCAGCCGGGCCGGGTCCTGGCTGCGCGCCAGCGCCTCGAGGCCCCGGCGGTAGAGCGCCGCCCGGGCCGCGTCCGTCGTGGCCGTGCGGTACCGCCGCTCGTCCACCGCGGTACCCGGTAGCAGCCCCCGGTCCCGGACCTCGCCGGCGATGCGGCGGCCCACCTGGCGGGCCTCCTGCATCAGCGCCGGGGAGCCCTCGAACCCCCGGTCCGGGTACGACCCGGTGGGAGCTCCCCCCTCGCCATCCCAGCCGGCCGCTGCGGCCTCGGCCTCGGTCTCGCTGGTCACCCCGCAGCGGCAGCGGAACCCGTTGGGCGGGTAGCGATCGGCCCACGCGGGATCGTCCCACCGCGCCCGCCAGCCGTTGAGCGCCCAATGGTTGGGCCGCGCGTGGCCGTCGTCGATGGCATGGTAGGTCCAGATCGGACGGGCGGCGCGGACCCGCATCAGCTGCTGGTAGCGGCCCGCCGCGTAGGCCGACGCCATGTTGGTGTCGTAGATCGTGGCCAGGTGGTGCATCTTGAACGGCTGCGACCCGGCCTGCTCGGTCAGCTCGTCCACCTCGGTGACGAACTCGTAGTACCCGGTGCCCTGGTCGATGGACTTCTGGATCGCGTTGTGCATCCCCTGCACCACGCGCCGGTCCTGGACCCCCGCGACGGTGAACGCTTCGACCCGCGCGTCGCGGTCCAGCGCCTCGAACTCCGCCGCCGTCACCACCCGCTTCTGCCGGTACCAGCGGGTCGCCTCGGGGTAGGGCAGCGACAGCGGGTCATCCGCCACGCGCATCCCCAGCGGCCCTCCGGGCATCGCGT
The DNA here is from genome assembly GCA_964584075.1 of uncultured Rickettsiales bacterium. Lineage (GTDB taxonomy): Bacteria > Myxococcota_A > UBA796 > UBA9615 > CAYRNR01 > CAZOYV01. The sequence continues at coordinate 4,312 of CAZOYV010000038.1, read as the reverse complement.
CGTACAGCCCGGCCAGCTGGCACAGCACCAGCCCCTCGTGGAGCGAGCTCCACACCGACACCGGGGCGGCCTGGGCCATCCACTCGAACAGCTGATCGCGGGCCTGCTCGAGGTCGCCGGCTCGCCGCAGGAGATCGCCGAGCATCGCCAGCCGGCCGTCGCGCCATGGTCGCGCGGCGTCGAGCTGCCGCTCGGTCAGATCATCCAGCTGAGCGAGTCGGCCGACGGGGTAGCCCCCGCCGGCCACCGTGGTTTTCCCGCGGTCGTCTCCTCCCCGGTCTGCCGCGCTGCAATCACCCCAGGATCCCGCTGGCTGGCCGCCGCCGGCGCCGCCGGCTCCGCGGCCGGCGGCGGCCCGGCCAGGACCTCCTCGTCCGCGGCCGGCTCCTGTATCCCGTACCGCTCGTAGAGGTACCGCCTCGACACCGGCAGCCCCATGTCGACCACCAGCGTCTTGTGCACCTTCGAGGTCGCCTCGAGGTCCTCGGGGGGGTCCTCGTGGATCCGCAGCTGCGGCACCTCGGCATCGGCTCCCCAGCGGAACCGCACCCACGGCGTCAGCAGGTCACGCGTGATGGTCTCGCCCAGCGCCTCGGCGTCCCAATCGATCAGGTCCCAGCGCACGTCCTCGTGGACCTTGGCCGCCGCGTAGGCCCCGCCGTTCTCCCCCACCGACGAGGTCAGCGTCTGCCCCAGGAACAGGATCGCGATCTCCTCGTCGCAGGCCATCTTGAGCCGCTCGTAGAGGTCCGCCCCGCCGCGGTGCGCGATGTCCTGGATGTTGACCTGGAAGCCCTCGGGCAGCAGCGCCACCGCCTCCTGGCCCATCCGCAGGAGCGACCGATACGCGTACTCCTTGTCGTCCTGCTTGGCCCCGGCCGGGAAGGTGCCCCACCGGAACGGCTGGCCGTAGATGTCGAGGAACTGCAGCCACGCCTTGAGCACGAAGTTCTTGAAGTACCAGTACCAGGTCGCCGTGCGGAACAACCCCGCCGCGATGGGGTCCGGACCCAGCTCGCCGGGGCAGTGCACGATGAACTTCGCCGCCGGCATCTCCCACCCCGACGGGTCCTCCACCGAGGTCAGGTAGTGGATCCGCCCCTCGGCGTCGGGCAGCAGGTAGCGCGTCGGCCAGTGCTTGATCCCCACCACGTCCACGTCGCCGCCGGCGACGGCCCACAGGATCTGCTCGGCCGCGTAGCCGTAGCCCACGCCGTTCATCAGGCGCTTGAGCACCACCCGCAGCCCCAGCGACTCGAGCTTGGGCCGCAGCCACTCCAGCACCCGCTTGTCCGCCGCGTCCTCGCTGGCTTGCTCCAGCTCCCAGGCCCACTTCGCCGGCGCCAGCGTGCGGGTCCGCCACATCCCGGCCAGCTTGCCGTCCTTGAGCACCTGGTCGGCGAACAGCTCCGCCTGGCGCTGCGGGTAGCCGTGGTCCGCCTCGTCGAAGATCGCCGTGATCCGCTGGGGTGTCAGGCCCCGCGTGACCGTCGACGGCGGAACGTGCCAGTCGCCCCACGTGTCCGGCCGCGGGATCTCCTCGGTGTCCACCCGGGCCGGCCGCCCGTACGCGTCGTAAATCGTCGGTGTCGGCATCACCAGGTCCCCTTCCCGTCCTCGAAGCCCAGCCGTGCCCCGAACCGGGACCCGGACCGGCGCCCCCCGAACATCCCGTCGCCCTTCTTCAGCGCCCGCCGCGTACGGAACTGCACCTCCGACCACGCCATCTCGAGCCCGTCCGGTCCGTCGTCGTGGGCATGGTGGGGAAAGTCGCCCAGCTGCGAGACCAGCTCGCGCTGCTCGCGCTTGAAACGGATCACGCCGGTGTTGACCGGCCGCGCCAGGCGCTCGATGCGCAGCTCCTTGGGGGCATTGTCGGTGTACTCCTTGACGATCGGGTACAGCCCGCGCTCCTCGCACATTAGCTCGTAGACGTCCTTGAGCAGCTCCTGGAACGCCACCGTCTCCACGATGGAGACCGAGGGGTGATACTCCAGCTCGTAGCGGAACCAGTCGTCGAGGATCTGCAGCGCGGTGCGACGCTTGAGATCGGCCAGCTCCACGTAGGCCAGGCCGTTCTCGGCCACCGCCAGCACGATGATCGCGGAGAAGTCCGACCGCTGGGTCTTGCCCTTGCTCGGGTCGATCGCCAGCACCCGGTAGGACACGGTGACCTCGGCCAGGTCCTCCTCCTCGAAGAAGCGCAGGTTGGCGCGCTGGAACACCTGCGAACCCACCGCGATCGCCCGCTGCATCATCTCCAGCGCGAAGATCTCGGGGTCGGCCTCCTCGAGCTCCTCGAGGAACTCGTCGGTGAACCGCGACGGCCAGGTGCTGTGTCCGTCCTCGTCCCGCGCCGCGTACACGAAGATCCGCCAGCTGCGCCAGCGGAACTCCGACGTCGGCTCTCCGAGCTCCTCGGCCTCCTGGGCCTTCCTGACGTCCGCCACGATGTGGGCCGACAGGCAGTCCGGGTGGATGAAGTTCTGGCACAGGAAGATCCCGCCGCCGGGCTCCAGCGCCAGCCGCACCTTGCCGCTGAGCCACCGGCGGCGTTTGTCGCGGCGCTTGTCGTTGCGGACCTCCACGTCGGTCTCGGGGTCGTCGATGATGAACAGCCACGGCCGGTGCTGGCGGTGCTTGAGCCCGCGGTAGCCCTGGTCCGCCCCCAGCGCCTGCAGCCGGCAGCCATCGGTGGTCACCACCGAGGCGCCCCACTTCGACGGCGTCCGCGACTTCAGCAGCTCTCCGAAGTCCGAGCGCAGCAGCGCGTTGTCCTCGAGCTCGTCGGCGATCGCCTCCACGATCTCCTCGGACTGGGCCACGATGCTGGTGATCAGCCCGAAGAACGGGACCCGCTTGACGATCAGCAGGTACAGCGCCCCGCCGAACGAGATCACCGTCGACTTGGCGAACCCACGCGGACAGGCCGCCACCGAGTTGACGCTGGACTTGGCCCCCGGCTCCACCGCCTGGGCCGTGTCCACCAGGCTGCGCAGCCACTCGTCGTGGAACACCGCCGGCTCGCTGCGGAAGTAGTGCGGCAGGTAGGTCTGACAGAAGTACTGCGGGTCGCGGGCCACCCGCTCCAGCCGCGCCGCCTTGAGCTCCGGGCTGTCGTCCTCGAACGCCGTGGAGTCCAGCAGTGCCCGCCGCTCGACGGCCTCGATCCGCTTCCAGAAGCTGCCCTGAGTCTCCTTGCCGACCCGGGCCATCTCAGGTCCGCCAGTCGGCCGACAGGATGTGCTCCACCATCGGGCGGATGTGGCCCTGCAGCTCCCCCAGCAGCTCGGGCGCGGCCGTCGCCAGGTAGCCCACCTCGGCCTCGATGTAGGCCGCCACCAGGGCCCGCCGCTCCCCCTCGCTCAGCGCCCCGTAGCGGTGCTCGGGGTACGCCTTCTCGATGGCCTGCCAGGCGTGGACGTCCTGGGGATCCCCTGACGCCAGCGCCTTGTCCAGGTAGCGGCCCTTGAGCGCCGCCACCTTCTGTTTGTACTCCGCCGCCGAGGCGACGAAGTGGTCGCGCTGCCCCTGCCAGTCCTCCTCCGCGGCGCGCTTCTGTACCGCCGAGAGGCTGATCCCCGTGCGCTCCACGACCTGGTCGTACGTCGACCCGTCCTCGACGACCATCCGCCGAGCAGCGTTCCAGAGGGAGGGGTCGTGGACCCGGGGCATGGCGCTCCTACTCCGGGATGTAGATGCCGTCGTCCGGCGGGATCGACCCGTCCATCAGGTCGATCCCCCGGGTCGTGATCCGCAGCTGGCGCAGCTTGAACTTGTGCCCGTACTTCGCGCCGATTGTCGACTCGGTGGCCTGCACGTACCCATCATCGATCAGGTACTGCACGTGGTGATCCCAGTGCTCGACCTCGTGGGAGTACACGGAAATCTCCGCCTTCAGTCCGACCTCCGAGCGCTCCTTGGGGTAGGCCTCGGCCAGCATCGCCAGCAGCAGCCCGCGCATCATCTGCGCGTCCGACGGCTCCGAATGCTTTTCCGTGAGCTGACTCCTGCGATCGCGCATCGGTTCCCTCCCGGCTCAGCCCTTCTTGACGCCGAGATCCCCGAGGTTGTCCACCAGCGCCTGGACCGTCTCGTCGGTCTGGCGGAGGCTCTCCCGGATCGCCTTGACGTCGGTCGCCGTGGTCTTGACCAGCTCCAGCATCGTGTCCTGGCTGGTCTGTAGGGCCTTGATCGACGCCGCGTTGGCCGCCATCCGGGCGTGGGCCTCCGCGAGGTCCACCTGGTGGCGATGCTGGTCTTGCGTTGCATGCCCAGTGACTCCACCTCGGCTTTCCAGTTGCAGTCGATC
>CAZOYV010000037.1:0-40828 GCA_964584075.1 uncultured Rickettsiales bacterium | reverse complement strand
CGACTGCAACTGGAAAGCCGAGGTGGAGTCACTGGGCATGCAACGCAAGAACATGGCTCGTCGAGGCCAGAGGCTCGAGACGCTGCGGCCTGGATTCGCGAACACCTGCCCGCGAACACACCGGCACGGCTGCTGCACGGCGACCTTCTGCCCCAGAACCTCCGCGTCGACATCGAGGAAGGCTGGAGGGTAGGTGTGATCGACTGGGCCGAGGCGAGGATCGGAGATCCCGCCTACGACCTGGCGATCGTCACGAGGGGGCGACGCAGGCCGCTCCAGGTGCGCGACGGGCTCGAGCGCCTGCTCGATGCCTACGACCGGGTCGCGCCGGAGGCCCTGACGAGGACGGATGTGGGGATCTACGAGCTGCTGCTGCAAGTCGGAATCGCGATGGAACGAGAGCGCCGGAGCGACTCGGTCCCCCACGTCGAGCAGGGATGGCGTGAAGTCGCGGGTTTGCTCGACCGCTTGCGCTGAGTTCCGTCACTCGAGATCGAAGAAGGAATCCTGGCCGAGGTGCGGGAGGTAGTCGCGCGCGAGCTGCTCGAGATCTCCCTGCCCCAGCGGCCATGACCAGTCCGGTTCGCCGGTGTAGGTCATCCGCTCGACGTGGAAGGCATGCTCCCGCTCGTCGTCGAGGACGAACCGGAGGACCGGTGAGTACCGGACGTCGCGCTCGAGGATCTTCCTGGCGCGACGGGTCGTGCCCACGGGGCCGAGCAGCCGCAGGATCTCGTCGAGCGACTCCCTGGAGCGGTCGGGCTCGAACACGACGATGCTGTTCGTCTTGACCTCGAGCCGGTACTCGTCCTTTCCGAGCCGCGAGAGCATGCCCGCGACGATGCGTTCCTCGGCCTTGCCGATGCGGCGTCGTCCGATCCTGGCCAGGCTGACGACCCCGTTGACGCTCTCGCGGACCTCGTACCCAACGGGCACGCTGTCGAGCGCGCCCTCCCCCGGCTCCTTGGCGAAGACGTGGCGCGGTGTTCCCTTGCGGCTCGTGCGCTGGTGCAGGTAGTAGGTCCGGCCCCTGCGGTTCGTGTAGGAGTACGTCAAGACACCTCTCCATCGCTCGAGATTCCACAGACTATCATCTCCATCCGGGTTCCAACTCGCCGGGTCCCGCGATAGAACCCGGCGGACGACCGGAGCGCGACGATGACCCAGCCGAACCACGATCCCTTCCTCCTCGACCTCGACGGCCTGCGGGCCCTCGCCAGCGAGCCCGTGATCCAGCGCGGCCTGACCTACTTCCAGGAGCACCGCGTGACCGACCTCGAACAGCGGGACGGCACCCTGCTGGCCAACGTCGAGGGCTCGAACCCCGACGAGCCCTACGTCGTCGAGATCGCCCGCGACGAGGAGGGCGGGATCCACACGAGCTGCAGCTGCCCGTTCGACTACGAGCCGGTGTGCAAGCACGCCGTGGCGACCCTGCTGGCCCACGAGGCGCGGCAGCCCGTCGACGAGGCCCGGGTCCAGGACGCCGCGGACGTGGCCCGCGACGAGCGGATGCGCAAGGGCCGCCGCGAGGTGAGGGTGACCCACGTCGCGGGCGCGCCCGCCTTCGGCAGCTGGCTCGCCCGCTCGGTCAACCCCACCGGCGGGATCCCGCGGGAGTACCGGGTCGAGATCCGTTCCCGCGACGAGCGGCTGAACCGCTGCAGCTGCCCGGACTTCGCCACCAACCAGCTCGGCACCTGCAAGCACATCGAGGCGGTGCTGCACCGGCTCCAGCGCCGCAGCCCCTCCTCGGAGTCCAAGGCCAGGCGGCTGGCCGAGAGCGTGGCCGTGGTCTACCTGGACCACGAGTCTCCGGCCGAGCCCCGGGTCAAGGTCCGGCGACCCGCTCGTCCCGAGCCGGCGCTGGCGGCCCTGCTGGACCGGCACTTCGACGCCGAGGGGACGCTGCGCGGCGAGCTCCCGGGGGCCCTGAACCGCCTCCGGTCGGATGCACAGGTCGTCCCCTCCCTGGATCTCGGTGACGACGCAAAGGAGCACGCCCGGCGCATCGCCGAGCAGCAGGAGCAGCGCCACCGGGCCCAGGCCGTGGAGCACACGCTGCGGCGCTCCGGCGGGCAGCTGCCGGGGTTGAGGGCTCGGCTGTATCCCTACCAGGTCGAGGGCGTGGCGTTCCTGGCCTCCCGTGGCCGGGCCCTGCTCGCCGACGACATGGGGCTCGGCAAGACCCTGCAGGCCATCGCCGGTGCGATGCTCCTGCGGCACGGCGAGGGCGTGGAGCGCGTCCTGGTGATCTGTCCGGCCTCGCTGAAGAGCCAGTGGGCGCGGGAGATCCGCAAGTTCACGGACCTGTCCGTGCAGATCGTCCAGGGCTCGGTACCGGCCCGGCGGGCCCAGTATCGCGCGCGACAGGCGTTCACGATCGTGAACTACGAGCTGGTGATGCGGGACCACGGGGACATCGCCGAGCTGCTGGCGCCGGACCTGCTGGTGCTGGACGAGGCGCAGCGGATCAAGAACTGGCGCACCAAGACGGCCACGGCGGTCAAGCGGCTCCAGACCCGGTTCGCCTTCGTGCTCTCCGGGACCCCGCTGGAGAACCGGCTGGACGACCTGTACTCCGTGATGCAGGTGGTCGATCCGCGGGTGCTCGGTCCGCTGTGGCGCTTCGAGCTGGACTTCCACGTGGCCGACGAGCGCGGCAAGACGCTCGGGTACCGCAACCTGTCGCTGCTGCGCAAGCGCCTGCGGCCGGTGATGCTGCGCCGCGACCGCGCGCTGGTGGCCGACCAGCTGCCCCCGCGGGTCGACCAGCGGGTCGACGTGGTGCTGACCGCGACGCAGTGGGACCTGCACGACGCGGCGATGCGCACGGTGCAGACCCTGGCCAACCTCGCCCGCCGCCGGCCGCTGACCCCCAGCGAGGAGAACCGGCTGCTCTGTGCGCTCCAGAACGCGCGCATGGCCTGCGACGCGGCCGGGCTGGTCGACGGCGTGACCGAGGGCTCGCCCAAGCTCGCCGAGCTGGAGCGGCTGCTGGACGAGCTCTGCCTGCAGGGCGGCCACAAGGCGGTGGTGTTCTCCCAGTGGGAGAAGATGACGCGGATGGCCGAGCAGGTCGTGCACGGGCTCGGGCTGGGCCTGGTGCGGCTGCACGGCTCCATCCCGACGAAGAAGCGCGGCGCGCTGATCTCGCGGTTCGAGAGCGACGATGCCTGTCGTGTCTTCCTCAGCACCGACGCCGGCGGAGTGGGGCTGAACCTGCAGGCCGCCGACGTGGTGATCAACCTCGACGTGCCCTTCAACCCGGCGGTGCTCGACCAGCGGGTGGGCCGCGTGCACCGGCTGGGCCAGCGGCGCAGCACGCAGGCGATCCTGCTCGTCGCCGCGCAGGCCTACGAGGAGCGCGTGCTGGGCTTGATCGGCGGCAAGCGGGAGCTGTTCGCCAACGTCGTGTCGGGCGAGGCGGACGAGGACGTGATCGGGCTGAGCAAGCGTGCCCTCGAGGCGGCGATGGAGTCGCTGGCGGTGCCCTCGGACGAGGTGGTCCAGGACGAGCAGGCGCTGGCAGAGGCGGGGCCGGGGATCGTGGGCGAGCCCGAGCCCGTGGAGGAGACCGTGGACCCCGGCGCGGGCGGAGACGGAGGAGACCGCCGGCCGGCGGCCGGTCGATCTCCGGAGCAGCTCCGCCCCGACGACGGCCGCGTCACGCAGGTCGTGCAGCGGCTCCAGCAGGAGCTGGGCGAGGCCCTCCAGCGGGTGCTGGTGGCGCAGAGCGGGTTGATCGCGGTCGTCGCCGCGGTGAGCGAGGAGACCCACGAGCTGGCGGCCCTGCTGTCGGCGGACGTCCCCCTCGCCATCGTCGATCCCCCGACCCTGTCGGCGCTGCGCCGCCTGGGGATGGGGCCCGCGGACGGCGAGGCGGAGCGCGTCGCCTTCCAGCGGGAGAAGGCCGCGAGCGACGCTCCCCATCCGATGCAGCTGCTCGCCGAGCGCAAGCTCGAGGCGGCGGAGCTGCTGGCCGCGCAGCGGTGTGGCGCCGAGGCGGCGTCCCTGCTGGCCCAGTCCATGCTCGCCGCCATCGCCTGCCGCGCCGAGCAGGACACGCTGCCGGATCAGGCGGGGGCCGCCCTGTGGCTGTACGGCGAGGCCGTTCCCCGGGGCCACGTCGGAGAACCGGACGCTGCGTTGGTGCTCCGTGCCGACGCGCTGGGCCGATCGCAGGAGCTGCCAGCGGAGCTCCTGGACACACTCCTCGCGGGCGCTCGCCGGCTGGTCCATGGGCACGTCGAGGGGGATTGACGATCGAGGGCTTCCGGGTGCGGACCGGGACCCGCGCTCCGGGCCCTCGGGCCGACGCAGACATGCTCCTCGGTCCGGTGCAGACCCTAGCGGCAGAGGTCGGCCACGATACGGGTCACCTCGGGGTGCAGGATCAATCCCTGGTGGCTCGCCGGCCTCATGCGAGGCGCCACCTCGATGTTGTTCGCACCCTCCAGCCGACAGCTGCGGGCGGGCGCCACCGGGTCCTGGGACGCGAAGATGGAGTGGACCTCCACGCCCGCGGGGAGGTCCCCGGCGGCGAGTTCCTCGATGTAGTCGGAGCTGGGCAAGGTCTGCCACGCGGCCCGGGAGATCAGGCCGAGGGTGGCGACGGCGGCCGCGGAGGCCCAGGTCCCGGCGAACGGGGTCCCGATCGCGATCAGCTTGCGGACCCGGGGGGCGCCGCCCATGTGCTTGACGTACTGCAGGGCCATGAAGCCCCCCAGGCTGACCCCCACCAGGTCACACCGGCGCGCCCCACCGGTCTGCAGGATCCGCTCCACCTCGTCGGCCATCCTGCGGGCGCAGACGCGCACGTCGGCCAGGTTGAGGAACGGGGAGTCCACGGTGTGGGCGTCGAGCCCCTCCCGTCGCAGGCGCCACTTCATGGGCAACATCAGCGTGGGGCTCGCCAGGTAGCCGTGGACGAGGATGACGGGAACACCGTGGGCCATCGTCCGTCCCGGGAAGGAGTGCTCGGTCTACTTCGGTTCCATAGTAGCGTGGGCTCGGAGACGAGGTGCGGCGGGTCGCGCGACGTACAGGACAGAAACGACGCGTCGGCCTGCGACCTGGTCAGCATGATGGGGAGGCGCTATGGATCGTCCTTCGATCGGAGAGTAGGCCCACCCCATGCCCAGCTACGCACGCATCGCAGCCCTGACGAGCCTGACCCTGGTGCTGTCCTGCGCTCACACCCGAGCCGAACCGCCCCAGACCGCCGTGGAGGCATCGACCATGGTCCCCGACGAGCAACCGACCAACCCGCTCCTCGCCCCCTGGACCGGCCCGCAGGGCGGCGTCCCCGCCTTCGACCGGATGGAGCTGGGGGACCTGGAGGCCGCCCTGGACGAGGGCATGGCCCTGCACCTGGCCGAGATCGACGAGATCGCCACCGACCCGGCGCCGCCGACGTTCGACAACACCATCGTGGCGCTGGAGCGATCGGGCCGCCCGCTGGAGCGGGCGATGGTCTACTACCGGATCTGGAGCGGCAACCTGTCGACCCCGGAGTTCCGGGCGCTGCAGCAGGAGCTGGCCCCGCGGATCTCGGCGTACCACACCCGGATCATCCAGAACGAGGCGCTGTTCGCCCGCATCGCGACGGTCCACGGCAGCGAGGAGCTGCAGCAGCGCAGCCCCGAGGAGCGGCGCCTGGTCCAGCTGGTCTACGACCGCTTCGCCCGCCAGGGCGCCGAGCTGACGGGCGCCGACCGGGAGCGCTACGCCGAGATCCAGCGGCGCCTCGCCGAGCTGCACACGGCGTTCGCCAACCATGTGCTCGCCGACGAGGAGGCGTACGTCCACTACCTGACCGAGGACCAGCTCGGCGGCCTGCCCGACTCCCTCGTCACGGCCGCGGCGGCGGCCGCCGCCGAGCGCGGGCGCGACGGGGAGTACGCGATCACCAACACGCGCTCCTCGGCGATGCCGTTCCTGACGTTCTCGGATCAGCGCGACCTGCGCGAGCAGGTGTGGCGCTGCTACTACGACCGCGGCGACCACGGCGACGAGAACGACAACAACGCGATCATCGCGGAGATCCTGCAGCTGCGACACGAGCGGGTCGCGCTGCTGGGCTACGACAGCTACGCCGAGTGGCGCCTCGAGCCCAACATGGCCGGGACGCCCGAGCAGGTCATGGAGCTGATGGAGTCCCTGTGGCCCCTGGCCACCGAGACGGTGCGCCGGGAGGTCGCCGACATGCAGGCCCTCGCCGACGCCGACGGGGCCGCGATCCGGATCGAGCCGTGGGACTACCGCTACTACGCCGAGCGCGTGCGCCGGGAGCGCTACGAGCTGGACTCCGACGAGGTGCGCCGGTACCTGCAGCTCGACCCGCTGCGCGAGGCGATGTTCATGGTCGCGGGGGAGCTGTTCGGCTACCGGTTCACCGAGGTCACCGACGGCTCCGTGCCGGTGTACCACGAGGACGTGCGGGTCTGGGAGGTCACCGATCGCGACTCCGGCGAGCCCGTGGGGCTGTACTACCTGGACCCGTTCGCCCGGCAGGGCAAGCGCTCCGGCGCCTGGGCCGCGGGGTACCGCGCCCACACGACCGTCCACGGCCCCGAGACGGTGCTGGTCTCCAACAACTGCAACTTCGTCGAGGCGCCCGAGGGGGAGCCGGTGCTGCTGTCGTGGGACGACGCGATCACGCTGTTCCACGAGTTCGGCCACGCGCTGCACTCGCTGGCGTCCGAGGTGGACTACCCCACGCTCAACAGCGGTGTCCGGGACTACACCGAGCTGCAGTCCCAGCTGCTGGAGCGCTGGCTTCCGACGGACCGGGTGATCGAGCAGTACCTGGTCCATGCCGGGACCGGCGAGCCGATGCCGGACGAGATGGTCGCCAGGATCCGCCAGGCCGCCACGTTCAACCAGGGCTTCGAGGTCACCGAGTACCTGGCCAGCGCGATCATGGACATGCGGTACCACACGGCGGACCCCGCGGGCCTGGACCCGGACCGCTTCGAGCGCGAGAGCCTCGCCGAGCTGGGGATGCCCGCCGAGATCGTGATGCGCCACCGGTCGCCCCACTTCGGCCACATCTTCTCCGGCGAGGGGTACGCCGCGGGCTACTACGGCTACCTGTGGGCCGACGTGCTCACCGCCGACGCCGCCGAGGCGTTCGCCGAGGCTTCCGGGGGGTACTACGACGGCGAGCTGGCGGCCCGGCTCGTCGAGTTCGTGTTCGCCCCGCGCAACGCGGTCGATCCCGCCGAGGCGTACCGCGCCTTCCGCGGCCGCGACGCCATCCTCGACCCGTACCTGCGATATCGAGGCTTCGCGGTGGAGTGACACCCGGGCCGGGTCCGAGGACCCCTCCGCCGCGCTGCGCCGGGCTCGGGGCGCGTGTAGCCTGGCGTCGAGGGGACGCCATGATCGAGCGCCGATTCTCCATCTCCTACGCGAGGTACGTGTCGAGGATCGAGCGTGTGACCCCGCTCGATCTGCTACGCACGGGGCTGTCGTCCCATCGCCAGCTCGTGACCCGAGACCGCGGTGAGTAGGGACGCGCGCAGCGTCCCGGTTCTCCCCACCCGGTTGCCTTGCAGCGCTCCGTGGGGCCCTCCTTGCCGTGGTGCCGATTTCCTGCAAACCTCAGGGGGGAGCGGGTCACGATCTCATGGTCGACAGCGTCTCTCCAGGTGCCGGAGCCGACCAGGCCTCCTCGGAGGCTCCCGCCGTCGAGATCGCCGCGATCCTGGCCGAGCCCGGAGCGTTCCTGGGAAAGGCCGTGCGGGTCACGGGCGACGTGGTCGCGATGTGCGAGCACAAGCGTGACTGGTTCGCCCTGGCGCCGGCCGGAACCCGGGAGACGTTCGTTCGCGTGCTCACCGGAGAGGACTCCAGGGTGCCGGAGGATGCCATCGGCAAGGTGGCGAGCGCCGAGGGCACCGTGGATCTCGTCGAGATCAGCGAGGCCAAGGCCCGGCACTTCGCCAAGTCCCACGAGCTGGGTGATCCGGAGCAGATCGACGGACCCGAACAGCAGATCGTGGTCCGTGCGAGCCACGCGGAGTTCCGCTAGGCGGATCCGTCCCCGCGAGCCCGGCGACGGCGCTACTCCGCGCCCTTGACGTGCTCGTCGAACCAGCGGAACTGCTCCCACAGCACGTGCTCGATGCTCTGGCGCGAGCGGTAGCCGTGGTCCTCGTGGGGCAGCAGCACCAGGCGGGTGGTGCCGCCCGAGCCGCGCACGGCCTCGAACAGCACCTCGGACTGGGCGGTGCGGGTGCCCGGGTTGGCGTCCTCGGCGCCGTGGATCAGCAGCATCGGCTCGTCGATCTGGTCGGCGAAGAACGTCGGGGACAGCTCGATGTAGACGTCGCGGGCCTCGAACAGCGAGCGCCGCTCGGACTGGAACCCGAACGGCTGCACGGTCTTGTTGTACGAGCCGCTGCGGGCGATGCCGGCGGCGAACAGGTCGGTGTGGGCCAGCAGGTTGGCGACCATCAGCCCGCCGTGGCTGTGGCCGATCACGCCGATGCGCTCGGGATCGGCCACGCCGAGCTCCACGGCCTTGGCCACGGCCGCCTCGGCGTCGTCGACGAGCTGGGGCACGAAGGTGTCGTAGGTCGTCTCGGGGTCGCCGAGCATCGGCATCGTGGTGCGGTCCAGCACGGCGTAGCCCTGTAGCAGGAAAAAGCGGTGCGACGAGCCGTAGAACCGGTCGAAGTACTGGACCGAGCCGCGGACCTGCCCCGCCGTGGAGGCGTCGGAGTACTCCAGGGGGTAGGCGTACAGCACCGTGGGCAGGGGCTCGCCCTGCCCCTCCTCGTAGCCCGGGGGCAGGTACAGCGTGAAGCTCAGCGGCACCCCGTCCTCGCGCTCGTAGCGGACGATCCGCTTGTCGATCTGGCGCAGCTGCGGGGTGGGGTCCTCGAACGCGGTGATCGGGCGGCTGGTGTGGGTCCGGGTGGCCTCGCCGTCCGCGGCCTCGACCTCGTCGCCGAGGGTCAGCAGGTGGTAGTTGGGCACGTCGTCGGCCGACTCGGAGCGGAGGATGAAGGTGCCGTCGGCGGCGCCGAAGTCGACGATCCGCTCGTAGCGGTCGGGCGCGCAGCGGAACAGGCGGGTGACCGCGTTGTCCTCCAGGGAGCGCAGGTCGAGGAACGGCCGGTCCCCCTCGTCGGTGCCGCCCATCCCCATGAAGTAGACCGCGTCGCCCTCCTGGCGCAGGACGAACTCGCCGTTGGGCAGCTGGCGGTGCATCGGCCAGCCGGGGGAGCCGTAGCGGTCGTCCTCGTCGAGGTCGTACCACAGCTCGGCCTCGCCGCTGTCCACGTCCAGCTTCCAGGTGTAGCGCCAGCGCTTGATGCGCTCGCGCTCGGTGAGCACCAGCGGGCCGTCCTCGGTCCAGCCGTGGCGCCACGAGCGGATCCGGTGCTGGGCCCGGTAGACCTCGGTCGCCTCGCCGTCGAACGGGGCCTCGAGGCGCATCAGCCGGTCGCGGTGGGGCACCTCGGCCACCGGATCGCCGCCGTCGAGGGCCTCGACCCAGAACAGCGTGTGGGGGGCGGTGGGACGCCACGAGACGCTCCGCGGCCCCTCGTGCACGCCGTGCACCGGCACCTGGTCGAGCAGCGGGAAGCGGTGGACCGTGGCCACGAGCTTGCCCTTGCGGGTCCACACCTCCACCTCGGAGGGGAACCGCCACCAGGCCACCTCGTGGGACAGCTCTCCGGTGAGGCGCTCCACCAGCAGGTACTTGCCGTCGGGGGAGACCTGGGCGGTGCAGTACAGGGCGGGCGGGCCGATCGGGTCGACCTTGCCCTTGTCGGGTTCGATCACGACCATCTCGGAGGTGGCGTAGTAGTGGAACAGCTCGTCGTCGTGGGGGGTGGAGAGCAGGTTGCGGGCCTCGTAGGTCGAGCGCGCCGAGGCCCCCTCGCCCTCGAGGATCTCGGGCCCCGCCGGGAACGGCGGGGGCTCCGGCGCGTCGCCGCGTTCGGGGATGCGGAGCACCAGCAGCCGCTCCTGGTCGGGCATCCACTGGATCTCCGGGCCCAGCAGCGGGTTGAGCGCCACGCCCTCGATCTCGCGCAGCTCCCCGTCCACCGAGCCGACCCACAGCCCCAGGTGGTCGGCGTGCTCCACCTCGAGGGCGAAGCGCTGGCCGTCGACGGTCCACGATACGTCCAGCAGCTCGGCGTCCTCGGGCAGCGGCAGCGGCACCTCGGCGCCGTCCGCGATCCGCAGCAGACGCGGGGCGGTGGCGCCCCGGTTGCCGTGGAACCCGTTGACCGTCGGGTCGACCCGCATCCCGGCCAGCTCGTGCATCGGGGCCGCGAGCTCGGCCAGGTCCGGGTACGAGACCGGGTCGGCCAGCAGCAGGTGCTGGCCCCCGGGGGCGGTCCAGACCCAGGGGAGCTGGGGCGCGTGCAGGACGTCGAGGATCTCCTGCGGGGGCTGTTGCCACTCGGTGGCGGGGGCGAAGCGCGCGGGGGTCGTGGCGAGGATCAGGGTGAACGCCAGCCACATCAGTCGTCGAACCATGGTTCCTCCCGTCGCGGCGAGCTTAGCACCGCAGCGACCCTCGCTTCCCTTGCACCATCGGGCGAGATACACCGTAGCTCGCGATGTCCGACACCCACCCCCCCCGCCGTCGCTGGCTCCTGGCGTTTGCCGTCGGGGCCGCCGTGCTCGTCGTGCTCTCCGTCGTGCTGTGGTCGCGCCCCGAGCGGGCGGCGTTCCCGGTCACGGCCGAGGGGCCCGGGCCGCGGCCGTCCGAGACGGCGCGAGCGGTGGCGCCACCGCCCGACGACGGGAGCGCGCCGGCCGCGGACGACGACAGCGCCGGGGGCGACGAGGAGCTCGCCGCGCACCGCTTGTGGGTCGTGACCGGAGCGCTGACGAAGCGGACGCGGTACACGGCCGTGGCGACCCAGCAGCTGGACTCGTGGCGGTTCTGGCCGTTGCCCGACGAGGCCCCGTTGCCGGACGCGCCCAGCGTGGCGCTCCACCAGCAGATCCTGGACTTCGAAGCCGAGCCGCGGACCTTCGACGAGGCCTACTGGGCGCGGCGCGGCGAGATCGCCGAGGTCCGCGATCAGATGATCGAGCAGGCCCGGCTCGACGGGTTGACGCCCCGGCAGGTCGACGCGGTGGACCACCCGTGGGAGGCGCTGTTCGCCGCGGAGGTCGAGCTGCGCTGGCGGCGGGCCGAGCGATCGGTGATCGTGGCGGAGCACCAGGAGGCGATGCGAGAGGCCGCCGACGCGGGCAAGCGCCGGCCCCGCTTCGAGATCCCGCTGGTCGAGCTCGACGAGATGGCTGCCCTGGCCGGCGAGATCCGCGATCACCACCCCGACGAGCCCGTGGCGGACTACGCGGCGCTGTACCTGCTCGAGGCCTGCAGCAACTCGGTCTCCACCCTGCACTCCCCCGAGGACACCCGCGCGCTGATCGCCGACGTCGCCGCGAGCACGACGGACCCCCTGGTCCTGGACCACGCGGTGGCGCTGCTGGACGCCGGCGACATGGACGACTCCACCCGCGTGTTGCTGCAGCAGCGGTTCGAGGCGACCGCCGATCCGGAGATCGAGGCGGCCCTGGCGCGGACGCTGGCGGACGACGCCTTCGCCCGGGAGGACTGGGATGTGGCCGAGGACTGGGTCCTCGAGCTTCGAGCGCGGCGTGCAGACCTGTGCCCGGAGAGCGCCCCCTTGGGCTGCCACCTCCTGGACAACGAGATTGCGCAGTCGCTGGCCCAGATCGCGGTGGCGCGCGGAGAGCGCCCGGACCGCTGGGACGCTGCCCTGGGAGCCGCGGCCTGGCGCTGCCACCTGGCGCTGCCCCTCGCCGGCTCGCCCGCCCGGCCCGGCGTGCCGCGGCCGGTGTACGAGATCCACGGCCGGAGCATCTGGGCCGACGGCGACTGGACCTGGTGGAGCTGGTCCCAGGAGGGCGGCGAGCTGGACACGGCGTTCTCGGACTGCATCGAGCGCGAGACCTCCGGCCTGCCCGGACCCCCACCGCCGGACCGCGCGATCCTGCGTGTCACGAGGCTGTGACACCTGGCCTTTGCCCCCGACGATGCGTATGGTGGCCGCTCCGGAAGGACCCGGCGTTGCTCTCCCGCGCTCCTGCGGTGGGCACCGCCGACGACAGGAGACGTCATGAGCGACGAGATCCAGCAGCTGCTGGAACAGATGAAGGTGGACCGCACCAACCTGTACCGCGAGGAGACGGTCACCGATCTGCGCGCGGCCACGATCCGGCACCTGATCCCGATCAAGGTCGACGGGACCCGGGACGAGGGCCGCGCCGAGGTCTTCGTCGGCACGACGCAGGTGATGTCCCCCCAGGGGCCGATCCCGATCCAGGCCGAGATCCCGGCGTCGAACCTGGACGAGGCGCTGGACGCGTTCCCCGAGGCGATCGGCAAGTCGCTGCAGAACATGATCCAGCAGGCCGAGGAGATGCGCCGCCAGGAGGAGTCCCGCATCGTCGTCCCGGGCCGGGACGACCCCAAGATCATCGGCGGCTGAGTCCCTGGTCACACGTCGTGGCCCGCTCCATCAGACGCCGGTTCCAAGCGCGCCGGGTTTCCAGGCAGCGCTCGATGGCGGCCCGGATCTCGGGGGGGTAGGGCACCAGCTTCGCCGCCAGCAGCCCCTCCTCGACCGCGACGTGCAGCGCGATGACCCCGTCGATCCCCGCCGGCGCTGCGCCCCCCGCGCCCCGCACCGGCACGTTCAGGGCATCGATCCGCCAGCGGTCCAGCCACCAGCCGGTACAGCCGAAGCGCTCGTGGTGCTCGGCGTAGATCTCGGTCCCGGGGTAGGGGAGCAGCACGCCACCGGTGGGGAAGCCGGCGACGTGGGGGGCGAGGCGGTCCATCAGCGCGGCGGTGGCGTCGAGGTCCGCCGCCGTCTCGTCGGGGAACCCGGCCATCAGGTGGACGTAGGCCAGCAGCCCCGCCGCGTGGGCGACCTCGGCCGAGCGCTCGATGTCGCGGACGCGGATCCCCTTGCGGGTCCGCCGCAGGATCGCGGCGCTGCCGCTCTCGGCGCCGAAGAACACCGAGGTGCAGCCCGCCTCCCGCATCGCCCCGGCCAGCTCGGGGTCGATCTGGTCGCAGCGGGCCTTGCAGACCCACGCGATCGGCGGGGACAGCGCGGCGAGGCGGCGGCACAGCGCCAGCGTGTGGGCGCGCCGCGCGGTGAACGCGGTGTCCTGGAAGAACACGGTGGTCGCCCCCTCGCGCTGCTGCCAGCCGCGGACCTCGTCGAGGACCCGGTCCGCGGAGTGGAACCGGTAGCGGCGGCCGCTGACGTGGTTGGCGCAGAAGGTGCACCGCCCGGGGCAGCCCCGGCTGGTGATGATCGCCGGGAAGATCGGGCCCCCGTCCTCGACGTAGCGGTCGTGCTCGCACAGGTCGAGGACGTCCAGCGGTCCGGGCAGCCGATCCAGCTCCACGGGGAGCATCCGCGGGGGGCTGCTGCGCAGGGCGCCGGCGCCGTCGCGCCAGGCCAGGCCGGGCACCCCGGCCCGGTCGCCGCCGGCCCGGAGCGCCCCGACCAGCTCGACCAGGGTCTGCTCGCCCTCGCCCACGACGACCACGTCCACGCCGCGCTCGAGCGCCTCGGCGGGCTCGGCGCTGACGTGGGGGCCGCCGGCCACGACGCACAGACCGGGGCGGTCGCCGAGGGCGGCGAGCAGGTCGTAGGCGAACAGGGCGGTCTCGGTGTACAGCGTCAGGCCCAGGACCTCGGGCCGCTGGTCGTCCAGGGCGGCGATCAGCGTGTCCACGTCGCCGGGGCGGTACAGGCTGGCCAGGTCCAGGATCCTCACTTCGATCCCCGCGCGGCGCAGCGCCGACGCGAGGTACAGCAGCCCCAGGTTGGGGTTGGAGGCGCGGACGGGGGAGGGGATCGTGGCCAGGAGCACGCCGCTCATGGCCGGACAGTGTAGCCCGAGGGTCACGGGACGGAGAGGTAGTCCTCGACCGCCTCGTTGGTGCGGTGCAGGTCGTGGGACGACGATCCCGCGATCACCTCCTCGCCGACGCCGAAGATATCGGCCTCGAGCCACAGCGAGGTGAAGCGGACCAGGCCGTCGTCGACGGGCCAGTAGGCGTCGGCGGCGTAGACCTGGTAGATGACGGTGGCCTCCTCCAGGTCGCCTCCCGTGATCGGCCGGTCCGCATGTCGGCGCGAATGGCGAGGTCGCGCTTCCCCGGGATTCAGCGGGCCCTGCAGCGGTGCCGCGGGGGATCGGCCCGTGCTGGCGCTCTTTCCCGCGCGAGCGCGCGCTCCCGCCGACGCGACGCTCGTGGTACAAACGTTCGTTCGGTACCCTGGGCGGCCCCGAATCTCGACGGAACAGGGAGGTGCACGATGAGCGACCCGACGACGACGCTGCGGGCGGCCGAGGTGGACGGGCTGGTCCGCGGCGAGCCGATCCACGAGTGGGTCGAGGGCAAGGCGGCGCTGGTGGCCGACGCGGTGACGTTCCGCGGGACGCCCGGCGCGATCCTGGCCTACACCAACCCGCCGGTGCACCAGGTGGGCAACCCGGGGCTGGCGGCGTACCTCGAGGCGCTGGGCGAGCTGGCGCAGCACGCCGACCACCTGCGGTTCCTGGTCCTGACCGGGCCGTGCGACCCGGCCCACGCCGGCGGGGACATCCGCGAGAGCCTGACGCGGCTGGACGCGACGCTGGCGCTGCGCGAGGAGAAGGCCGCGGCGGGCGCCACGGACGAGGAGCTGTGGGCGCTGTACGACTGGGGCGACGCGCGGCTGGACAAGGGCTTCGCGCTGTACAAGGCCGTGCGCGGCCTCTCCGAGAAGCTGACCACCGTCGCCGTGTGCGGCGGCGGGACGCGGTTCGGCGGCTCGGCGGAGATCGCGCTGATGGCGGATCTGGCGGTGGCCGACTCCCGCGCCGGGATGAGCTTCAGCGAGTCCCAGATCGGGCTGATCCCCGGCTGGGGCGGCGTGGGCCGCGCGGTGACCAAGGCGGGCTTCGACGCCGCCCGCTCGATGGCCTACAGCGCCGCGATCGTCGGCGCACCGGAGCTGGCCGAGCTGGGCCTGGTGGACCGGGTCGTCGAGATCGCCGAGCCGCTGCCGCGGATGGGTCGCACCGGCGACAGGGAGGCGGACAAGGCCGCGTATCGCCAGGCGCTGGCGGACAACGAGGCGCGCACCGCCCCGGTGCTGCTCGCCGCGGCGCTGCAGCTGGCCCTCGACCCGCCGGCACGCGACGAGGACCGGCCGGCCCCGCCGCCGCTGGACCTGGATGCGATCCGCCGGCGCGCCGACCCCGCGACCTACGAGGGGCTGTGGGGCCAGCCGCTGCGCGAGGTCAAGGCGGAGATCGAGGAGCGCGGCAAGCCGCTGGCGCCCCAGTCGGTGGACATGCTCGACGCGCTGTTCGCCCGGTTCGAGGGCCAGCCCGAGTGGGACGAGGAGGCGTTCATCCTGGCCGAGAAGGACGCCGACGCCGCGCTGTACCGTGACCCCCGCTTCCGAGCAGGTATAGTGGCGACCCTCGAGCAACGTGTAGCCGACTTCCGGAGGTCCTGATGCATTCCTACTTCCACGAGATGAACCCGCTGGGCCACGAGCTGGCCAAGGCCCGTCCGCTGTGTGACGAGGACAACGCCGGGGCGATCCGGGAGGGCGAGGCGGCCATCGCCGCGGCCGTGGAGCAGGTGATCGCCGCCGGGCTGCCCGAGGACAAGCTGCACGCCCGTGGCCAGCACACCGCGATGGAGCGGCTGCACCTGCTGGTCGACGAGGGCTCGTTCCTGCCGCTGAACAGCCTGTACAACCCCCACGAGAACCGCGAGGGCAGCGTCGGGATCGTGTCCGGGCTGGCCGAGATCGGCGGGCGCAGCGTGGTGGTCGTCGCGTCGGACAACAAGGTCCTCGCCGGGGCCTGGATCCCGGGCCAGGGCGAGAAGATCTTCCGCGCCCAGGACGTGGCCCAGCGGCTCAACATCCCGCTGGTGTGGGTCCTCAACTGCTCGGGGGTCAAGCTGACCCAGCAGGAGGACGTCTACGCCGGGCGCCGCTCCGGGGGGCGCACGTTCTTCCGCCACGCCGAGCTCAACCTCGAGGGCGTGCCGGTGCTCGCCGCGGTGTTCGGGACCAACCCGGCCGGCGGCGGCTACCACGGCATCAGCCCCACCGCGATGTTCGCCCACAAGGACGCCAACATCGCCGTCGGCGGTGCCGGGATCGTCAGCGGGATGAGCCCCAAGGGCGGGTTCGACGCCGAGAGCGCCGCGGCGCTGATCGAGGCGACGCTGAAGTTCAAGGCCACGCCTCCGGGGGGCGTGGGCGTGCACCACGACCACACCGGGTTCTTCTCGTCGGTCCACGAGACCGAGGAGGAGCTGCTGGCCAAGCTGCGGTCCTACGTCGCCGAGCAGCCGGCCTACGGCCGCGACGTGTTCCGCGTCGCCCCGCCGGCCGAGCCGGCCCACCCGGGCGAGGACATCTACCGCCTGGTGCCCGTCAACCAGAAGCGGGTCTACCCCGTCGAGGAGGTCATCTCCCGGCTGGTGGACGCCTCGGAGCACCTGGAGTACCGGCCCGACTACGGCCCGGAGATCTACGCCGGGCTGACCCGCGTCGACGGCTACCCGGTGGGCGTGATCGCCAACCGCCAGGGGTTCCTCGGCCAGGGCTACCCCAAGTACGCCGAGGGCGAGTACTTCGGCGTCGGCGGCAAGCTGTATCGCGAGGGCCTGATCAAGATGAACGAGTTCGTGATGGCCTGCGGCCGGGACAAGGTGCCGATCCTGTGGGTCCAGGACACCTCGGGCATCGACGTCGGCGACATCGCCGAGAAGGCCGAGCTGCTCGGCCTCGGCCAGTCCCTGATCTACTCGATCGAGGACTCCGGGATCCCGATGATGTGCATCGTGCTGCGCAAGGGCAGCGCGGCGGCCCACTACGTGATGGGCGGGCCCCAGGCCAACCGGAACAACGCATTCACCCTTGGCACCGCCACCACCGAGATCTATGTAATGCACGGTGAGACGGCGGCCGTGGCGGCGTACGCGCGCCGTCTGACCAAGGAGAGCCAGGCCGGGCGGGAGATCGAGCCGGTCCTGGACAAGATGAACAAGCTGGCGCAGCAGTACCACGATCAGTCGCGCCCTGCGTACTGCGGCCGGACGGGCCTGGTCGACGAGGTCGTCGCCATGCCCCGGATGCGGGATTACCTCGTCGCGTTCGCCCGCGGCGTGTTCCAGAATCCACGCAGCGTCTGTCCTCCCCACCAGATGCTGCTGCCGCGGTCGATCCGCGGCTGAACCGGCGGGCCACGGACGGCCCGGGGAAGACGAGTCAACAACCGCAAAACGGGAGGAAATCTACGGTGCAAGGAAAGAAGCTACAGCTCCCCGAGCGCATCCACCTGGGCGACATCACCGTCCGGGACGGCCTGCAGTCGCTGGAGCACTACTTCCCCATGGAGATGAAGCTGAAGCTGGCCGAGGATCTCGTGCTGGCTGGATTCAAGGACCTGGAGGTCACGAACTTCGGCCATCCCAAGTTCCTGCCCCAGTTCAAGGACGTCGAGGAGCTGCTGCAGCGCCTGTTCGAGAGCGAGCGGGTCGGCTCGATGCTCAAGCAGAACGGCGGCGACGCCGAGATCCACGTCGTGACGATCAACGAGCGGGCCGTGGACCGCGCGATCGACTTCAAGGCCCGGCACGGCTACGGGCCGGACTACCTGCTGCAGATGGTCTCCACCGACGAGGCCCACCACCGGGTCAACTCCGGCTCCAGCCTCGACGAGTACTTCAAGATGTCCGAGCGCTGCATCGCCAAGACCCACGAGGCCGGGATGAAGATGTGCGGCACGGTGTCGACCATCTTCGGCTCGCCGATGGAGGGCACGCGCGTCACCGACCTGACCAAGGCCGTGGAGTTCTCCAAGATCTACCTGGGTATCGGCGCCGACTACATCGAGCAGGCCGACCACGACGGCTCCGCCGACCCGCAGCGGGTCTACGAGTACTTCACGATGGTGCTCGACCCCGAGATCATGGGCGAGTGGTGCGATCCCAAGTACCACCTGGTCCACTTCCACACCTCGCGCGGGATGGGCCTGGCCAACTACCTCGCGGCGCTGCAGGCCGGCGCGACGTACTTCGAGACCACGATCGGCGCGCAGGGCGGCCAGCCGGCCAACATGGTCGACTGCCAGTTCATCGGCGGCACCGGCGGCTACTACCACAAGGAGCACCTGCTCAGCGGCCTGGTCAGCACCGAGGACTTCGTCGTGATGTGCGAGGCGATGGGGATCGAGACCGGGATCGACATCCCCCAGCTGCTGGACATCGGGCGCCGGTTCGTCACCGACTTCCTCGACATCAAGCCCGAGGACCGGGCGGTCCTGCTCGACAACGTCCACGCCATGACCGGGATCGCCAAGGAGCGGCTGGCCCGGCTGGGTGACGACGACAGCGAGCTGGAGCAGATGAAGCTCGAGGCCGCCGAGTTCGCGGTCAAGGAGAACGAGGAGCGGGCCGAGCGGATCCGCGGCAACGTGGCGATGGCCCTCGACTCGCTGGCCGGCTACCTGAAGATGCGCCGCTGGGGCTACCCCCGCAGCGAGAGCATCGTCAGCGGCCCGCCGCCGTCCCCGTTCCTCGAGGACCTGCTCTGACACCGATCCGGTTCACCGACGTGACCGTGCGCGAGCACGGTCAGAACCTGGGGCCGCCGGAGCTGGAGGCCTTCAGCTCCGCGGCCTGCATCCACCTCGCCCAGCAGCTGTACCGCGCCGGCGTCCGCCGGCTGGAGCTGCTGTCCTGCGTCAGCCCCCGCGTCGCCCCGGCGATGAGCCCCGAGCGGATCGCCGCGATCGCCGCCGGGGTGGGCGCGCCGCCGGGGCTGGAGCTGGTCACCCTGGTGCCCAACCTGCGGGGCTACCGCGCCTTCGTCGAGCTGGGCCTCGGCGCCGACGGCTGGGGGCACACCGTGGGGCTGTTCCACTCCGCGGTGGAGGCCCACAACCGCGCCAACGTGCGGCGCTCGATCGACGAGAGCGTGGCGGAGATGCGCGAGATCGCGGCGCAGGCGGCGCGGGACGGCAACCCGGTGAGCGCCTACCTCTCGGCCGCGTTCGGCTACCACGACGACGACGGGTACCACCCGGTGGGGGCGGAGCGCCGGCGGGACCAGCTGCGGCGGCTGTTCGAGCTGGGGGCGCGGATGGTCACGCTGTCCGACCTGCAGGGGCTGGCCGACGAGGACCACACCCGCCGGGTGTGGGACGACGTGCTGGCGACGGACGGCGGGTCCCACGTGGCCGCGCTGGGCTACCACCCCCACCACGTGGACCCGGAGCGGGCGGTGGACCTCGTCGAGGTGGCCTACCGGGCGGGGGTGCGCTGCTTCGACGGCTCGCTGCGCGCCACCGGCGGGTGCGTCACCGGCGCGCCGGGGAATGCGCCCAGTGGGCGGGTTCTGGCCCGGCTGGCGCGGCTCGGCGCGGACCACGGCGTGGACGTCGCGGCGGTTCGCGCGCTGGATCTTCCATAGGTGTTGCTTGCTTCCCCGCGCGGAGGCACTATACTTCCCTCGTTGCTTTCATAGATTTCTGAAAGTTGTGAGAGCGACCTTGCCGGTGACGGGGGTTCGAGATGAACAGCACACTTCCCGGCTTCTACAAGCTCTCCCGGGACGAGCGGCGCCGGCTGCTGGCCCGCGAGACCGGGGTCTCGGTCGACCAGCTGCGCAGCCTGTTCGGCGAGGAGCCCCTCGGGGTGGAGCGCGCCGATCGGATGGTCGAGAACGCCCTGGGCGTCTTCGAGCTGCCGCTGGGCCTGTGCGTCAACATGCTGATCGACGGCCAGGACCGCCTGGTGCCGATGGTGGTCGAGGAGCCCTCGGTGGTGGCCGCCGCCAGCCACGCCGCCAAGCTGATCCGCCTCGGCGGCGGGGTCCGCACCGAGGTCACCGCTCCGGAGATGATCGGCCAGGTCCAGCTGCTGGAGATCGACGACCTGGACGCCGCCGCCGCCGCGGTCCTCGAGCGCAAGGCGGAGCTGCTCGCGGCGGCCAACGCCTGCGACCCGCTGCTGGTCAAGTTCGGCGGGGGTGCCCGCGACATCGAGCTGCGCGAGCTGCCGCCGATGGACCACGACGACCCGCTGGGGCCGATGCTGGTGTTCCACCTGATCGTCGACGTGCGCGACGCGATGGGGGCCAACGCGATCAACACGATGGTCGAGCACCTCGCGCCGCGGCTCGAGGAGATCACGGGCGGCCGCGCGCGGCTGCGGATCCTGTCCAACCTGGCCGACCGTCGCCGGGTGGTGGCCCGGGCCCGGATCCCGATCTCCGCGTTCCAGGCCCGCGCCGATACCGACAGCGTGTCCGTCGCCCACGGCATCGAGGAGGCCTCGGTGTTCGCCGAGCGCGATCCGTACCGCGCCGCGACGCACAACAAGGGGATCATGAACGGCATCGACGCCGTGCTGATCGCGTTCGGCCAGGACTGGCGCGCGGTCGAAGCCGGGGCGCACGCCTACGCGGCCCGCAGCGGGCGCTACTCCGCGATGGCCCGCTGGCGCGTGCGCGGCGACTTCCTCGAGGGCGAGCTCGACCTGCCGATGGCGGTGGGCATCATCGGCGGCGTGATCCGCGTACACCCCACGGTCCAGGCCACGATGGGCCTGGCCGAGGTCCAGGGCGCCGCCGACCTGGCGACCCTGGTCGCCGCCGTCGGCCTGGCCCAGAACCTGGGTGCCCTGCGCGCGCTGAGCGACGAGGGGATCCAGCGCGGCCACATGCGCCTGCACGCCCGCAACGTGGCGGCCGAGGCCGGCGCCACGCTCGCCGAGGTCGACGCCGTCGCCGAGGCGATCAGCCGCAACGGCCACGTGTCCCAGGACGAGGCCGAGCGCGTGCTGCGCGAGATGCGGCACGGCACCGCCCGGGCGTCCTGACCCCGCCTCCCGCTCAGACCCGTCCCCAGCGCTCCACGATCGCCGCGACGCACCCGCGCGGCCGCTGCTGCCAGGCCGACAGCGGCAGCGGGACGGTGGGCAGGCCGGCGCGGTACAGCATCCGCGTGCGGGACAGCGGCAGGGCGTCGGCGAACGCACCGGGGTGGCCGATCAGGTCGAGACCCAGGGCGCGCCCGTCCTTCTCCAGCACCAGATCGACGGTGATCCCGGCGACCTCGAAGGCCGGCCAGGCGGTGAAGCCCTCGGCCTCGAAGCGCGCGGCGACCTCGCGCGCGAAGGAGTCTTCGGTGGGGTGGGGGCGGGCCGCCGAGGGGGGCTCGGTGACGTACTCCAGGTAGCGGCGCAGCAGCGACCCGGGTGCAAGATCGCAGGGGTCCAGCGAGGCGAACACCACCTGGCGGTCGCGGGCGCGGGTCACGGCGACGTTGAACACGTCGGCGCGCTCGAGGTAGCGCAGCGCGGCGCCGGGAAGGTCGGGGTCGGCGGCCAGCGACAGCAGCATCACGTCGCGCTCGTGGCCCTGGAACCCGTACGCGGTGGCGACGAGCAGGTCGCAGGCCTCGATGTCGACCGACGACAGCGTCTCGCCCAGCGCCGCCTGGAGGTGCTCCACCTGGGCGCGGAACGGGGAGAGCACGCCGATGGTGGGGGGCGCCCCGTCTCGGGGGTGGTCGAGGATCCGCTGCAGCTCGTCGATCAGCGCCCGGGCCTCGGCGGGGTTGGCGCCGTCCTCGGTGCGCCGGCCGTCGACGCGCTGCAGCTCCACCGCCGGCTGCGAGGCGCGCCCCGGGCGGGCGGTCATGATCCGCAGGCGGTCGTCGTAGAACGCGTGGTTGCTGAACGCGATGATGTGGGGCCGGCTGCGGAAGTGCTCGTCGAGGAACACCACCTGGTCGGCCGCGCCGGCGGATGCGTCGACGAGGTCGAGCAGGCTGCGCTCGCGGTAGTCGTAGTCCAGGCGGACCGCCTCGTCGAGCGCGTGCCGCCGCGCCAGGGTGCGCTGCATCGCCCGCGACAGGAACGACACGTGGCGCAGCTGGCGGGGGTCGCCGGTCACCACCGCGCGCTTGGCCCGCTGCAGCACCGGCAGCGCGCTGGCCGGGTCGCACTGGGTCGCCTCGTCGATCAGCGCCACGTCGAACGCCGCCTGCTGCAGCGGGAACAGGCGGTGGATCCCGCCGAAGTCGGTCAGCCACACCGGCAGGACCGACAGCACGACCCGCAGGTCCAGCTGGCCGAACCGCTCGGCGCGGCGCGACGAGGTGCGCGCCGAGATGGCGTCCAGCAGCCGGCGGATCGGCTGGCGGTCGTCCTGCAGCACCCGGCCCAGCCGCTCGCGCACCAGGACCTGGGCCAGGCGGCGCTTCAGCGCGATGGCGTCGTTCCACAGCGCCTGCAGCGCCTCGAGGCGCTCCCAGTGCACGACCTCGCCGCGCAGCCGCCAGTCCAGCAGGTCCTGGTGCAGCGCGCGGAACAGGTCGTGGACCAGGCCGTCGGGGGCGGCGGCGTCCAGCGCGCCCCGCTTCAGCTCCAGCGCGGTGCGCTCGCGGAAGTGGCGCTCGTGGTCGGCGATGCGCGCCAGCAGCCGGTCCAGCTCCGCCTCCAGTGCGCCGCGGGACCAGGCCTCGGCCTCGGGGAACGGCAGCACCCCGTCGAGGCAGCGGCGCAGGAACGCCTTGACCCGGGCCTGCTGCTTGCCACCCGTGCCGCGCACGACGAACGCGGTGTCGCCGAGCAGCTGCTCGAGCTTGTCCGCGACCACGTCCAGCGCCGTCTGGGTCCGGGTCGCGAGCAGCACGCCCTCGCCGCGCACGAGGTGGTCCACCGCGGCGGCCGCCAGGGTGTAGGACTTGCCCGTCCCCGGGGGACCGACCAGCAGCGTGGTGCGCTGGCCCGCGGCGCTGTGCAGCGCGGCCTGCTGGGGCTCGCTGAGGTCCGCCGGCACGACCCGGCCCGGCTGGCCCGCGGGCTTCGCCGTCGGTGCCCCCTCGTCCCCCAGCAGCGTGTGCAGCGGCGGGCTCAGCGCCTCGGCCCGCTCGGCGCTCGCGGCCAGCGCCGACAGCTCGAACAGCACCCCCTGGGTCATCGGCGGGTTGCGCACGATCGCGGCCACCGCGGCGGGCAGCACCGCCGCGCGCTTGCGGCGCATCGCGGCGAGCAGGTCGTCCTCGCCGGTGTGGCGTGGGTAGTGCCCCAGTGCGGAGCAGTCGACCTCCGGGAGCAGCTCGGAGAGGACCCGCCGGATCGTACCGATCGCCACCAGGTCGTAGGGCGGCAGCGGCAGCTCGTCGAGCACCGCGGCCAGAGCGTCCGGGGCCTCGTCGCCGGCCCCCAGCGCCTTGAGCACCGGGACGTTGACCTTGGCCTCCTCCATCTCGACGCCGAGGAAGTGGACGGTGCGACCGGCCAGCGGCTCCTGCTCGAGGTGGGCCGGCCAGAACACCACCGGCGCGCACAGCGTCTTGACCGGCAGCGCCGCCAGCCCGGGGCGCCCGACGACCGGCAGGATCCCGAGCACCAGCGCCTTCTCGCGCTGGTACACGCGCAGCACCTGCGACACGCCCTCGGCCCACGCCCCGTCCACCACCGGCAGCCGGTCCAGCGAGCCGTCGATCAGCTCGTCGAAGCGGCCCAGCACGTGGGGCGACTCGACGCTGCTGGACAGCAGGCTCCAGATCGCCTGCGCGGAGCGATCCGCCTCGAGGCAGTCACGGAGGTAGGCGATGACGGCGGCGGCGTGCGACGGCACGGCCCGAGCCTAGCACAGCGCGGGGCGCGGCCTGCTCGAGGAAGCGCTCCACCGCGTCGGTCACCGGAACGGATCGAAGCACGGGACGCCGGTGCGGGCGACGTCCGCCTGGTTCCGCGTCACCAGCGTCAGCCCGTGGACCTGGGCGGTGGCCGCGAGCAGGCCGTCGACCACCGGGATCGGGTCGGGGACCGACAGCCGCGCCCACGCCTGGGCCACGGCGAGATCGACGGGCAGGATCCGATCGCCGTGCTGGGCGAGGAGCTGCCGCAGCCAGTGGTCCAGGGTCGTGGCCGCGGCCTCGTCGCGGCGTCCGATCAGCTCGATCCCCCGTCGCAGCTCGCCGACGACGAGGACGCTGAGGTACAGCGGGCTGTCCCCGATCCCGGCGAACCACTCGAGGACGCCGGGATCGGCGCGCGACCCCTTGCGCAGCTCGGACACCACGTTGGTGTCCAGCAGGTAGCTCACAGGTCGACGTCCCTGCCGAGATCGCGGGGCCGGACGAAGTCGGCGTCGTCGCCCACGTCGGGCATCGCCAGCAGCAGCCGGCGGAGGGGGACCCGCGCGTCGTCGCCGAGCAGGGCGCGGCGCAGGATCTCCCGGTGCTCCGCCTCGGCCGAGCGACCGTTGCGGGCGGCGGCGAGCTTGAGCCGGCGGACGATCTCGGCGTCGAGGTTGCGGACGATCAGCTGGGCCATGACCACGCTCCGACTCCCAAGCTATCAATGATAGCATCACGGCTCGCCGGGAGCCAGCGGGTCCTGGGCCTCCTCGTGCTCCACGGGGTAGTAGGCGTGGGCCGCGTCGTGCAGGGGCGATCGGTCTTCCTCGCGCAGCTCTCGGCGTCGTCGCCCCACCGGGTAGATGTCGACCTCGTAGCCGACCCCGCCGCAGGCGATGTGCGGGCAGCACCACATCCCGGCGTACCACACGATCCGGTCGCTGGAGTACTCGTTGCGACAGTGCAGGCACGACACGCGCACCGCGGTCGCGGGGGGACCCAGGGGATCGGCCAGGGCCTCGGGGGGCAACGGCTCGAAACGGGTCAGCGGGGGATCACAGGGATAGGAACGCATCGAGGTCTCCTCTCCGTGGGTGAGGGTCGAGTCGGCCAGCGGCAGACCCACGACTTCTGCCGCTGTCGGTCGCGGGATGCAGGAACGCTGCCAACACGAGATCGCGGTGTGCGCGCTGCGTGGGCGTGGGGAGGCGTCCACCGACCGGCCGGATATCGAACGACGCCGTCCGGATCTCGGACGGTCTGTGGCCCGGGCCGCGCGCGCTGGCTGGTTCCCGTCCCGGTTTTCGGGATGGAGACTGGCTCCTCTAGTACCCCGAGACCACGATGGGGATCCCCTGGTCGGCCTTGCCGTTGTCGCCGAGCTGCCCGTGGTCGTCGTCGCCCCACGCCAGCAGGGTGCCGTCGTCGGTCAGCGCCAGCACGTGGAAGCTGCCGGTGGCGATGCCCGCGACGCCCTCGAGGAAGGCGCTGCACGGCGCGGTCTGGCCCACCGCGCAGACCGGGGCCGGGACCTGCCCCATCACGGTGTCGCCGGTGCCCAGCTGGCTCTCGGTGTTGTCGCCCCAGGCCCACACCGAGCCGTCGGTGCGCAGCGCGGTGGAGAACCGCCGCGCGGCGGCGAAGGCCTCCACGTCGCCGAACGGCTGGGTGCAGGGATCGTCGCCGCTGAGGCACACCGGGACGGGCGTCTCGGTGCAGACGGTGCCGTTGTAGCAGATGTCGGTGGTCACGGCGCCGAGCTCGTACTGGTCGTTGCCGCCCCAGCCCCACAGCGTGCCGTCGGCCTGCAGCGCCAGCGAGTGGGCGCTCCAGGCGTCCACGTCGACCACGTCCGGCAGGAACGCCGTGCAGGGGTAGCTGCCGCCCTGATCGCAGACCCGGGTGGGGGTCAGCACGTGGTTGACATCGGAGTCGCCGTTGCCCACCTGACCGGCCTTGTTGTGGCCCCAGCCCCACAGCGTGCCGTCGGTCTGCAGCGCCAGGGTGTGGCCGCCGCCGCCGGCGGCGAAGACCTCCACGGAGCCGAGGAACGCGGAGCAGGGGTCGGTCTCCCCCTCGGCACAGACCTGGACCGGGGTGTTGCTCGCCATCTGGGTCGCGTTGCCCAGCTGGCCGTCGTAGCCGCCGCCCCAGGCCAGCAGCGTGCCGTCGTCCTTGAGCGCCGCGGAGAACACGTACCCCGCGGCGATGGCGACCACGTCGGTGAGCGGATCGGCGGTGCAGTCCTGCGCGCCCACGGCGCAGACCGGCACCGGGGTGGTCTTGTGGTCCCAGGTGCCGTCCCCGACCTGGCCGTCCCAGTTGTTGCCGAACGCCCACACCGTGCCGTCGTCCTTGAGCACGATGGCGTGGGCGCGGCCGGTGGAGACGGCGATCGCCCCCTCGAACGGCTCGGCGTCGCAGTCGGTCGCGCCCGGGGCGCAGACCCGCCCGGGCACGCCGCGGTCGTCGAAGGTCCCGTCGCCGAGCTGCCCCGCCTCGTTGGCGCCCCAGGTCCACAGCGAGCCGTCGGGCTTGAGCCCCACGGTGAAGTCCTCGCCGCCGTCGAGGTCGTGGACCTGGACGGCGATGGTCGCCGGGGCCGAGTCGGCTTCCCCGTCGCTGGCGACCAGCGTGAACTCGTACTCGCCGACGCCCATCGCGCGGAACGACGGCGCCTCGATCGTCGGGTCGTCCAGCGTCGCGGCGGGCCCCGCGCCCTGGGTCCAGGTCAGGGTCAGCGTGTCCCCGTCGGCGTCCGTGGCCTCCCCGGGGAGGGTCACGGTGCGGCCGACCATCGAGACCAGGTCCGCCGGCACGGAGACCTGGGGCGGCGTGTTGCCGCTGTCGTCGTCGCCGCTGTCGTCGTCCCCGGCGGTGGTGTCGTCGTCGGCGACGTCGTCGTCCCCGGCGGTGGTGGTGTCGTCGTCGTCGTCGCCCTGCTCCGGGCAGCCGGCGAGCAGGCAGACGCCCGCGAACAGGGCGAGCAAGGTACGGACTGGCATGGTGTTCCCCTCCAGGTCTCGCGGGACAGTCTACGAACCGGGCGTGCGCACGGCCAGCGCGCGTCGCGACTCGGCTCACTCCCCGAGGAAGTCCTCCACCGCCGCGGTGGGTCCGTCCCCCGGCTGCCCGAAGTCCATCACCAGCGAGCTGTGGGTCTCGCCGTCGTAGTGCACCCAGGTCGCCTCGCGGCCGGCGGCCTGCAGCCGCGCGGCGTGGGCCTGGGTCGCCTGGGCGGTGATGTACCCGTGGCTGCCCACCTCGGCCGAGGGCTCGGCCGAGACCAGCAGCGACGGCGGCACCGCGGTGCCGGCGACGTAGGTGGACGGCGAGCCGATTCGCTGCTGCTCCTCGGTGTCGCCGAACAGGTGCTCGATCAGCGGGATGTTGTTCTCCACGACGCTGCCCTCCATCAGCTGCAGCGCGTAGGGCACGTCGTAGGCGTGCACGTCGAACGAGATCGCGCCGGCCAGGTCGCCGTGGGACAGGCCGGCGGAAGCCAGGTACCGCTCGTCCGCGGCGAGCAGCGCCACGAGGTGGGCCCCGGACGAGTACCCCAGCAGCACCGCGCCGGGCTCGGTGACGCCGTAGTCCGCGCCGTGGTCGCGCAGCCACGCCAGCGCGTACGCGACGTCGGTGGCCTGCTCGGCGTAGGTCACGGCGTGGCCCTCGGCGGGCGGGCTGGCCAGGCGGAAGTTGGGCGCCGCGACGACGAAGCCCCGCTCGAGGAACCACGGCACCAGGTCCTCGGCCAGCGCCAGGTTGCCCTTGTCGCCGCCGACCCAGCTGCCGCCGTGGACGAACACCAGCAGGCGCCGGGGCTCCCCGTCGGGCTGGTGGTAGAGGTCCAGCAGCGACATCGCCGCGTCGCCCCCCGGGGGAGGCGGGTAGGGGAGGTCGAGCTCCGTGACCGGCGCCACCGGCGGATCGTCGTCGGGGGTCGGGTCGTCGTCGGGCGCCGCGGCGCAGGCCGCGCCGGCCGCGAGCAGGAGCCACGCCAGCGGCGCCAGCAGGGTCGCGGCCCGACAGCGGGGCGTCGGGGGGGTGGGGCTCGGGGTCGACATCGGTCCTCCCCCTGCTCGGACTCCGCGCGGCCGTGGAGGTTAACCGTCAGCCGGGGTGCGGCTGAAGCGCCTTGATCGACAGCGAGATGCGGCCGCGCTGGTGGTCCACCTCGAGCACCTGGACCTCGACGACCTGGCCCACGCGGACCACCTCGCGGGGGTCCTCGATCCAGCGGTGGGTCAGCTGCGAGACGTGGACCAGCCCGTCGCGCTTGACCCCGATGTCGACGAACGCGCCGAAGTTGGTGACGTTGGACACGCGGCCCTCCAGCGTCATGCCCTCGCGCAGGTCGTCGATCGAGCAGACGTCGTCGCGCAGCGCCGGGGCCTCGAACGCCGGCCGCGGATCGCGGCCGGGGCGCTGCAGCTCGGCGCGGATGTCGTCGAGGGTGTAGCGGCCCACGCCCGCGGCCTCGTCGACGAAGCGGGAGAAGTCGACGCGGGCGACCAGCGCGGGGTCGCCCACCAGCTTCGCCAGCGGCACGCCCAGCTGGCGGGCCATCGCCTCGACCAGCGGGGCCCGCTCGGGGTGCACCGCGGTGTCGTCCAGCGGGTGGGCGCCGCCGCGGACGCGCAGGAAGCCGGCGGCCTGCTCGAAGGCGCGCGGGCCGATCCCCGGCACGTCGAGCAGCTGCCGCCGGGTGCGAAACGGCGCACCGGCGTCGCGGTGCTCCACCACGTTGCGCGCCGTGCGCTCGGTGAGCCCGGCGACCCGCCGCAGCAGGGCGGCGGAGGCGCTGTTGAGCTCGACGCCGACGCGGTTGACCGCGGCCTCGACGGTGCGGTCCAGCTCCTCGCCGAGGCGGCGGGCGTCCACGTCGTGCTGGTACTGGCCGATCCCCAGCGAGCGCGGGTCGATCTTGACCAGCTCGGCCAGCGGGTCCTGCAGCCGCCGCGCGATGGACACCGCCCCGCGCAGCGACACGTCCAGGTCGGGCAGCTCCTCGCGGGCCAGCGCCGAGGCGGAGTACACCGAGGCGCCGGTCTCGGGGACGATCACGACGATCACCTCGGACAGCCCGGCGTCGCGGACCGCCGCGCGGGCGAACTGCTCGGTCTCGCGGCCGGCGGTGCCGTTGCCGACCGCCACGGCCCGCACGCCGTGAGCGCGGACCAGCCGCAGCAGGGTGCGCCCGGCGCCGGCCACGTCCTCCCGCGGCGGGACCGGGTGGATCACGCCGGTGGCCAGCAGCTTGCCGGTGCCGTCCACCGCCGCGAGCTTGCAGCCGGTGCGGAACCCGGGGTCGAGGCCGATCACCGGGAGCTGCCCCAGCGGCGGCTGCAGCAGCAGCGCCTCGAGGTTGGCGCGGAACACCGCGATCGCCTGCTCGTCGGCGCGCTCCTTCAGCTCCCCGCGGACCTCGTTGCTCAGCGACGGGCGCAGCAGCCGCCGGTAGCCGTCCTGCACCGCCAGCGCCACCTGCTCGCCGCAGCCGGTGCGCGGGTCGGCGCCGACGGCGCGCACGATGCCGTCCACCTGGCGGTCGTCGTCGACCTCCAGCGCGACGCGCAGCACCCCCTCGCGCTCCCCGCGCAGGATCGCCAGCAGCCGGTGGGACGCGATCGAGCGCCCGGGCTCGGCGTGGTCGAAGTAGTCGCGGTAGGTCTGGCCCTCGTCCTGCTTGCCCTTGATCACCCGCGCCCGCACCGTCCCGCGCTCGGCCAGCACCCGGCGCAGCGCGGTGCGGTGCACGGCGTCCTCGGCGACCTGCTCGGCCAGCACGTGGCGGGCCCCCTCGAGCGCGGCGTCGACGTCCGGCACCTGTCGCCCCGGCGCCACGAACCGCCGCGCCAGCCCGCGCGGGTCGGCCCCGTGGTTACGGCGGGCGCGCCACAGCGCGTCGGACAGCGGCGCCAGCCCCCGCTCGCGGGCGACCTGCGCCTTGGTCCGCCGCCTCTTCTTGAACGGCAGGTACAGGTCCTCGAGCTCCTGCTTGGTGGCCGCCTTGCGCAGCGCCGCGTCCAGCTCGGCGGTCAGCCGGCCCTGCTCCTCGATGGCGGCCCGGATCGTCTCGCGACGGTCCACCAGCGTCCGGTAGTAGTCGCGCTGCTTGGAGATCCGCTCCAGCTGCTCGTCGTCCAGCCCCCCGGTGACCTCCTTGCGGTAGCGGGCGACGAACGGCACCGTGGCGCCCTCGTCGAGCAGCCGGGCGGCGGCGTCGACCTGGCCGGCGTCGCAGCCCACCTCCCGGGCGATGCGGGCGGCGTGGCGGGGTTCGAGGCGGGGTGCGTCGGCCATCTCGGCGGCTCCTCCGTGGGGGCGGGTCAGGCGGGGCGTTCCGCGCGGCGCGGCCAGGCCACGGCGCCGATCAGCAGCGCCACCGCGATCCCGCAGGTGGCCCACGCGGCGATCCGCACCAGCGGCGCGTCCGCCTGCGCCACGGCGATGCCCGCGGCGGACCAGGCCAGCACGCCGCAGAAGATCCCGTCGCGGCGGGTGATCGCGATCGCCACCGCCAGCCCCACGGTGACCGCCAGCAGCACCGCGGCCCAGAGCTCCGCCGAGATCCCGAAGCCGTCCCAGCCGAGGTGCACCAGCAGGGTGGTGGTGTTGGCCACCGTGGCCACCGTGATCCAGCCCAGGTACAGCTGGATCGGCGCGGCCGCCAGCCAGCGGTCGGCGCCGCGCAGCTCGCCGCGGCCGATCCCCAGCGACAGGTAGATCGCGATCAGCAGCCCCAGCAGGGCCAGCATCAGCACCTCGGTGATCACGAAGTGCTCGTAGTGCCACGCGAAGATCCAAGCGCCGTTGGCCACACAGCTCGCGGCGAACAGCACCGAGACGCGGTCGGCCCACGGGCGGGCCCCCACCGAGGGTCGCAGCAGGTTCCCGACGAAGCCCAGCAGCGACAGGTAGATCAGCCCCCAGATCGAGAACACGTAGCCCGCGGGGACGAAGCGGACGTCGAACGAGTCGGAGACCTCGCCGGTGGTCTGGCCGTTGAGCGGCAGGCTGTTGGCCAGCCCGTTGACCGCGATCATCGCCACCAGCGCGACGACCAGCAGCGCGGACCGTGCGATGTGCTTCGCCATGGGACCTCCTCGGGGTGCGGATCAGAAGTAGCGTTCGACCCGGTCGAGCATCTGCTCGGCGTCGCGCTGCATGTACACCGACCACGGGTGGGTCGTGTTGGGCGACGCGTCGGGGTCCTGGGCCAGCACCCACTCCAGGTCCTCGACGAAGCCCTCGCGGTCGCGGGCCTTGACCCGCCAGTACTTGGCCCGGCCCCAGCGGAACAGCACCGACTGCGGCGAGATCGCCATGCCCTGCTCGAAGTAGTCGGCCGAGAGCGCCATGTCGCCGCCGTAGCGCTCGGGCAGGCCCAGGTAGTAGATCGCCCACGAGAAGTGCAGCGCGCCCCCGCGGAACGCCGGGTCGAGGGCCTCGAGCTGCTCGAGGTTCTTGCGGGTCTGCACGATCCACTCCACGTGCAACGGGATCTGGGCGGGCGTGAGGCACTCCTTGAACGTGTAGTTGACGGCCTGGGTCCAGAAGAACATCGCCTCGACGCGCTCGGGTCCCAGCCGGGTGACCGCCACGTCGAACAGCTCGCCGGCGTCGACGGCGGCGCGGAACCCCGGGTCGGTGTACAGCGCCCGCTCCAGCGACTGGATCCCCGCGACGTACCAGCGCTTCTTCTCGGCGCGGGTGGTGCTGTGCGCCGCGCCCATCAGCGTCGCGTACTCGCCGACCTTGAACAGCGCGTCGTAGTCGTCGGGGGCGGCGGCCACCGCCCGCTCGGCCAGCGCCACCAGCGCCAGCACCTCGTCGCGGGTCTCGGCGGTCTCCTCCAGCGCCGCGGCCTCGCGCAGCGCCCCGGCGGCGGCGTCGGCGCCCTCGCCCGACGGCTCGATGGCCACGGTGTAGCCCGGCTTCCAGGTCAGGCAGCCGCCCTGCAGCGCCGCCACGAACAGGAGCGCGGCGAACAGGCCCCAGCCGCTTGCCTCGGTCCGATGGAGCATCGAATCCCTCCCACTGGTTGGCGGCATCTTACCGGGTCCGCTACCGTGGCGGGACGGGAGGGGCCGCGATGAGCGAGTTCCGCGCCACGACCCGCCTCGAGGGGGTGTCCGCCGAGGACCTCTACGCCTGGCACGCCCGGCCGGGGGCGTTCCAGCGCCTGGCGCCGCCGTGGCAGCGCATGGAGATCGTGCGCCACGAGGGCACCATCGAGGACGGCGCGGTGCTGGTCTTCCGCGTGCGCCAGGGGCCGCTGGCGATGACCTGGGAGGCCCACCACGAGGGCCACGAGCCGGGCCGCCAGTTCCGCGACGTGCAGCGCCGCGGCCCGTTCGCGCGCTGGGCCCACACCCACCGCTTCGAGCCCGACGACGGCGGCGCGCGGCTGGACGACCGCGTCGAGTACCGGCTGCCTCTGCACCCACTGAGCCACCCCGTGGCGGGCTGGGCCGTGCGGCGGATGCTGGGCCGGATGTTCGCCTTCCGCCACCGCCGCACCCAGGAGGATCTCGTGCGCCACCGCCGCTTCGCCGACCGCCCGCGGCTGACCGTGGCGATCACCGGCGCCAGCGGGATGGTCGGCCGCGCCCTGGCCGGGTTCCTGACCACCGGCGGCCACACCGTGCGCCCCGTCTCGCGCCGCCCCGGCGCCGGCGGCGGCGCGATCCACTTCGACCCCGCCGGGGGCGCCACCGACGGCGCCGGGTTCGAGGGGGTCGACGCCGTGGTCCACCTGGCCGGCGAGCCGATCAGCCAGCGCTGGAGCGACGCCGCGCGCCAGCGGATCCGGGCCAGCCGCGACGACGGCACCCGCGCGCTGTGCCAGGCGCTGGCCGCGCTGGAGCACCCCCCGCGCGTGCTCGTCAGCGCCTCGGCGATCGGGATCTACGGCGACCGTGGTGACGAGCGGCTGGACGAGGACGCCCCACCCGGCGACGGCTTCCTCGCCGACGTCTGCCGCGCCTGGGAGCAGGCCGCCGCCCCGGCCCGCGACGCCGGCATCCGCGTGGTCCACCCCCGCATCGGGATCGTGCTGTCCCCCCAGGGCGGCGCGCTGGCCCGGCTGCTGCCGCTGTTCCGCGCCGGGGCCGGCGGCCCCCTCGGCCCCGGCCGCCAGTTCATGAGCTGGATCGCCCTGGACGACCTCGTCGGCGTCCTGCACCACGCCGTGTACGACGACGCCCTGCAGGGCCCGGTCAACGCCGTCGCCCCCCACCCGGTGCGCAACCGCGAGCTGACCCGCACCCTGGCCCGCGTGCTGCGCCGCCCGGCCCTGGTCCCCACCCCGCGCTTCGGCCTGCGCGTCGTGATGGGCCGCGACGCCGCCGACGAGCTGCTGCTGGCCAGCCAGCGCGTCGTGCCCGCCGCCCTCGAGCGGTCCGGGTTCGCGTTCGATCACCCCGATCTCGAGGGCGCGCTGCGGCAGATGCTGGGTCGGGCGGGCTGAGCCCTCGACCCGCGGCCGCGGGCGAGGAACCGACAGAGGATCAGCACCCGCGGCCCGGGTCCCGGGTCGCGGTCTATCCGACCCCGGCGGCCTCCGTCGTGCGTTGGCGCGTGGCGCTCGGTGCCAGTTCGCGGGCCACGTTCCTCCCCCTCCCGGCTCGTCGTGGTGCTCGGCCGGGTTGGCCGATGCAGTCCAGCAGAACGCGCGCGGTGACCCGACACTGCACGCGATCTCCCGCGCGCGCCACCCTTCCCGACCCGCGGGTCCGTTCGTAGGGATCGACGGGGTGCCCCACCGTGCCCCGGAAGGAGGACGACGATGAGCGGCGACACCGCGACGCCCCGCCAGCGCGTCGCGCTGGTCTGCTCCCACTACACGATGCAGAGCGCGTTCGCGCTGATGATCATCGCGCTGAACTCGGTGCGGCTGGGGCACGAGACGCTGATCTACTTCACCTTCGAGGGGCTGAAGATGCTGCAGCCCGGCGGGATGGAGAGCATCCAGTACCGCCCCACCGGGATGGAGCACGACACCGGCTCGGTGCTGCGCTTCAACGAGGAGCTGCACGAGCGGATGGACGCCAAGGACATCCCCTACGTCGAGGACATGCTGGAGATGGCGCGGCTGGAGGGGGTGCGGCTGCTGGCGTGCAAGACCTCGGCGGACCTGTTCGACCTGGGCCCCGACGACTTCATCGAGGGGGTCGAGGTGATGCTCGCCGAGGATTTCATGAAACAGGCCACGGGCTCGAACCTGCACCTGGTGTTCTGATCGGGAGCGAGGGGCGCCCCGGGCGTCACGCGGCCGCGGCGAACGTCTGCGGGTCCGCGTCCGCGATCCAGCGGGCGGTGCCCCGGGAGAGCACGTACTCGGCGACCTCGAAGCCGCTCTTGGCGGCCAGCTCGGTGCCGATCGCGCGGCCGCCGGTGTCGGCGCCGACCACGAACAGGCCGTCGACGGGGGTGCGGAAGTCGGGACGGTTGGCGCCGCTCTGCTCGACGGTCTGGGCCACGCCGATCGCCTCGCCGGTGATCCCGCGGCCGCTGACCTGGCCGATGCCGGAGGTGGTCACCAGCTCGCGCTCGACGATGGCGTCGGGCAGCTCGGGGTACAGCGCGAACAGCCGCTGCTCCATCCGCTCGAGCATCCGCGCGGACTCGTCGTCGCGGTCGGCGTCGGGGTAGTACAGCGTGCCGCAGACGATCGACTGGCCGCCCGCGGGAGCCAGCCCCGGGTCGAAGTTGCTGCCGACGGTGACGTAGTAGCCGGGCTCGAGCTCGATCATCCGGTCGCCGTGGACCGCCTCGGCGAACTCGTCGCCGGTGATGTCGGGCATCACGAACAGCACCCGCGAGTCGATCACCTCGCGGTCCAGGGCGTAGCGCACCATGATCCCCGCCAGCGAGTCCTCCAGCGACTCGGCGTAGGCGGTGTACTCGGGGCCCACCGCGTCCTCGCCGGCCAGCCACGCGGTGCCGCGGATCCCGGCGTTGGAGAACACGACGTCGGCCTCGAAGCGCTGGCCGTTGGCCCACACCGCGCGGACCCGGCCGCCGTCGCTCTCGATGCGCTCGACGCGGTGGCCGTAGCGCACGTCGACGCCGTGGCGCCGCAGCCCGCGGACCATCCGCCGCGTCATCCCGTACAGCCCGCCCACGGGGTAGCCCACCCCGCTGGAGGTCACCATCCGGTGGATCGAGGCCGCCATCTCCTGGGCGCTGGCCCGGTCGTAGGTCACCACGAAGGCCAGGATCGAGAACATGTTGATGATCTGGTGGTAGGCGCGGTCGTCGGTGTAGCGCAGCGTCCACTCGCGGACCGAGATCTCGCCGGCCTCGCCTCGCAGGTCCGGCCCGCCGCGCATCATCGCCAGGAAGTGCCGGCCGGCGCCGAGCCAGTTCCACGGCTTGACGCCCGAGCCGATCACCAGCCGGGCGGTGTCGACCAGCGAGCGGAACTTGGCGGGGAACGGGAAGCGCCGCTCCCCGAGCACCACCTTGGCCAGCGGCGAGTCGTCGACGAACTCCTGGTGCTCGCCGAGCAGCTGCGGGATGCGAGCCACCTCGCCGCCCTTGCCCATCGAGAACACGTGGGGGGCGTAGTCCACGGTGTGGTCGCCCCAGCGGTGCCCGGAGACCTTGCCTCCCGGACGGTCTCCGGCCTCGAGCAGCGTCACGTCGGCCCCGTCGAGGACCAGCCGGGTCGCGGCCGCGAGCCCGCCCATCCCGGCGCCGATCACCACGGCCTTGAGCGGTCGTTCGGTCATGATCCACCTCCTGGTGCTCCCGTCTGGGAGCGTGGGTCACGTACCAAGAGGTAGGGATGTGCCGGGACTCTGTCAAGGTTTTTGTCTAAAAAAAATATCGACAGTGATGAGATCAGTAGGGCTTGGAGGGAACCCCGACCGGGACCTCGTAGTAGGCGGGGTTCTGGAAATCCCGGTCGGTGATGTAGATCGCGTCGGCCATCCAGCCGCCGACCCCGGAGCCCCACTGCAGGTTGGTCATCCACGCCCCGGCGCCCACGTCGACCAGCGTCTCGGCGGGGCCGCCGCCGGCGGGGAAGCGCAGCAGACGCCGGCCCTCGTGGAGCGCGTAGACGTTGTCGCAGGCGTCGACGCCCATGCCGAGCAGCTCGCCGCCGCCGGGGCTGTCGGCCCAGTGGGTGGGGGTCGCGGTGGGGGTGCCGTCGGGGTCCACCGGCACGGAGTAGATGCCGTCCCAGGTGCCGAAGTACAGCGCGGAGTAGTCCGCCGAGAACGTCATCCCGTTGGGGTAGTTCAGCACGCCCGACTCGATGATCACGTCCATCACCTTGCTGTACGGGTCGATGCGCAGGATGCCCATCAGGTCGGCCTGGAACACGAGGTCGCCGGGGTGGATGTCGATCCCGGTGGCGTAGCCCAGCGCGCCGTAGACCACGGTGGTGTCGCCGTTGGGGGCCACGCGGTACAGCGTCGAGGTGTCGACGTTGGCGTAGACCAGGTCGCCGGTGGACAGCATCCGCATGCTCGCCGGCCCGCCGGGGCCCCCGGCGGTGATGGCGAACGGCGTGGCGCTGCCCGGCGGGTAGGTCTGCTTGAACAGCGCGTTGGCGTCGTGGCTGATCAGGTGGCCCTGGTCGTCGAAGCAGAAGTCCTCCGACGCGTACAGGTCGGTCAGCGTGGTGTAGGCCAGCGGCCCGGCGGGGAGGTTGTTGCAGTCGTAGGTCGAGGTGTCGTCGTCGCCGCTGTCGTCGTCCGCGGTGTCGTCG
Source organism: uncultured Rickettsiales bacterium (assembly GCA_964584075.1). Classification (GTDB taxonomy): domain Bacteria; phylum Myxococcota_A; class UBA796; order UBA9615; family CAYRNR01; genus CAZOYV01. The sequence continues at coordinate 4,398 of CAZOYV010000037.1, read as the reverse complement.
TCGCCGCTGTCGTCGTCGCCCGCGTCGTCGTCGCCGCTGTCGTCGTCCGCGGTGTCGTCGTCGCCGCTGTCGTCGTCCGCGGCGTCGTCGTCGGCCGCGTCGTCATCGGCGCCGTCGTCATCGCCGGCGTCGTCGTCCTCGGTCGCCGGACATCCGAGCCACAACACCGCGCCCAGGAGCACCGCCCACCGACGTCCCATCTCGCCTCCCTCGCCCCCCTGAGTGTGCCCCAGCGGGCATCCCTTTCGCGAGGCCCGCTGGCTTGCGCTGCCCGTCCCGCCCGCCCGATCATGGGCAGGTCGGCCCCGGGAGGGCGGGATGGTCAAGAAGATCAAGAAGAAGAAGCGGAAGGGCGAGCGCGGCCTCCACCCCGCCGCGCAGCCGCTGCTGGCCAAGCTCGACCGCATCGAGGACGAGCTGCGCAGCCTGGGGTGGTGGCGGGTCGAGGCGATCGACCCGTTCGCCCACATGGCCCCCGGCGAGCCGCGCAGCTACCGCGACGCCTCGTCGTTCGAGGACTGGCTGCAGTTCGTGTTCCTGCCCACCGCCCGCTCGATGGCCCGCAGCGGCGAGCTGCCCGACACGAGCCACGTCGGCGACATGGCCCAGGACCACTACGACGCCACCGACGAGGTGCTGGCCGCCCAGCCGCTGGTGGGGCTGCTGGTGGAGTTCGACGAGCTGATCGAGAAGACCCGCGCCCGCCTCGGCGCCGGGCGGCGCTGATCAGGTCGGCGGCACGTCGCGGCTGATCAGCCGGGCGCCGATGGTCAGCGCGGCCAGTCCCCCGAAGAAGCACACCACGGAGAACACGACCTGGACGACGGCGGTCTCCTTGAGCATGTCGACGATGAGGGCACTGCTGGCGATCCCGAACAGGGCGGTCAGGAACTGCGTGTACAGCAGGGCAGTCCGGACATCGCGGGACAGGGCCGAGATCACGGTCCCGATGGAGGTGATGAGCACGGCCATCAAGGGCGTGCTGAACAGGAACGCGATCCACCAGGAGCCCGATCCGCCCATCATCGCCCCCGAGGATTCCAGGATCGCGAGTCGGCTCAGGAGCAGGGTGCTCAGCCCGACGAAGCCGAGGTGCAGCAGCGTCGGGATCGCCATCACGCCGATGAGCTTGCCCACCAGCAGCTGGAAGCGGGTCAGCGGGGAGAGCATCACGAACGGCATCGTCCCGTACGTGCGTTCGTGGAGTACGGAGTTGGCCCCGATCAGGGCGCAGTACAGCGGCAGGTTCCAGAACACCATGGTGACGAACCCGGCGGAACCGGTGTAGACGAGGGCGTCGAAGTCGATCCCCGCGGCATCCAGCTGGACCTGCACGAGCGCCATCATGGTGGGATCGGTCGAGACGATCTGGATGGCCAGGAAGGCGATCCCGAACGCAGCGATGAACGCGACGTAGGTCACCACCATGATCAGCAACATCGATGGCTGCCGCCAGTGCTCCAGCACCTCGGTGCGTGCGACGCGGAGAACCGGGCTCATCGCTCCCCGACCTCCTCGCGCCACGCCGACAGCAGCGCCGTCTCCGGGGGCGGGCGGTGATCGTCGAAGGTCAGCTCGCGGCGGATCGCGCCGTCGAGCAGCAGTACGCGGTCGCAGATCGACTCGGCGGCGGCCAGGTCGTGGGTCACCAGCGCGCAGGCCAGCCCCTGGTCCGCCCGGGCGCGCAGGGTCTCGTACAGCACCTGCGAGGCCACCGGGTCGAGGTTGGCGGTGGGCTCGTCGAACAGCAGCACCTCGGGGGACAGCAGCAGCGCACGGACCAGCGACAGCTTCTGCTGCATGCCCGTCGACCACGTCCCCACCCGCCGGTCGAGCCCATCGCGGAACGCCAGCGCGTCGAGCAGCGGCGCCGCGCGCTCGTCGACCTCGCCGGGGGCCAGCCGGAACAGCCCGCCGAAGTGGTGCAGGTTCTCGCGGCCGGTCAGCAGCGGGTAGAGCCCCGGCCGGGCGGTGACGAGCCCGACCTTGCCCGCCGCGGTGAGCGCCAGCTCGTGGGCGGTGATCCCGCACACCTCGACGGTGCCCGCGGTGGGCCGCAGCAGCCCCGCCATCAGCAGCAGCAGCGTGCTCTTGCCCCCGCCGTTGGGGCCCACCAGCCCCAGCACCTCGCCCGGTTCGATGGTCAGCGAGATGTCGGACAGCACCGTCTCGCGGCCGAACGCCTTGGCGGCGTCCCGCAGCACGACCAGCGGCTCGCTCCGGCGTCGCTTGCCCATCTCAGTTCGGGTCGCACTCCCCGTCGCAGGCGTCGATGATCTGCCCGTCGGCGCGCATGAACGCCGCCAGCTGCGCCATGCACGACTCGGTCAGCCGCACGTCGTAGTGCACCCCGTGGGCCTCGGGCGGCTCGTTGCCCTCCGGCGCCGGCGGGACCCCCAGGTCCCAGTACTGCAGCGCCGAGCCGTCGAACGGCGTCGGCGGGGCGTCCTCGAGCCCCCAGACCTCCACCGCGGTGGGGCGGATCAGCGGCAGCCCGGCGGTGCGCGCCGCCACGTTGGTCCCCAGGTTGTGGACCAGCTCGTCGTCCTTGCCCGCCTGGTACAGGATCTTCTTGGCCGGCGTGCCCGGCAGCGGGTCGTCGATCAGGTGCGGCAGGTAGGTGATCGGGTCGACCTCGTCCCACAGGTGGCCCAGCACCGACCAGAACACCTCGCGGTCGACGCGCGGCTCGTACCACGCCGAGAACACCAGCTCCAGCGGCTCGAACCCGATCGAGCGGCTCTGCAGCAGCGGGAAGATCGCCCCGCCGACGTGCAGCGTGCCCCGCTCCCAGTCCTGCGACAGCGTCATCGTCGTGCTGCCCATGATCGCGCCCAGGCTGCCGCCCCAGTACAGCGGGGTGTCGGGGTCGAAGGTCGGCTGGCCGTCGACCTCGAACGCCGGGTCGTCGGCGCACACTCCGGTCAGCGTGCGGGTCATCACCAGCACGTTGATCACGCCTTGCTTGAGCCGGTCGGGGATCGCGGGGAACGCGCTCAGATCGGTGAGGATCTCGGCGTCGGCGGCGGCGTCGGCGCTGCTCAGCCCGGTGTAGTCGGTGCTGACCAGCACCACGCCCAGGTCGTTGGCCATCGACTGCTGCCACTCGAACAGGATCTGCCCGTCGTTGTTGAGCAGCCCGTGGCCGTAGGTCACCAGCGGCCCCGGCGTCGCCCCCGGCTCGGCCAGGCTGCGCGGGATCGCCAGCCGGAACTCCACCTCGAAGTCGCCCTGGTACTGCGGGGTGCCGTCGGCGTCGCGCACCAGGTTGGCCGGCGGGTAGGGGCTGTCGACGTACGACGGCGTGGTGATCGTGCCGCGCACCACGCGCGCGATCTGCTCGCTGTAGTCCTCGTCGATGTCGGTGATCGTGCAGCCGAGCCCGTCGTCGCCCACGCGCGCCATCGCGTCGTCGCGGATCCACAGCAGCTCGCCCCACAGCGACTCGCCCGAGGAGGTGTGGAAGTCCCATGCGAGGATCAGCGGCTCGCGCTCGACCCCCGCGTCGGCCAGCGCGGCGAACACCTGCTCCATGCCGTCCCGGCGCCGCTCGATCGCCGCGGCGTCGGTGGTCACGCCGTCGCGCAGCGCGGCGAACGCCGGGTCGGCCTCCACCGCGCCGCCGCCGACGTACTCGAGATCGCGGATCGCCACGGCGTAGCGGGTGTCCTCGTCCAGCCGCGCCGCGGGCCGGATGTACAGCAGGATCTCGGACTCGTCGTCGTGGCGCACGTCGAACTCGGCGAAGTGCGCCACCCGCTCGCCGCGGTCCATGTCGAGCAGCACCGTCGGGCTGTCGTCCTCCAGCGAGGCGCCGATGTCCCAGTGGTGCGGCAGCGGGTCGGACACCACCGGGCCGTCGAACACCGTCAGGATCTGCGCCGACGGCGGGAACCCGTCGTGGCGCTGGTACGGCGACGGGTCGAACGGGTCGTCGTCGAGGTTGCGCGGGAACGCCTCGGCCGGGTAGGCCACGCGCCAGCCGGTGTTCGTCGACGCGTCCGCCTCGAGGTAGCGGCTCGAGGGCCACGGCAGCATGCAGTGCCGGGGGCCGAGGTTCTCGCACTCCTCGGCGATCTCGAGGTGCAGCGGGTCGTCCTCCTCGGGGGGGCAGCCGGTGGTCGACAGCGCGACGGCGAGGAGCAGCGGGAGCAGGCGGGGAAAGCGGCTCATTGCCGCATCGTACCAGCTCGCGCACGGCGCGCGGATTGACGCTCGCGCTGCGCCGCGGTGTACTGCCGTTCAGGAGGTGCGGGATGGCCGCTCGTGGATGGCTTGCACTGATCCTCGCGTTGCTGCTGGGCTGCGGGGCCGGGCAGGTGGTGCTCGACGACGACGGGGCGGACGACGACGGGGCGGACGACGACGGGGCGGACGACGACGGGGCGGACGACGACG
>CAZOYV010000036.1:0-40856 GCA_964584075.1 uncultured Rickettsiales bacterium | reverse complement strand
GTGGATAACGTCGCATGGGGTCGTGTCGTTGCTGAGGCAACCGGACAACCACGCCACAGCGAAGGCTAGCGGGAGGGTAGGTGCGTACCCTCGTACCCAATCCCTGGCTTGAGCGTGTCCCCCAGCACGAAGCTCTGACGACCGTTTGGATAGCCTTGCCTATTTGCGCACACGTGTGCGCGTTCGAGGTCGTCCCGGCCGAGAAGACACCCGCTGCCCGCCTCGCCCTTGAAGGCGGAGAGGTAGTCGTGGTCGAGCTCCGCGCGGTCGATGCCGACGCGGAGCAGCATCGCCAGCGGCTCGCCGAGTCCTCGCTTCCAGGTCAGCGGACGGCGGGCGGGATCTCCCGGGCGACGTGGCCGGCGTGGTCGTGGTCGGCGTCGCCGTGGACCACCTCGCAGTCGCACTCGACGAGCTCGCGAGGCAGCGGTGCTCGATGACGCGGTAGTTCTCGCGGTAGGCGTTCTCGCCGCGGGGGGTGGCGACGACGTCGTCCTCGTCGGCCCGCTCCAGCTCGCGCTCCGCCAGGGGCAACAATATTTGGCTCGTTGTCCGTGGTGGCCACGGTGACGACGGTGCGGACCTTGGTCCAGCCAATGGCACCGAGGGCGAAGGCCTGGTCGAGCCTGGGCAGGTCGCGGAGCTTGCAGCCGGCGCGTGCGAGCTGCTGGGTCTTTCGGCAGGCATGTCCGAACTCGGCCTCTGCATATTCTAAAAGACCGGCGTAGCCAAGCTCCTTGTAATATTGCGTCTGCTTCATCTCCGCGAGGCCGTGGGCGATGGTGTGCATCGCCCGTCGTTCCGCCTGGACGGCGGCGCGGAGGGTGTGATGCAGGCGGGTGGACTGCCGGGTTCGATGGGCTGTCGTGGACACGTTGCTCCCCTAGAATCAACAAGGAAAAAATGTAACATCAAAAGGCGGCGCTTTCAAATTTTATCTACCCACTTGTTCCAGGTCCTCGATAAATATTGGCGGACACGTGGACGCCGGGTGCTAGGATGCGCAGCAGGGAGGGTCCGACCATGTCTCGAGGAGTCATCGCGCTGCTGGGGCTGCTGCTGATCCTGGGCGGTCCGGGGTGTCCGGGGCCGGACGACGACGGGGCCGACGACGATGCGGGCGACGACGACGTCGGAGACGACGACGGGGCGGACGACGACGGGGCGGACGACGACACGTCGGACCTGCCGTGCGATATCGACGAGGGGGTGCCGCCGTGGCCGGCGTGGGTGCCGGCGTGGCCGGGGTCGGGGCGCAACGCGTCGGGGAACACGACGTTCGCGGTGCTGGAGGACGGGCCGGCGATCACGGGGCTGGACGTCGTGCAGATCACGGACGTCAGCGCGGTGGTGACGTGGGAGACCGAGGGGGTCGCGGACTCGACGGTGGCGTGGGGGATCGACGCGGAGGACTGCTCGAGCGGGTACCACCGGACGGGGGGGCGGCGAGCGCACCGGATGTGGCTGGGGCCGCTGGAGCCGGACACGGACTACCACGTCAAGGTCCGGTCGCGGGACGACAGCTCGCACGACGCCACGAGCGTGTCGTTCCGCACGCCGACGGCGATGGAGTACGAGGAGTTGACGAGCTGCGGGTCGATCGGGGAGGCGGGGACGTACCGGCTGACCGAGGACGTGGTGGCGGACTGCACGTGCTTCGAGGTCGAGGGGGCGGACGTGGTGCTGGACCTGGGGTGGCACACGGTGACGTACGCCCAGACCGAGACGGGGGCGCAGTGCCACGGCGTGTCGGTGACGGGGGACCGGGTGGTGGTGCGGCACGGGATCGTCGAGCAGGGGGCAGCCGGGGGCGACCTGTACAGCCACGCGGTCGAGGGCTACGGGGCGGAGACGCTGGACGTCGAGATGCTGTGGCTCCACGTGCACACGGCGGACGCGTTCGGGTTGCGGACGATGTACTCCGGGGATGTCGACGTGCGGGACGTGCTGGTGGTCTCGGAGGTGGAGCAGGTCACGGACCGGCACTACCCGGGCAACCGCGGGATCTCGCTGGACCTGTCGCCGGAGGACGCGGTGGGGTCGGTGGAGCACTGCATCCTGTTCGGCGTTCCCCACTGGGGGATCCAGCTGACGGCCGACGAGCGGCTGGACGAGGACCCCGGCACGCCCCAGACCCGCTTCGTCCGCAACAACCACGTGTTCGCCGACATGCACGCCACCAACGGCTACGCGCTGGGGCTGCACGCCAACCACGTCGAGGCGAGCTACAACGAGGTGAGACCGTTGTACAACGGCCGCGCCATGCACCTGACTCGGACCAACGCATGGGTGCACCACAACATCGTTGAAGCATTGGAGCGAGTGCATGGAGACGAGGCCCAGGGGTACGCGAACTACACCGACATCGCGGACGAGCACTCGCCGCACGACGCGTCGGTGTGCAGCTGGGTCGTGGCCCACGGGATCCGCATCGAGGGCGGCAACTTCTCGGAGATCGACCACAACGAGGTCTACACCCACTCCCTGCCCGACGTGACGTTCGGTGCCACCGCGTTGAACCTCGACTGCAGCGGCAGCGCCGGGGCGGGCAACGAGGTACACCACAACCAGTTCACCGCCGAGGAGGCGCCGGGCTCGCTGACCTGCGGCGGGGGGCTGCCGATGATCGGCGGCTGGGTTCGCGGCGACCCGCCGACGGTGATCAACGCGCTGCACGACAACACGTTCCGCTCCAGCACCGACCCGCTGATCATCGAGGATCCGTCCCTGGCGACGAGCACCGGCGACGTGGAGGTGCCGCTGTGATCCCCCGGGCTTGGCACGAGTCTTGCCCCGTGTGGAGGCGACCGCCCGGCACTCGCGGTCGTGGAGAGAACATGAGGAACACGATCCTGGCTTCCCTGACGATGCTTCCCTTCGTGGCGCTGGTGGGCTGCAAGTTCGGCACCGCCGACGAGGGCGCCTACTGCGAGGACACCGCCACGGTGCTGGCGATGGACGAGGTCTCCGAGCTGGGGTTCTCGGGCAACGACGTGCTCGACAACCTGGAGGGCGAGCACTCGGCCGTGATGCGCTGGCTCGAGAGCAACGCCGACACGGCGCTGACGATGGACGTGCTGTACGACGGCGGCGAGGTCCGCTTCATCGAGTCCGTCGCCGTGTACCCGGACAACAACGGAATCGGCAACACGATGGAGGCCGCCATCGACTGCCAGGACCGGCTGGAGGTCGACGTGGCCGTGACGTTCGCCACCGAGGACGGCGCGTTCGACGAGGACTGGGACGTGGCGCTGCGCTCCACCGCGGCGGACGCCGCCGACTTCACCCTCGCCGATCGGGACCCGGCCGACTTCACCGGGACCTACGACTTCGTCGCCTTCGACCCCGCGGAGTGGGACGACGTGAACACGTCGATCCACGCCGCCGTCGACACCGGTGGCCTGCGCGGCACGGTCGACGAGATGGCCGAGGTGGTCGAGGACGACAGCGGCCCCGACGGGACCGCGATGGCCGCCCTCGAGACCGTCGCCCAGTGGCCCGTCGAGGACCTCCAGTAGCCCTCCCCCGCCGCCCGCTCGACCCCACGGCGTGATAGCCTCCATCCAGGGAGGACCACCCGTGGGACGAACCCTGCTGCTCGCGCTCGCCACCCTGGCCCTGCTCGCCACCGGCTGCCCCGAACCCGACCCGTCCGACGACGACGACGACGACGGAGACGACGACGGGGCCGACGACGACGCCGGAGACGACGATGCCGGGGACGACGACGCCGGAGACGACGACAGCGGCGACGACGACACCGTCGAGAGCGGCTGGACCGAGCTGAAACCCAGCGGGGACTCCCGCATCGTCTATGTCTCCAGCTCCACCGGCGACGACGGCAACGACGGCCTCGGCGAGAAGACCCCGGTGGCGACCCTCGAGCACGGCGTCTCGCTGCTGCGCGACGGCTACCCCGACTGGCTGCTGCTGGCCCGCGGCGACCGCTGGGACGAGACGTTCGGCACCTGGGAGCTCTCCGGCCGCTCGAGCAGCGAGCCGATGGTGATCGGCGCCTACGGCACCGGCGAGCGCCCCTACGTCAACCTGGTCGACCGCAACGGGATCTTCACCTACGGCACCCGCGTCGAGCACCTGGCGATCACCGACCTGCACTTCCACCGCGACGCCGCCGACCCGGCGCTGACCGGCACCCCGGTGATGGAGCAGGAGCAGGCCGCGATCTACTGGCTGTCCGACGGCGAGGACATCCTGATCGAGGGCTGCGAGTTCGCCTACACCTCGGTGGCGTTCAACGCCGTGTCCGGCGACGGGCTGGTCCAGGACGTGCGCTTCCGCCGCAACGTGGTCCACGACAGCTGGGGCGTCGCCGACTCGTTCCACGCCCAGGGGCTGTACGCCTCCCACGTCCGCGGGCTGCTGATCGAGGACAACGTGATGGACCACAACGGCTGGCAGCCGGGCATCGCCGGCGCCGAGCCGACGATCTACAACCACAACTTCTACCTGCAGTACCACACCTTCGAGGTGCAGCTGCGCGGCAACGTCATCGCCCGCGGCAGCTCCCACGGCGCCCAGATGCGCAACAGCGGCGTCTGCGAGGGCAACCTGTTCGTCGGCAACTCGATCGCGGTGTTCCTGCACGTCAACGACCTGGCGTACGGCACGCAGCTGCAGCACGTGCGGGACAACGCGATCGTCGAGTGCGGGATGCAGACCCTGCACCCCGACGGCTGGTCCCGCGGCTGGGGCCTCGACGTCCACGACCTGGCCGACGCCAGCGAGACGATCCTGCGCGACAACGTCGTCGCCCACTGCCCCGACGGCTCCAACGCCTGGGACGTGGAGCCCGGCGGCGACGAGGCCGGCAACGTGATCTGGGACTGGGGCGGGGTCAGCGACCCCGGCCCGTTCAGCGACACCAGCTGCACCGTGGGCGGCTACGACGCCACCCTCGGCGGCGCCGGCACGCTGGAGTCGTTCCTCGCCGAGGCGCGCACGATGGCCCGCGGCAACTACCGCGAGGAGTACACCGCCGCGGCGGTGGTCCAGTACTTCCAGGACTGCTTCTCGGCACCCTGAGCCGCCGGAGGCGCCCAGGCGCCCCCCGAGCTCAGCCCCCCCAGAACAGGTAGACCCGCCCGCGGTCCTCCATGTCCACCGTGTCGTGGTAGGCCGCGCCGATCAGCAGGTCGTCGGCCCCGTCGAGGTCGAGGTCGGCCGCGGCGATGCCGTAGCCGAGGTAGTCGCGCACCCCGGCGCCGGTGTAGTCGGCGTCGGCGTCGAACGCCGTCGAGATCGCGGCCCAGCCGGCGTCGTCGCGGTGCAGGTAGGCGTAGACCCGGCCGGCGCGGCCGACGAACCGCTCGTGGGCGTAGATCGCCGAGACGATCAGGTCCGTGGCGCCGTCGCCGTCGAGGTCGCCGCCCGCGGCGCGCAGCCCGAAGTCGTGCTCGTCCCACTCGGCGGCGAGGGTGGTCAGCGGGTCGGGGGCGATGCCCGCGGCGAGGTCGGTCGTGCCGGGGTAGATCGCCAGCCCGCCGCCGTTGTAGTCGGGCACGTCGCGGCCGGGGATCCCCACGACGAAGTCGCCGAGGCCGTCCCCGGTCAGGTCCCCGGGCGACGCCACCGACCAGCCGAAGGCGTCGTAGGCCTGGCCGGTGCCGGGCACCACGGTGGCCACGTCGGCCAGCTCCCAGCTGCCTCCGCTGGCGATCTCGGCGCCGGACACGACGTACGCGTGGCCGGCGTAGCTGCCGTGGTACGGGGCGCCGATCACCAGGTCGGGGATCGCGTCGCCGTCGAGGTCGACCCCGCCGGCGAGGGACTCCCCGGCCATCTCGTCCTCCTCGTCGCCGTCGAGGATCACGTCGGCCTCGGCCAGCGAGACCGTCTCGGCGTAGCCGCCGGTGGCCCCGAACACGACGTAGACCCGGCCCTGGCGGTAGCCCTCGCCGTCGCCGTCGTAGGTCTGCAGCTCGCCGCTGAGCAGGATGTCGCCGAGCCCGTCGCCGTTGACGTCGCCGGCGCTGTCGAGGATCCAGCCGGTGCGGGCGTAGTAGCTCTCGCCGTAGAACCAGGTGGCCGCCTCGAGATCGACGATCCCGGTCTCGTTCGGCGGCCAGGCGCCGCCGTGGATCAGGAACCCGGCGCCGCAGTTGGGAGGCATCTCCACGTCCGGGATGTCCTCGACCCCGGTCGCGCCGACGATCAGGTCGTCGAAGCCGTCGCCGTCCACGTCGGGCAGCAGCGCCACCGAGAACCCGGCGAAGGCCAGCGGCTGGGGCCCGACGAAGCGCCCCCGCGGCACGGCATCGTCGCTGGTGGCGACCAGGCCGGGGTAGACCATCGCCATCCCCTCCTGGTCGAAGTCGGTGTAGCTCTTGGCCCCCACGACGAAGTCGGGCACGCCGTCGCCGTCGAAGTCGCCGCCGGCGTCCAGCGAGAATCCGAACTTGGCGTCCTCGGACAGCCCGTCCCAGCGGCACGGCGCCTCCTCGGCGCAGATCCCGGGGCCCGGCGCGGGCCCCGGCTCGGCGAGGCAGCCCTCGGGGGCCTCGGTGAAGTCGTCGTCTCCGGCGTCGTCGTCCCCCGCGGTGGTGTCGTCGTCCCCGGCGTCGTCGTCCCCGCCGCCGGTGTCGTCGTCCTGCTCCTCGGGGCACGCGGCCCCCAGCGCGACCAGCAGCACGGACAGCGGGATCCAGGCGAACCTCATCGCTCGTCCCCTTCCGGATCGACGTGGCAGAAGTCGCACTCCCCGTTCATCACGTCGGCCGGGATCATGCCGTTGCAGCCGTCGGTGTGGCAGTTGCCGCAGGTCAGGATCGGCGGGTCGGTCTCGCAGTCCAGGTCGCCGCAGCCGCAGTCGGAGCCGGTCTCGTTGAGCTCGCCGGTCTCGCCGTCGTGGCAGTGGTTGCAGACGAAGTGGGTGTTGTCGATCGGCTCGGCCCCGTGATCGGCGCACAGGTGGCAGTCGTAGCACAGCACCCCGGGCTTGGGCGGGGCGTGCTCGCGCCAGATCCCGTCCGGGTTGTAGATCTCGTCGTAGGTCTCCTCGAGCTCGCCGTCCCACGGATCGGGGCACTCGTCCACGATGTCGGTGGTGTCGTCGTCGGCGGCCGGGTCCTTCTCGATGCAGCCGGACCACCCCCACAGCACCACCATCAGCGCCATCGCGCCCAGCCCCGACGCCCTGGCGGCGGCCGCCCTCACCGCCGCTTGCTCCCCAGCGCCGCCTCGATCTCGGAGACCAGCCGCGCCTCGTTGGTCGGCAGCGAGAGGTTGTAGTGGGTGGTGTGCAGCTCCCGCCCCGGCAGCAGCACGTAGTTGGAGTACAGCGACGCCCCGAAGCGGTCGGCGCAGTACTCGCTCTCGGTGTCCTGCAGCACGGGCAGATCGTGCTGCGCGCAGAACGTCGGCAGGTCCATCTCCCAGCCGACCATGTTGACGATCAGGACCACGACGTCGTCGCCCCAGTCGCCGGCGTGGGCCTCGAGCAGCGCCTGCAGCGCGTGGGTCGTGGCCAGGCAGTGGCCGCAGCTGGAGCGCATGAACTCGACGAACACGACCTTGTCGTCGTAGTCCGACAGCGTCACCGTCTGCCCGTAGGTCGGCGACGTGGGGTTCATGTCCTCCATCACGCACGCCGGCGCCGGGTCGGCGTCGAACCCGCAGTCGGGGCGGTTGGTGACCTCCGGACCCGGCTGGGCCCAGGCGCCGCCGGCGATCCCCAGCACCAGCCCGGCCAGCACCAGGACCGGCAGCGCCCTGCGGAGGGCTCCGGGCCGCGCTCTCGTCGTCGTCTCCCCCGCGTTCGGCATGCTTCCCTCGCTCGCGTTCTCCTCGGCCGGTTCGAACGTAACACACGCGCCGCGCGCGACGGGCAGGCGTTCCACGACCCCGCGGACGCCCGTGCTCCGTTTGTGCTTGATCCCCTCCCCCGGTTGCGGTAGATTCGACCCGTTAGTAACTCTAGCTTGAGTCACTATGACGGAGGACACGATGGGACGCTTCCTCGCGCAGCTTCGAGACGCCAGCCTCCTCGCCGCCGGACTGCTCGCCGCCACGGCGCTGGTCGCCTGCATGGACTACGACCTGGACCCGACCGACTGGCCCGAGCCGCCCGAGGAGCCGCCCGAGGAGCCCACGCCCGACGATCCGCCCGACGATCCGCCGCCCCCCGAGGAGGAGGCATGGGAGTCTTCGCCGGACGGGCTCGACTGGCCGGAGCTGCCCGAGGAGGACCCGGAAGAGGACCCCGAGGAGGACCCCGAGGAGGACCCCGAGCTGCCGCCCTGCGACGAGACGATCGAGGCCGACTGGCAGTGGTGGGGCAGCATGCCGATGCAGGACTCCGGCGATCTGACGGACGGGGGCGGCGTCCCGTGGTACGACCACGGCTTCCAGATGGTGGACTTCTCCACCGTCGCGATCCCCGACGCCGGCCACGTGCCGTCGGGCACCGACCGGTTCTACCGCGCCACGTTCTGGCTCGATCAGCTGCCCCCCACGCTGATGCTCTCGATGCAGTCCGACGACGGGATGTGGTTCTACCTCAACGGCCAGGAGGTCGGTCACTGGGGCGGCGGCTGGCAGCAGGAGGGCTGTGTCAACGACAACGCCGGCTGCAGCCAGTCCGTCAGCGTCCCCGCGGTGGACGTGACGTCGTTCCTGCAGCTGGGCGAGAACGTGGCCGCCGCCCGCGTCTCCAACGCCGTGGACAACTCCTACTTCGAGGTCTACACCGAGTGCATCGACTGATGCGTGACTCGGTCTAGAGTCTCTCCCCCTATCCCTCGACGTCGTCCCGTGGTAGGAACCGGAGGCGGAAGGTGCGCGTGCTCGAAGAACCCATCGCCCTGCTCGGGGAGCTCGGCTTCGCCCGCAACGAGGCGCTGGCCTACCTGACGCTGATCGAGGCCGCCGACGACGAGGGGATGACCGGCTACGAGGTCGCGTCCCAGTCCGGCATCCCGCGCAGCGCGGTCTACACCGTGCTGCGCAAGCTCGAGAACCAGGGCGCGGCCTTCGCCGTCGGCGGCAAGCCGGCGCGCTACCTGCCGCTGTCGCCGCGGCGGCTGCTGGAGCAGATCGAGCGGTCCACCCGCTCGCGCCTGGACCGCCTCGACGAGGGGCTGCGCCGGATCCCGCGGCGGAGCCTGCCCGAGCCGGTGTGGATCATCAACCGCTACGAGGAGGTCATCGCCCGCGCCGACGCGATGATCCGCTCCGCCGAGACGTCGGTCTACCTGTCGGTCTGGGACCGCGAGCTCGCCGAGCTGATCCCGGCGCTGCGCACCGCCAACGGCAACCGAGAGCTGCACCGCGTGCTGCACAGCCCCGACGCCATCGCCGAGCAGCCCAGCGGGTTCTCGTGCTGGATCGACGACGCCGGCGCCGACGAGCAGAAGGCGGCGTGGTCGCACAAGGCGCTGGTGGTGGTCGACCGCCGCGAGGCCCTGATCGGCGGCACCGAGCCCGACGCCGACAACCAGGCGGTCTACACCCGCAACCCGTCGCTGGTCGACGTCGCGACCAACCACGTGATCCTCGACATCACGCTGCTGTCGCAGCGCAGCGGGCGCGACTGCCGCGACGACGTGGCGCTGATGATGCGCCCCCACATCTCCTAGGGCGCCGGCGGCGTCCCACCCGGCTCGACGTACCCCAGCAGCTCCAGCGCTCGCCGCGTCGCCAGGTCCACCTCGAGGGGATCGCGTGCGTCGGTGCTGCGCTCGTCGACCATCGCGCGGACGGAGTCGCAGCGCAGCTGGTGCTCGACGTCGACCTCGCGGTCGAGCACCGCGGCGAGGGTCCGTTCTTCCGCGCGGCGATCCGCCTGCTCGCCGGGATCGCGGCTGAGGTCGTACAGGGCCGCGGCCCCCCCCTGCTCGAGGTACCGCCACGGGCCCTGGATCGCGGCGAACCCCGGCTCTCCGTACAGGTTGGCCTCGGCGATCCGCGTCCGGTCCTGCGGGAACGCCGGTCCCAGCAGGTCGAGCCCCTGGCACGGCGCCGCGACCGGGAGCCCGAGCAGCCCGAGCACCGTCGGGCGCACGTCCACCAGCGACGCCGGACGCTCCGTGGCCGCGGGGTCCACCCCGGCGGCGAGGTCCGGGGGAAGGCGCACCACGAGCAGCACGTCGAGCAGCTCGCGGTGGAAGGTGTGGCCGTGCTCGAAGCCGCCGTGGTCCCACAGCTCCTCGCCGTGGTCGGTGACCACGACCACCACCGTGCGCGCGCCCCAGCCGTCGCGGTCGCCGGCCTCGAGCAGCCGGCCGAGGTGGTGGTCGGCGAAGCGCACCTCCTCCTCGTAGCGACGCGCCACCCAGGCGTGTCCCTCGGGGCCGGCGTCCCAGTCCAGGATCGCCAGCCGCCCCAGCACGTGCGGGGGCTCGAGGCCGGGAGGCGGCGCGCCGTCCCAGCCGCTCAGCTCGGGGTGGGGCAGGTAGTCGCCGTGGGGGTCCATGTAGTGCACGTAGGCGAAGAACGGCTCGTCGGCGCGGGCCGCGAGCCACGCCGCGGCGCCGTCGGTGACCCGGTCGGCCTGGGCGTCGTGCAGGTACAGCAGCTCCTCGACGCCCAGGTCGACGCCGGCGTCCCGCAGCGCCGGGTTGGTCTGCAGCGCGAAAGTGGCGTAGCCCGCGTCCCGCAGCTCGGCGGCGAGGCTGGGGCTGCCGTTGCGCATGATCTGCTTGGCGTTGTGGTGGTGGGCCCGCGGGGCCAGCCCGCTGTACAGGGAGATCACGGATGGAGTGGTCCACGGGGCGGTGGAGACCGCGTCGCGCCACCACAGCGCGCCGTCGGCCAGGGCCCGCAGCCGCGGGGCCACCGGCGCGTCCCCGCCCACCGCGTCGGCGCGCATCGTGTCGACCAGCACGATCAGCACGCTGGGCCGCGTGGCCGCGTCCGGAGCAGAGGCGACGATGCGCGGGTGGGCGAACGCCGCCAGCGCCAGCCGCGGGTCGCCGGCCGGCTCGGTGCGCAGCCGCAGCTCGCCACGCTGCCCGGCCAGCCCGGACAGATCGACCTCGACGGGGTGCCACGCACGCTGCGCGGGGTCCGCCGGGTCCAGCTCGACGCGGAACAGCTCGGTGGCGCGGTCGTGCTCGTCGACGAACAGCCCGCGGAACGCCACCGGGTCGGGCAGCTCGAACGTCGGCTGCAGCACCAGCCCGCAGGCCAGCTCGAGGCGCGCGGCGGCCGGGATCTCCAGGGCGTCGGCGACCTCGCCCGGGGCCGGAACGTAGATCGCCTCGCGGCGGTCCTGCGGCTCCCGCAGGTCGAGCTGCGGCGCGCTGCGCTCCAGCCCGCGGGCCGGCAGCGTCACGCGGCGCACCAGGAACGCGCCGTCGAGGCCCCCGTGGAGGTCGGCGTGCCAGGCGTCGTGGCCCAGGCCGTCGTAGCGCAGCCGCACCTCGCCCGCCGGTGGCCCCTGCCCCTCGGGCAGCACGACGCGCAGCCGTCCCCGGCCCCACGACCAGGTGCCGGGCTCCGTGGCCCGCGGCGCCGCCGCGTGGGTCAGGACCTCGCCGGCGACCACCACCTCGAGCAGCGAGTCGTGGTCGGCGGCCTGGATCCACCGCCCCGTGAAGCGCGGGAACGCCGGCGGCGGGAACGGCGCCGACCACGGCACCGCCGGAGCGAGCTCGGGCTCGTCGCCGCGCTCCCAGGTCAGCTGGTCGAACGGCAGCGCGTCGACCACGTCCGCCAGCGCGGGGGCCGCCCCGCCGGGGCCGGGCGGCAGGTTGTGGTGGGGCAGCACCGCGCGCAGCTGGTCGGCCCGATCGACCATCCGGTACGCGACCCCGGGCGCCGCCTGCGCGGCGCGGAACAGCGCCGGCTGGTCCGGACCGTGGCAGACCCCCTCGGGGGGCGGCGGGGGTGCGTCGCTCCGCCCGCAGCCGCCGGCGGCCAGCGCCAGCACCAGCGCCAGCACCCGCGCGGGAGACCGCCGCGACACGGTGCCTCAGTCCTCGCGGTGGAGGTGGACGTCGCGCTGCGGGAACGGGATCTGGATCCCCTCCTTGGCGAAGCGCTTGTAGATCGTGGTGAGCAGCTCGTCGATGCAGCGGCCGCGCAGCGCCGGCTCCTCGATCCAGCCCATCAGCTGGAACTCCAGCGCCGAGTCGCCGAAGTTGCGGAACCGGATCCGCGGCGCCGGCTCCTTGACGAAGTGGCGCGACTGGTCGGCGAGCTCGGTGAGCACCTGGTGGACCTGGTCGATGTCCGAGCCGTAGGCCACGCCGAGGTTGATCCGCACGCGCTCCATCTCCCACGGGCCGCCGCTCTCGTTGACGATCTTGGCGTTGGCCATCACCGCGTTGGGGATGATGATCTCGATGTCGTCGCGGGTCTTCAGCCGCGTGGTGCGGATCCCGATGTCGGTCACCTCGCCGCGCTCGCCGGAGTCGAGGATGATGTAGTCGCCGAGCTTGTAGGGCGCGTCGGCGAGGATGAAGATCCCGCTGATCATGTTGCCCAGCGTGTCCTTGGCGGCGAAGCCGACGGCGATGCCGAGCACGCCGGCCGAGGCCAGCCAGGCGGTGACGTCGACCTTCCAGGCCAGCAGGATGATGTAGGCCGCCACGCCCACGACGATGGTCTTGATCAGGATCTCGAACGCCGGCTGCGTGCGCGGCTGGATGAACTTGGTGGCCCGCTCCTGGCCGGCCAGCGCCTCGAGCACGCGGGTGGCGATCTTCATCCCGGCCCCGCCCCACAGCAGCGAGCCGGCGGTGATCGCGATGCCGTCCATCACCCGCAGCGCCGACTCCTGTTCGGTCAGGCGGTGCACCGCGATGCCCGCACCGACCAGCACGGTGGTGCAGAACAGCGGCCAGCGGATCGCCGCGATGATGTCGTCGTCGAGGGTCGTCTTGGTCTTGCGCACCAGCCGCGCGACGATGCGGGTGGTGATGAAGTTGATGATCCCGGCGGCGACGATCGCGCCGACCAGGATCAGCAGCGTGCTCCAGTAGATGTCGGCCCAGATCTGGTTGAACAGCTCCTGCATCCAGGCTCCCCCTCTCCCGCCGGCGGCGGCGACACCCCGGGTCCGAGTCGCGGGCTCACAGCTGGACGGGCCACTTGGAGCGCGGGCGGTCCTTGTAGAACTCGAGCCACAGGTCGACGTAGATGCGCTGGAGCGTCTCCGGCGACATCAGGTTGGGGCGGAACACCACGTTGGCGTCGTTGAACTCGCGCCAGGGCCGCCCCAGCAGGCGGTCCTGCTTGATGATCCGGTACCACGCCGGCGACCCGGGGTACGGCGTCGCGACGGCGAACTCGGCCACCCGGATGTCGGCCCGACGGCAGATCTCCAGCACCCGGTCGAACACGCTCTCGTCCTCGCGCTCGTGCCCGATCGAGAACGAGGCGTAGACCTCCAGGCCGTTGTCCTGGCAGCGCTTCATCGTGTCGACGCAGATCTGGATGTCCTTCTCCTGGGCGTCCCGCGCGGTGGCGTTGCGCGAGGTGGGGCCGAAGCCGAACATCAGGTACGCCTCGAGCACGCCCAGCGAGCGGGTCGCCTCGAAGAACGAGTCCTGCACCGCGCGCATGAAGTGCGGGCTGGAGCCGACGTAGGAGATCTTGGTGTCCAGGTCGGCGCAGGCCTCGGCCACGGCGGTGTAGTGCCGCTGGATCAGCGGGGACGGCAGCGAGGAGGTGTCCTCGGTCAGCGTCGCGCCGCGCCACTCGCCCATCGACAGGATCGTCTCGAAGCACTCCCGGACCTTCTCGGGCGGCATGAAGCGCATGTGCTGGCCGAGGTACGGGGGCACGACGCAGTGGTCGCAGAAGTTCGACGAGCAGCCGCGGCTGATCTGCAGCGGGAAGTCCAGGTCGGGGTAGTCCACCAGCCGCTGGCGGCGCATCTCGTCGACCCAGTCGACGTACAGGTCGTAGCGCGGCGGGGCGATCTCGCCCAGGTCCACCGGCTCGGCGCCGGTGTAGCGCGGCTGCAGCTCGCCGGCCTCGAAGTCGGCCAGGATCTTGGGCCACACGTTCTCGCCCTCGCCGACGCAGATGGCGTCCACGTGGGGGGCGATCTGCTCGGGCATCAGCGACGTGAAGATCCCGCCTGCGACCACCGGCACGCCCAGCGCCTGGTACTGCCGCGCGAGCTCCACGGCGCGGTCCGCCTGGGGGGTGAAGATCGGCATCGCGACCAGATCGGCGTCGCCGGCCGGGACCACCGGGACGACGCGGTCGTCGTGGAAGCTGACCGTGTGCTGGGGGGGCGTCACGCGGGCCAGGGACGCGGCCGCGAGGGACGGCGTGCCGATGTACGGGTTGGCGTTGACGTTCGCCAGCTCCGGGTGGCACTGGCTGGGGCGATCCCAGCTCGCGTAGACGAACTTGATGTGCATGCCGTGGTTCGCCCTTTCTGCCCGGTCCCAGGACCCTCTCGCCCACCCGCGAGCCCCCGTCCCGAACGCGCGCGTGCTCGCGCGGCGAACGCTCGCAAATGGAGGCGCATTATAGATGACCCGGCCGAAAAGCTCCTGCGATCTACGGATCCGGCGCGGGATCCGGCAGGACCGGCGCGCCGGCGGCCCGCGCTCGCGCGAGGCTCGACGCCACCCGCGGATCGTCCGGGAGCAGGCGCGCGGCCTGCTCCAGCGGTCCCAGCGCCTGGTCCGCCCGGCCCTGCTCCAGCAGCGCGGCGCCCAGGTTGTAGTGCGCCTCGGCGCAGGCGGGATCGACCTCGATCGCGGTGCGGAACGCCGAGAGCTGCTCCTCGCTGCGGCCCAGCTGCCCCAGCGCGACCCCGAGGTTGTTCCAGTAGTCGGCCCGGTCGTCGCGCCGGGCCACCGCCGAGCGGAAGTGGGCCTCCGCCTCGGACCAGCGGCCCTCGCCGCCGGCGAGGTTGCCCAGCAGGTACTCGGTGTGGGCCCGATCGCGATCCCGCTGAGCGGGCAACGGGACGTGGGCCACGGCGGCGGCCAGGACCAGCGGCACGGCCCAGATCCACCAGCGCCGCGGCGGGTCGCGGCGCGCCCGCTGCCAGGCCCCGGACAGCCCCGCGCCGGCCAGCGGCAGCAGCCCGACGACCACCGGGACGCGGTAGCGCATCGTGACGAAGAACGCCACCACGGTCCCCGCCGCGACGGCCACCGTGGCGAGCAGCAGCCAGGTGCGCCGCCGGTCGCGCCAGGTCAGCACCACCCCGGCCACCGCCAGCGGGAGGACCACGCCGTAGCCGACGGTGGCGAGGCGCAGCACCGGGGCCTGCTGCCGGGCGTGGTCCATCGACGCCACCAGCGGCTTCTCGTAGGCGTTGAGCACATACGCGACCTTGCGCGCGGTGAGCCCCAGCCAGGCCCCGGGCTCGGTCACGACGAACTCGACGGCCCGCGCCGACCACCAGCGGGAGACCTCGCGCGCGGCGAGCGGGCGCCCCTGCTCCGCCTCGGCGATCCCGCGGGCGGAGGTCAGCAGCCCCTGCTGGGTCGAGGCCAGGCCGCTGCCCGCCGGGACCCCCCACCAGCCGGTGGCGTCGGGGTTGTTGCCGATCCACAGGTTGACCCCCCCGTGGGCCGTGATCAGCACCGGCTCGCCGGACACCGCCAGGTTGCGGACCGTGACCGGGGCGACGGCCAGGATCGCGCCCAGCCCCACCGCCGCTGCGGACGGCACGGCGCGGCGCCACGGGGGCCTCCCGGCGAGGGCGGCGTGCAGCACGAACAGCGGCACCAGCGGCAGCAGGTTGGGGCGCCCCAGGCAGGCCAGCCCGAGGGCGGCCCCGGCGCCGAGCCACGCGGCCAGCGCGACCGCGTCGACGCGACCGGCGACTTCCGCTCGGTGGGCCGCCTCCAGCGAGAGCCACAGCGCCACCGCGGCCAGCGTCACCACCGCCGCCTCGGCGAGGATCTCGCCGCCGAGCACGATCAGCGGCCCGTAGGCCACCGCCAGCGCCAGCGTGGCCAGCGCCGCGCCGCGCCCGAGCTGGAGCCAGGCCGCGCGGGACAGCGCCGCGCAGCCCGCCAGCGTCAGCGCCGACTGGACCCAGCGAGCCGTGGCCGGCTCGGCCCCCGCCACCGCGTAGATCGCCGCCAGCAGGTAGGGGTACAGCGGGTTGGCCTCGAACACGCCGTCGCCGAGCCAGTCGCCGGCCACGATCCGGCGCGCCCAGGCGTCGTAGTTGGCCGCGTCGATCAGCAGGTTGTGGACCAGCGGCGCGTCGGCCGACTGCACCAGGTAGACCACCCGCAGCACCGCGCCGGCCGCGAGGATCGCGAGCACTGCGAGCGCGCGGCGCCGCGGATCGGGCGGTCGCGGATCGCCGGGGGGAGCCATCCTCCCCGTTCTACACGCCTCCGCCCGCGGGCGGGCGGTCCGTGCCCCCGCGCCGCGCCGCCCGGCGCCGCAGCAGGTGGCCGCGCAGCGCCATGAACGGCCACTCCCACAGGCTGAACAGCACCAGCGCCGCGCCGTAGGCCAGCAGCAGGTGCACCGCCAGCACCGCCAGCGCCGCCACGGTCGGGTTCGGCAGGCCCCGCAGCGCCACCATCGGCCCGCTGTCGTGCACCGCGGCGAACAGCAGCGGGTGGAGCAGGTACATGCCGTACGACACCCGGGCGATGGGGTAGAACCCGCCGAACGACAGCACCGCCCGCAGCGGCGAGCGCTCGCGGTACAGGCAGTGCTGCAGGATCCCGCCGAAGGCCAGCGCCACCGGCCCGAACAGGATCGCGCTGGCCCCGGCGCCGATCGGCTTGCCGCCCTTGCCCAGCAGGTAGAACGCCAGCACCAGCAGCGCCACCGCGGTCCACGCCAGCCCACCCCAGCCGCGCCACCGCTCGGCGACCCTGGGGCTGGTCTGCTGCGTGTAGGCCACCAGCACGCCCACGACGATCGAGTCGATCCGGCAGTGGGTCGGGACGAACACGGCGTCGGTCCACGCCAGCGCGTCGGCCAGCAGCCCGGCCTGGGCCTCGGGGGAGCCGCCGGTGGCCAGCGCGTCGATGCCCAGGTGCCGGAACGCGGCGAAGCGCAGCACCCAGGGCAGCCAGAACAGCGCCCACAGCACCCCCAGCCGCGTGCCGTGCTTGCCGTGGCGCAGCAGCACCAGCAGCAGCAGCGGGATCACCAGGTAGAAGTGCTCCTCCACCGCCAGCGACCAGCTCCACGGCATCACCCGGCTGCCGGTGTAGTTGTTGACGTACAGGTAGTTGGCCCACGCGCCGCGCACCACGTCCCCGGGGTCCTGGCCGGCGAGGAAGAACTCGTAGAACGGCTGGCGGATCAGCAGCACCACGACGACCGTCAGGACCAGGTAGTAGGCCGGGAAGATGCGGAAGAACCGCTTGAGGTAGAAGGTCCCGAGGTCCAGCCGGCCGCGGCCGAGCCCCTCGCGGATCAGCTGGCCGCCGATCAGGTAGCCGCTGAGCACGAAGAACAGGTCGACCCCCATCCCGCCGCGCAGCAGCACGCGGCCGAGCAGCCCCTCGCGGATCTCGACGGTGACGTCCGGCATCTGGATCAGGGTGTGGAACCCCAGCACCATCAGGATCGCGATGGCACGGAGCCCGTCCAGGTGGCGCTGGCTCTCGGGCGGGGGCCGGAACAGGTGTCTGGGCAGCATGGGGCGGCGGTCATTATAGTGGCGCCATGCTCGAAGCCGGATCTCCCAAGGACGGGCTCGCCGATCGGCTGCTGCGCTGGTTCGACCGGCACCGCCGCGAGCTGCCCTGGCGGCGCGACCGCGATCCGTACCGCACCTGGGTCAGCGAGATCATGCTGCAGCAGACCCGCGTGGCCACCGTGATCCCCTACTTCGAGCGCTTCGTGGCGCGGTTCCCCGACGTGCCGGCGCTGGCCGCCGCCGACCGCGACGAGGTGCTCAAGGCCTGGGAGGGGCTGGGCTACTACCGCCGCGTGCACCACCTCAAGGACGCCGCCGAGCTGCTGGTCCGCGAGGGCCCGGGCGTGGTCCCCGAGGACCCCGCGGCGCTGCGGGCGCTGCCCGGGATCGGGCGCTACACCGCCGGCGCGATCGGCAGCCAGGCGTTCGGCCGCCGCGAGCCGGTGGTCGACGGCAACGTGCGGCGGGTGCTGTGCCGGCTGTGGGCCCGCGCCGGGGACCCGCGCAGCAAGGCGCTGCAGGACTGGCTGTGGGACACCGCCGGGGCGCTGGTCCCGGCCGACCGCCCCGGGGCGTTCAACGAGGCGCTGATGGAGCTCGGCGCCACGGTGTGCACCGACCGCAAGCCGCGCTGCGGCGCGTGCCCGCTGGCCGAGCTGTGCGACGCGTGGCGCGACGGCGACCCCGAGGGCTACCCGACGAGGGTCGCCCGCGGGCCGATCCCGCACCTCGACGTCACGGCCGGGATCGTCCGCCGGGGGCGGCGGCTCCTGATCACCCGCCGCCGCGACGAGGCGATGCTCGGCGGGCTGTGGGAGTTCCCCGGCGGAAAGCTCGAGCAGGGCGAGACGCTCGAGCAGTGCCTGGTCCGCGAGCTGCGCGAGGAGCTGGCGATCGCGGTGCGGGTCGAGCGGCCATTCGTGTCCGTCGACCACGCCTACACGCACTTCAAGATCACGCTGCACACCTTCCTGTGCCGCCACTCGCGGGGCACCCCCCGCGATCTGGGGTGCGCGGCGCACCGGTGGGTGCGCGTCGCCGAGCTGGACGGGTTCGCGTTCCCCAAGGCGGACCGCGTGGTGCTCGACGCGCTGAAGGAGGAGCCATGGATCTGACTCGCCTTTGTCCCACTACCGACGGAGGATCGCGCAGAACAGCGCGTTCCTGGCGAGTTTCTGTCGACGCAGACAGGGTCCGAGCCCTTTCAAGGCGACAGAAACTCGCCAGGAACGTGCGGTGCAAGCGAGGACCGTCGTGGAAAGGGATGAAGGCGAGTCTTCGGGGGAGGGTGGCGATGGGACTGGGCGTGCTGGTGCTGGCGTGCGGCGGCTCCGCGGGCGCCCGCGGTGGCGAGGCGGAGGACGCCGAGGCGGCGTTCGCCCGGCTGTCGCAGGACTTCCTCGAGGCCTACCTGCGGGAGTCGCCGGTCGACGCGACCTACCTCGGCGACCACCGCCACGACCACCGCTGGCCCGAGGTCGGCGCGGCCGCCGACGAGCGCCAGCTGGCGTGGCTGCGCGGCGTGCAGGCCGAGCTGGCCGCCATCCCGCGGGACCCGCTCTCTGCCGAGGCCCGCGTCGACGCGGCGATCCTCGCCGACGAGCTCGAGGGACGGATCTTCGGCATCGAGCAGCTCCGCCCGTGGGAGACCAACCCGCTCTCGGTGACCTACACCGTGGGGCCCGGCCTCGACGCGCTGGTGACCCGCGAGTTCGCGCCGCTGCCCGAGCGGATGGCCGACCTGCAGGCCCGCCTGGAGGCGCTGCCGGCGTTCCTCGAGCAGGCGCGGGCGGCGGCGGGGACCCCGCCGCGGATCCACACCGAGACCGCGATCCAGCAGACCGACGCGCTGATCGCGTGGGTCGCGGGGCCGATGCAGTACCCCTTCCTCGAGGTCCCCGAGCAGCAGGAGGCCCTGACCGCCGCCGCGGACACGGCGCTGCGGGCGCTGATCGCCCACCGCGACTGGCTCGAGCAGGAGCTGCTGCCCCGCTCCACCGGCGA
The DNA here is from genome assembly GCA_964584075.1 of uncultured Rickettsiales bacterium. Lineage (GTDB taxonomy): Bacteria > Myxococcota_A > UBA796 > UBA9615 > CAYRNR01 > CAZOYV01. Next base: position 21,301 of record CAZOYV010000036.1, on the reverse strand, counting down.
CTTCCGCCTCGGCGCGGCGCTGTTCGAGCAGAAGCTGCGCCACTCGCTGGACACCGGGATGAGCTCCGAGCAGGTGGTGGCCGAGGCGTGGTCGCTGCTGGCCGCGACCACCGACGAGATGGCCGCGCTGGCGTACGAGATCTACGTCCGCGACCACCCCGACAGCGGGATGACGCCGCCCACCACCGACAAGGAGAAGGCCAGCCTGATCGACCTGGTGCTGAGCGAGATCGCGGTGACCCGCCCCGACGACCTGACGGTGGTCACGATGGCCCGGCTCTCCCTGGAGCAGGCCACCGCGTTCGTGCGCGAGCACGACCTCGTCACCGTCCCCGACGAGCCGATCGCCGTGATCGAGATGCCCGAGTTCAAGCGCGGCGTGGCCGTCGCCTACTGCGACGCCTCGGGGCCGCTGGAGGAGCACCGCGAGACGTTCTACGCCATCGCCCCGCCGCCGGCGGACTGGCCCCCGGAGCGCCGCGACAGCTTCTACCGCGAGTACAACCAGGCGATGATCCACGAGCTGACGATCCACGAGGCGATGCCGGGCCACTTCCTGCAGATCGCCCACGCCAACCGCTTCGGCTCGCCGGTGCGGGCGGTGTTCGGCTCGGGCACCTTCGTCGAGGGCTGGGCCCTGTACGCCGAGTGGTTCATGACCGAGGCCGGCTACGGCGGCCCCGAGGTGAAGATGCAGCGGCTCAAGCTGGTGCTGCGCCTGTGCTGCAACGCGATCCTCGACCACGGGATCCACGCCGGCACGATGACCCACGACGAGGCGCTGGAGCTGATGATGCGCCGGGGCTTCCAGGAGGAGGGCGAGGCCGAGGGCAAGTGGACCCGGGCGTGCCTGACCTCGGGGCAGCTGTCGACCTACCTGGTGGGCCTGCTCGAGGTGATGCAGATCCGCCGCGACGCCGAGGCCCGGGCCGGCGCGGACTTCGACGTCAAGGCCTTCCACGACGAGCTGCTGGCCCACGGCTCGCCGCCGCCGCGGCACGTGCGCGCGCTACTCGGGCTGTAGCGACTCGCGGCGCTCGATCTCCACGTTCAGCAGCGTCGCGATGGTGACGTGGTCGAGGCGCTCGAAGGTGTCCTGGTTGGCGTCCTGGAACAGGCCGCGCAGCTGCTCGCGCATCGGCCCGTCGTGCTCCTCGGGGGCGGCGAGCACGTGCTGCTGGGCGCTGCGGAACACGTCGGCGAGGCTCAGCTCGTGGATCGGGCGGGCCGGCACCAGGCCGCCCGTGTCGGTGCGCAGCACCAGGCCGTCGCGCAGCAGGTCCTCGATGATCTGGCGCGCGGCGGTGGCGGGGATCCCGATCTCCTCGGCGATCACCCCGGCCTCCGACGACTCCGCCAGCCCCGCCCGGTAGCGGCGGCCGATCTCCACCAGGACCAGCACCGAGTAGTAGGCCTTGAACTGCTCGATGATCGCCGAGGCGCGGCGCTCCTGCTCCGGCGTGCGCGGGAACTGGATCGCGTAGGCCAGCTCGGCCGAGAACAGCAGCACGACCCAGCTGAAGTAGACCCACATCAGGAACAGCAGGATCGTCGAGACCCCGGCGCCCAGGGCGGTGCGGATCGGCAGCATCGAGACGTACAGCACGAACCCCGTGCGGGACCCCAGCCACACGCAGACGCCGAAGAACGAGCCGGCCAGCGAGGCCATCGGCTTGGTCTCGGTGTAGGGCATCAGGTGCAGCACCAGGAAGAACGCCGCCCAGGTGAACAGGAACGTGATCGCGGTGCGCGCCTGGGCGTGGACGAAGTGCTCCAGCTGGAACCGGTCGGCCAGCACCGCGCCGGCGCCGAGCAGCACCGGCACCAGGGTCAGGACCCCCCAGCTGAGCAGCAGCTTGGACGCCAGCCCGCGGTTGCGCTTGACGCCCCAGATCGCGTTGAAGCTGTTCTCCAGCGAGTTGAACAGCACGGTGGCGGCGAACAGGAACAGCAGCAGGCCGGGCAGGCTCAGCGTGCGGATGTTGCGGCTGACCTGGTCCAGCAGCGTCACGAGGTGCTCGCCGACGGACGGCACGAAGTAGGCGAAGATCGCCTCCTCGGCGCGCTTGCGCAGCTCCGCGTAGCGCTGGAACGCGGTGAAGAACGTGAACGCCAGCACCGAGATCGGGACCAGCGCGACGAGCGTCGCGTAGGCCAGCGACGCGGCGTGGGTGAAGCAGCGGTCCTGCTTGAACTTGCGCAGCGTCAGGGTGACGGTGCGGGCGGTGACGAACGCCACCAGCCACGGGCCGTGGGCGTCGTGCTCGCCGTGGAGGAACGCCCGGTAGCGGCCGCGCACGCCGGTGGCTGGCTGCCCGCTCCCCGCGGATGCTCCACCGTCCACTGCGTGCTCCCGTCTGCGGCCCACCCGCCCCTCGATCCTACCGGGATTCGGCGGGCGCGCCCACCTCGCGGACCGCCTCGAGCTCTCGCTCGACCCCGGCGAAGACCCGCTCGAGGGTGGCGGTCGGGAGCGTCCCCGGCGAGGCGGCGGTGGACAGCGTCAGCGTGCCGCGGAAGCCCGAGACGCCGAGCCCGTAGACGCCCTCGCGGATCGGCGGGCAGACCAGGAACGCGTGGCGCAGCGGTGGGCCGAAGCGGTCCAGCAGCGCGTCGTCGATCGGGCCCATGTTGGTGACCAGCAGGGGCATGTGGCCGGAGCCGATCTCCATCCGGATCGAGCGCGCGAACAGCGCCCGGCCCGCGCCGTGCGGTCCCATCGCGAGCAGCAGTCCCAGCAGGTCCCAGCTCAGCCCGAGGTACGGGCCCTTGACCCGCGCCGTGGCCCGCAGCACGTGGCCGAGGGTGTCCCCGAAGCGCTCCCCGAGCTCGCGGCCGACGTGGATCAGGATGAACCCGGAGAGGTTGCACAGCCCGCCGGTGCGCTCGTCGGGCAGGTGGCGGCGCAGGTCGGCGGTGGACACCACCCGCAGCGGCACCCGGCCGTCCCAGCCCCGCTCGCGGGCGACGACCCGCACCACCGCGGCGAGCAGCAGGTCGTTCAGCGTCGCCCCGCGCGGCCGCCCGTGGTCCCGCATCGTGCCGACGGTGACCGCGTCGAGGTGTGTCAGCGCCGTGCGCGGCGCGGCCGCGTCCCAGCGCCCGGTGGGGAAGTGCAGCGTGTGCCACGGCCAGGTCCAGGGCCCCAGCTCGGCCAGGGCGTGGCGCAGCAGGCCCGGCAGCCGCCAGGGCAGCACGCGGTGGTAGGCCTGCCACAGGCTGCGATCGCCCAGGCGGGGGGTCGGGCGGTGTCCGGGATCGTCTCCCAGCGCCCGGTAGATCGCCGCCAGCCGGTAGCCCAGCTCCTTGACCCCGCCGGCGTCGGCGGCCCGGTGGTGGACCTTGATCAGCAGCCGGTCGCCGCCCCCGTCGCGGTGCAGCAGCGCGCGCAGCTGCGGCCCTTCGAGGGGCGGCATCGCGCGGCCGAGGAACGCCTGGCCGAGCTCCTCGCGGTCCCCGCCCTCGACCACCTCGAGCAGGTCGGCTTCGTCGAGCGCTGCCGCGTCGATCCGACGCCAGCGGGAGCGCCACCAGCGGGACTCGTAGTCGCAGCCCAGCACCGGCTCGGCGTCCAGCAGCAGGCGCAGCGCGCGGGCCAGGCGGTCGGGCTCCAGCGCGCCGTCGAGGTCGAGCACGAGGTGGATCTGGGGCCGGAAGAACCGGGCCAGGACGGAGTGCGCCTCGTCGGTGATCTCGCCGCGCAGCGAGGGAGGGATCGCGTCCTGCATCGCCGCCCGTTGTACCACGGCCCGGCGCTCACTCGATGATCACGAACTCGGGCACGACGCGGTAGCCGGCGAGGCACGGGAACGTCATGCCGACGGCCGCCGCCTGCACGCAGCGCGCGGCCCTGGCGGCGTCGGCGCTGGACGGGTCCTGGGGGGTCACGGTCTGGACCTTCCCCTGGGCGTCGAGCTCGATCACCACCGAGAACCGATCCGCCCCGCAGCCCGACACGGCCTTGTCGAACAGCGCGTCGAGCTGCCCGCGGACGGCGCCGCGCTGCACGCCGACCTTGGTGCCCTCGAGGCAGCGGGTGTCGACGGCGGCGACGTTGCGCACCACGTCCGCCTCCCTGGGGTTGCTCGGCTCCGGGGTGACGCGCGTCGTCATCGTGCCCGGGCGCATCGTCTCCACCGTGGGCGCCGCCCCGCCCGGGGGGATCGTCACGACGTAGTCCTGGCAGCGGTCCGCGGCCAGCACCGCCTCGGTGACGGCCAGCCGCTGGATCTCGGTGACCTGCTCGCTGCACGACACCTGGGCCGCCTCGGCGCCAGCGGTCGGTGGCTCCCCGGGGGTCGGCTCCCCGGCGCGGGCCGGCCCGCCAGCCCCCACCAGCGCCGCCCCCGCCAGCGCGAACGTGATCACCGAGGCCGCCACCGCCTCCAGCGGGCGGTACACCGGGGCGGGCTTGCCCACCAGCCGGGCCAGGTCGTCGCCCAGCTCGTCGACCTCCTCGCGCAGCGCCTCGATGCGCTCGGCGGTGCGGGCCACCAGCGCGCCGGCGGCGCCGTAGCCCCCGCCCCGCCGGGCCAGCACCAGGGCGTCGCGCAGCGCCGCGACGCGGACCGCCCCGAGCCGCCGGGAGAGCCCCGCCGAGCGGTCCCACAGCGCCTCGATCGAGGGCGCCTCGCCCAGCCGCCGCGCCAGCGCCAGCGCCAGCCGCAGGTCGTGGACGCCGAACGCCACGCTGTAGTCGCGGAACGCCTCGCCGCGCAGGCGGGCGAGGACCTCGGCGAAGCGCGCCACCGCCGGATCGCCGAAGGCGTAGCCGTAGCGGAGCGGGTTGCCCACCACGCGCCCCTCGGCCTGCAGCCGCCGGTGCAGCCGGGTCCCGTGGTAGACCTGCATCTGGGTCGCCTCGAACAGCTGCCCGGGGTGGGCCTCCATGAACCGCAGGCCGTCGTCGATGGTGCCCGCCGTCGACGCCGGGTGGACCAGCATCACGTTGCAGACCGTGGCCACCCGGGCGCGGTCGAGGGCGCCCATCACCTCCATCCCGCGCTCCGGGTCGCCGCCGCGGCCGTAGGCGCGCAGCTCGCCCGCGGTGGCCAGCTCGATGCCGACGAAGGCCCGCACCAGGCCCAGCGCCACGAGGTCGTCCAGCACCGGGCCGCCCAGCAGGTCGGAGCGGGTCATGCAGCCGATCCCCAGCGCTCCGACGCCGCGCTGGCGCAGGCCCTGCCGCCACGCGGAGAGGAACGGCCTCGCCCGGTCCGCCCGGCGCGGGACCAGCTGCTCGTCGACGAAGTAGAAGTAGCGCACGTCGCGCTCGCGCCACAGCGCCGCCATCTCGTCGCACAGCGAGTCCACCGTGCGCCGCCGGGTCCGGCCGACGCCGCGGGCCCTCAGCCGCGCGGGATCGTGGCCGGCGCGGCGGCCCTCGGCGCGCTCCAGGTCCTGCAGCGCCGCCGGGCCGCAGTAGGCGCAGCGGCCAGGGCAGCCGCGGGAGGCCGCCACGTGGGCCGCGCGGTGGCCGAGGATCGCCGGCAACGTGCCCCGCGCCGGGCGGATCTCGAGCGGGGCGCGATCGAGCACCTCCGCCGGGGGGCCGTCCCCCGCGCGGGTGGTCACGCCGGGCAGCCCGTCGAGGGACGCGCGCCCGGCCCGCAGCCGCCTCGCGATCGCCACCACCGGCCCCTCCCCCGCGTGGCGCACCACCGCGTCGAGCCAGCCGTAGCGCTGCAGCAGCCAGCGGCGCGCCAGGGTCGCGAACCCGCCCCCGGCGATCACCGTCCCGCCGTACCCCACCTCGACCAGCCGCTCGCCCAGCGCCAGCGCCAGCAGCGACGAGCCCCCGTCGGGCAGCGACAGCCCCACCAGCCGCGGCCGCAGCCGCCGCACCCGCTCGGCGACGGCGATCACGTCGCGGACGTCCTGCAGCGGCGCCATCTCGGCGGGGACCCCCGCGTCGCGCAGCGCGCCCAGCAGGTAGCCGAGGCCGAGGTTCTCGTTGTCGGGCAGGCGGCGGCCCACCAGGATCACGTCGGGTCGATGGTGTCCCATGGCAGGGATCGAGACGCCCCAGCGCCCCCGCGCATTCCGCGCGCGCCGGCCGTCACTCGGCCGGGTCGGCTCGCCGCTGGACCTCGGCCAGCAGCCCGGGGTCCGGCTGGTACGGCGGGCGGATCGTCTGCAGCTCGTGGAGCGCCTGCTGGGGATCGCCCTTGGCCAGCAGGGCCGCGGCGAGGATCTGGGTCGCGGCCGCCTTGGTGCCCGGGTGCTGGGCCTCCATCCGCACCTGGGCCGCCAGCGCCATCGCCTCGTCGGCGTCGTAGGCCAGCAGCCGCTGGGCCTGCTCGAGCTTGCCCGGCAGCTGGCCGCTGCGGTCCCGGTCCACCGAGCGGGCCGCCATCAGCGTGCGCAGCGAGTTGAACGCCAGCAGCCCGAACAGGATCCCGATGAACAGGCCGCCGCCGCCGAGGCCGAACAGGGCCAGGGCCGCCACCGCGCCGGCGAACACCACCGACACCGCCGACATCCGGATCAGCCCCTTCTCGGGATCCTTGCGCGACAGCAGCGCCAGGCCGACCTGGCCCCCGTCCAGCGGCAGCACCGGCAGCAGGTTGAAGAACCCCCAGCCGATGTTGACCCACATCGCCTGGCGCAGCGTGAAGCGGGCCAGGCCGTCGGCGGCCAGCGACGGCGAGACCACCAGGTAGACCGCCACCAGCACCGCGCCGACGGTGAAGCCGGCGAACGGCCCCGCGAGGCTGACCAGCACGCGCTGCGGTGGGGTCATCGTGCCCCCGCTGAAGCGGGTCAGCCCGCCGAACGCGGTCAGCTCGATCTTGGGCTTCAGCCCGAACAGGCGGCCGGCCACCGCGTGCCCCGCCTCGTGGAGCAGCACCGAGACGAGCACGATCACGACCCACGCGATGGTGTGCCATGGGCCGCCCGCGCCCCAGCCGAGCAAGAACGCCGTGACGAAGAAGAACAGCTGGATGCGGATGCCGAGGACCTCGATGCTCATCAGGGCCCAGGAATAGTCACGACGAGGGGGGTGGTCAAACGCGCGGCTGCGCGCGGGGTGGCTGCGGTGCTCAGAACCCCCACGTCGCGCCGACGTAGAAGTTGGCCCCGGTGGGCTGGCCCGCGTGCAGGATCGTGCCGTCCGGGTACTGCACGAACTGGTTCAGCCGCGTGCCGTGGATCTCGAACCCGACGAACAGGCTGACCATCGTCGGCCCGTGGGTCTTGCCGTGGACCCCCCACTCCACCCCGCCGTACTGGCCGGGCAGCAGCAGGTGGTCGATCTGCAGCCAGCTGGCGCCCCAGGTGCCGGCGACGTACATCCGGGTGTCGCCGTCGCCGAACATCGGGCCGACCAGCCCGCCCACCGTGAACGAGCGGTACAGCGAGTAGTCCTCGTCGAGGCCGACGCCGAAGGTCGCCACGGCGCGGGCCAGCACCACCTCGAACATCCCGCCGACCATCACGCGCGGCACGATCATCCGGCCGGTGTCCGAGGCCCGCTGGACGTGCCACAGCTGGCCCTGCAGGCCGGCCTGCAGGGTGGGACGGACGAAGTGCGGCTTGGTCCGCACCACGTAGTCGCGCTCTGGCTCCTCGACCTCGACCTCGATCTCCTCGGCGGCCGGCTCCTCGGCCGGCGGCGGCGGCGCGGCGGGCGGGATCGGGTCGGCCACGATGTCGGTGCGCGCGCCGGGGGCGGCGACCAGCGTGGCGGTGAAGTCGTCCACGCCGCACGGGCCCTCGGTCTGGCACGCCAGCTCCAGCAGCAGGGCCGGCTCGTAGCCCGCCTGGCGCAGCTCGTTCCAGCCCGCCTCGGCGTAGGCCGAGGCCTCGCGGTAGCTGCCGAACCCGCAGCGCTCGATGCTGCAGAACAGCGCCTGGGTGAAGAAGAAGTCGTCCTCGACGGCGTAGTTCCGGGCCGGCGCCGCGGAGCCCTCCTGGGCCGCGACCAGCCCGGGCGCCAGCATCGCGATCATCGCCGCCACGGCGGCGGCAGTGCGGAACGTCGTGGTCATGGCGAGCGTTCCCTCCCGGGTGTGTCCCCGCGCCCCACAACACGCACGCGGGCCAGACCCTTCCGCACTCTAGCCGCGGCCCACCACCCGCTCCACACCGCCGTGGCGGCGAGCAGGTCGAGCCCCAGGTCGTGGACCTCGTCGAACCCGGAGGCGCGCGCCTTCCACCACAGCTGCGCGCCCTCCTGCACCAGGCCCACGCAGGCGACGATCAGCAGGTAGGCGACGATCTCGCGGCGCAGCGCGGGGACCGCCGCCAGCAGCGCGCCGCCGACGGCCGCGAAGATCAGCAGGTGCCCGCCCCGCGCCCCGACCAGCGCACAGAACGGGGTGAACACCGACGCGAACGGGGGGCACACCTCGCTCAGCCAGGCGTGGGGCACGACGGCGGCCGCCACGAGCAGCAGCGGCAGCAGCAGCCAGGGTCGGGGGCGATGGCGCACGGCACCCGCAGGAACCGCCGGCGCGCGGGGTCTATTCCCCGCTACAGCGAGATCGGGTCGCAGTCGGCGGGGTCGAGGCCGGCCTCGATCATCGCCTCGATGGAGTACGGGTCCCCGGCGTACACCGCGGCCACGTCGACCAGCGGGATGTCGGTGCCCAGCTCGGCGTTGATCGTCTCCAGCGCGATGTTGGCCAGCACGGCGTACCCCGCGTCGGTGAAGTGCAGGCCGTCGTAGCTGACCAGCCCGCCGAACTTGTCGATGGTCAGGACGGCGTCCCCCAGGTCCACGCCGCCGGCGGCGTCGATCGCGTCCACCTCGGCCTCGAACGGGATCAGGTGGACCCGCTCGCGGGCGGCGCACTGGGCGTGGATCTCGGCGGTGAACGCGTCGGCGGCGGCGGAGACCGCGGCCAGCGCCTCGTCGATCTCCTCCTCGGTCTGCCAGCCCTGCGAGAGGATGAAGCGCTTGCGCTCGGCCACCGCGGGCAGGATCGTGGCGTCGGGCAGGTCGGCGATGAAGATCTCGGCGTCGGTCTGCTCGAGCTCGTCCAGCGTGGTGGTCAGGTAGCCGGCGAACTCCTCGGGCGAGATCAGCTCGTCGGGGTTGATCACGTTGCCCTGCAGCATCGGGGTCACGACGTTGTTGCCGACGAAGTCGACGGCCACGACGATGGTCGGGTCCAGCGCCTGGACCAGCGGCAGCGGCCCCGACGGCACCGAGTCGAAGATCCCACCGTAGGGGTCGTAGACGATGTGCGCGAGGAACTGCTGCACCGAGTCGTCGGGGTCCGGCCCCTCGGCGACCTCGCGGATCGTGAAGCTGCCGACGCCCAGGTTCCAGACCTCGATGTCCGGGTCCTCGCGGCCCCACTGGAAGCCGAACTCGCCGGTCTCGGGGTCGACCATCTCGGTCAGCGTGTTGGTCATCGAGTAGCTGATGTACTGCACCACCGGCGGGACCACGCACTCCGGGGGCGGGCCGATGTCGGCGATCTCCATCGGAGTGAACAGGTCGGGCACGAGCTGCGGCAGCGCCAGGTAGGCCTGCGCCTGGCGGGCGATCTGGGCCGCCGGGCTGTGCAGCACGGCGTGCTCGGTGGGGACCGCCGACTGGACCCCCTGGGTGAACGACGCGCCGATCGTGACCAGCCGCTCGAAGGCCGGGTCGACCGGCCCCTCGTACCGGAACGCCTCGGCGAACACGTGGCTCTCCGACGCGGTCTCGATCGTCACGTCGACGGGCCCCGCCGCGGTGTGGCCCTGGATCACCGCGCGGACCGTGCGGTCGTCCACCACCTCGAGCCGGTAGGTGTCGTTGAAGCCCACCACGACCCCGGTGACGTCCGCGGCGGCGGGGCCGTCCGCCGGGAGCTCGATGGTGATCGGGACGTACCCGAACCGGCTCGCCGAGGGCGGGTCGATGGTCAGCCCCGGTTCCTCCGGCTCACAGCCGCCGAGTCCGAGGAGCAGCGCCGCGGCCACGGCGGGCCAGGCGGCGGCGGGTGCGAAGCGCGCGCGTCGGTTCATCACATCACCCCGGCCTCGGAGCGTAGACGGGCGGGGTCACGGAGGTCAAGTGGTCGGACCAGTGACGACTCAGCGCCAGCCGACCTGGACGCCGATCCGCACCTCGCCGTCGATCTGCTCGTAGGCCTCGAGCCGCAGGGCGCGGATCTCCTGGCGGTACCAGACCACCCGCACCTCGCCCGCCGCGTCGGGGGCGGCGCCGGCCTCGGTGCGGTCCTCGGTCCAGCCGGCGGCCGCCACCACCTCCCGGGCCGCGGCGAGGCGTCGCTCGACGGGCTCGCCGGCGGGGAAGACCGCGATCCAGGTCGCCGGGGCCTCCAGGACCTCCAGCGCCCCGTCGCGCGGCAGCGGCAGCGCCGGCCAGTACTGCCCGAGGGTGATGCCCAGCCCCGCGCCGCCGCCGGCCTCGTCGTTGGCGGCCAGCGCCAGCCGCATGTCCCCCCGGGTCAGCACCTCGGCGCGGAACGCCTCGGTGTCCTCGCGGGAGAGCGCCTGCCAGCCGCCGGCGAGCAGCTGGGCGCGGTAGTGCTCGACCAGCGCGTCGCGGTCGCCGTCGGAGGTCACGATCCGCACGAAGTCGGGGTTGGTCGTGACCGCCTCGCCGCGGTCGACGACGAGGCCCAGCCAGGCCCAGGCCTGCTCGGGGGAGGAGACCCGATCGTCGCCCTCGCTCTCGATCTCGCGCTCGACCGGATCGCCGGACCGCTCGTTCTCGATCTCGTTCTGGCTCTCGGTCGAGGGCTTCTTGCACCCCGCGCCGAGCACCAGCGGGGCGCCGAGGGCCAGCGCGATCCAGGCAGCTCGCCGCATCACGACGCCGGCTCTTCCGCCTTCGCGGGGGCGGCCTCCGCGGCGCCGACGCCGTCCGGTCGCGCGCCGCAGACCTGCTGGTAGTCGTCGACCACGTCGAACTTGATGTCGTCGGTGCCCACCTGGTCGAACGGGTCCTCGAGGTCCTCCTGGATGTTGTCCAGGGTCACCAGCACCAGGCTGTAGACCACCGCCACGAGGTAGCCCACCGCCGGATAGTACTCGCTGGACAGGTGGGCGAAGTAGGGCGCGAACACGATCGGGAAGGCGTTGAGGAACACGTAGCTGTAGGCCCGCAGCGACAGCGGCGTGCGGTACATCAGGATGTTGTTCATCGCCTCGAAGTCGATCAGGATCTTCGAGAGGTACTGGTTGGTCCGGGAGATCTCGTTGGCCGGCACCCCGGCGGCGCGCATCGTCTCGTTGGACAGCGACCAGCGCGAGACCACGTCGTAGACCGCCGCGAACGACTGCTTGCTGCGCCCCTCCCCCTCGGTGAAGTGCAGCAGGATCGCCCCGATCAGCTCCATCACCAGGCTGCGGCAGCGCGCGTGGTGCTGCTCGGTGACGCCCCGGCACTCCGGGACCCAGTCGCGGTGCGCGAAGTACAGCGCCACCGCGTGGGCCTTGATCGTGCCGAAGTACTTGAGGCACTCCTCGCGGCGGCGGTAGGCGGCCTGGATCGAGAACACGATCGGGAACACCACCGCCAGCCCGATCAGCGCGGTCGGGATCTCGGCCTCGAGCTCGAGCCGGATGCAGATGTAGGTCGACGCCACGGCCAGCGTCGTGACCAGCACGGTGTGCCAGTCGATGACGGAGAGGAAGTCCTTCAGTACCTTCATCGCCCGACCGTCCCGTTCCTCCCCACCCCCGGGGACGCACGGCGCGCCGCCACGCCGCGTTGCCGGGGCATGGTAGGGACGCCGCCGGAGCGGGTCAATCGGTTTGGGGTGGGCTGTCCCCCGCGGCGGCGGCCCTCGCGGCCCGCCGGCGGGCGCCCGGGCGGCGGGCATCGCGCTCGGCCTCGACCACCGCCTGCGTCTCCTCGCCGAGGCCCTGGTTGCGCGCGATGCGCAGCAGCCGACCGTACATCGGGGCCCGGTGCTCGTCGTGCGCGAAGACGAACGCGATGTGCTCGGGCTGGTCGGAGAGCACGGCGTTCTCGAGCACCCCGAAGGTCGGCTCCAGGCCGCCATCGAGCAGGGTCCGGGTCATCACGCGCGCCTGGGGCCCGGCGGCCTCCTCGGCGTACCGCGTGGCCCACGGGCCCGGCGCCGCGCCGTGCAGCAGCAGCAGCTCGGCGCACGCGGCGCAGTCGTGGTCCACCGCGAGCTGCAGCGGGGTCCGGCCGTCCTCGGTCGCCGGGTCGACCTCGGCGCCGTACTCGAGCAGCAGGCGCATCGCCTCGGGCTGGTGCTCCCGGGCGGCGGTGTGCAGCAGCCGCGTCTCGAACCACTCGGGGTTGTCGGGATCGGCGCCGCGGTCGAGCAGCAGCCGCATCGTCGGCGTGTCGCCGTCGCGGGTGGCGTAGGCCAGCGCGGTGGGGGAGCTCGGGCCGGCGCGCCGGTCCACGTCGGCGCCGAGCTCGATCAGCAGGTCGAGCATCGCCTCGTCGCCGCCCCGCGCGGCCAGGGCGTGGGGCCACTCGCCGGCTCCCCGGTCGCGCCCCAGATCGGCCCCACAGGCCGCCAGCTGGCGCACCGCCTGCTGGTCGCCCTCGAGCACCGCGTCGTGCAGCGCCGGGCCGGCCTCGCCCGCCCCCGTGGCGTCGACGTCGAGCCCGTGGGCGCAGGTCAGCGCCAGCAGCTCCGGGTCGCGGCTGATCGTGCGCACCGTGGCCGCGTCGAGGCTGTCCCAGACGTCCAGCGTCGCCCCGGCCTCGAACAGCAGCTCCGCCGGCTCGAGCTCGTCCCGCGCCAGCGCCCGCTCCATCGCGTAGACCACCGGCGGCACGCCGTAGCCGTCGGCCTGGTCCAGCGGCGCCCCGGCGTCGATCAGCGCCGCGATCGCCTTGGGCTCGGCGTGCTGCACGGCCAGGTGCAGCGGCCCGATCGCGATCTCGCGGACCCGCCGGCTCGGCCCGTCGCCCAGCGCCGTCAGCGCGTCGATGATCCCGAACACCGGGACCAGCGGCAGCATCACCAGCCCCACCAGGCCCTTGCCGATCGGGTCCGTGCCCGACGAGCGCAGCCCCCGCGACAGGTCGCGCAGGATGTGGGTCCCCCCCGACCACACCAGGGTCGTCTCGGAGACCATGCAGACCTCGGCCGGGTCGGCCCCCTGCTCGATCAGCTCCACCACCACGGTGGAGTTGACCGGGTCGTCGAGCAGCGCGGGGCACAGCGACGGCGGCGCGTCCGCCGGCTCGGCCCCCGCGGGGAGCACCGGAGCGGCGGCCAGCGCCACGATCAGGATCGGGATCGGGATCGGGGTTCGTCTCATGTCCCCGTACAACCCTACCGCGCGCCCGTCTGTTCCCGCGAGGGCCGCGCGGGGCCCGGCTGTGAGGTCGGCGCGGCCGTCGGCGTAGACCCTCCGCAAGAGGATGCACTCCGGGGCCGATCTGGCACGGTTCCTGCGAGCGCTGCTCACCAGGAGACGAAGATGCAGACGTTCCCGCTCGACCTTGCTCCACGATCGAACAGCGATGACCCGGACCGGAACACCGTCGTCCTGCTCGGCACGATGCGCTGCCCCCACTGCGGCGCGTCGATGCGCAAGGCACGGATGACCCTCGGCGGCGTGGCGGCCCACTGCCGGCGCTGCTGCTACTGGCGCATCGAGCACCCCGACGGGCTGACCGAGGAGGGCCGCAAGCCCACCGGGATGGGGATCGCCCCCGACCGCGGCTACCACGTCTACCGCCGCGCCCCGGTCCGCCGCGCCGCCCCCCTGCCCGCCGCCTGACCCGCCTCGGCCCCGTCACCGAACGGACACTCGTTCGGCACGGATCTTGCGACACACACCGCCCGAGGTGCCGAATGCCCCATCAGGCCCCCCCGATCGGTTCAATCTGCAACATCAACGTCTCAGAACCGATCGGCAGGATTCCGATGGGCATCACCTGGTGCCCCAAGTGCGGGTCGCTGGTCCAGGAGTTCAAGCTCGTGCTCGGCGACTACGGCGCCTCGTGCCGCAAGTGCTGCTGGTGGCGCATCGAGCGCGGCGACGACACGATCGAGGAGGGCGACAAGCCGGTCGTCCAGACCGAGGTCGGCCCCCTCCTGCCCCACTGACGCCCCCGGCCCTCGCCCTCACCTCACGCGCTTCGTCGTCTTCAGCGGTCGCCCCTGCCACAGCTCGCTGGGCATCGTCTGGGTGTCGCCGACCTCCAGGCGGCGGTCCGGCTCCTCGGGCACCGTCTGCAGCGTGCGCGCGCTGGGGGTCTTCTCCCGCGGCGCGTGGGCCTGCCACCACGCCTCGGCGGCGGGTCGGTCCCAGACCTCGTCGTCGGGGACCGGGACCCGCTCGAGCAGGCCCCGCAGGGTGCGGGCGTCCGAGGGGCGCCGGGTCGGGTCCTTGGCCAGGCACGCCAGGATCAGCTGGTCGAGGGCCGCGGGGATGTCGCGCTCGACCCGCTCGCTGGGGGGCGGCGGCGTCTGGTACACGTGGTCCTGCATCAGCTTGGCCGCCGAGTCCTGGACGAACACCGTCTTGCCCGTCAGCAGCCAGTACCCGAGGCACCCCACCGCGTACAGGTCGGTGCGACGGTCGAGGTTGCGGTCGAGCCCCTGCTCCGGGGCCATGAACGCCGGCGTCCCCGCGACGCTCTGCGAGCTGCGCGCCCCCGAGCGGCTGGGCTCGGCGCCGGCGGCCTGGACCAGCCCGAAGTCCAGCACCTTGGTCACGTCGGCCTCGTCGCCCTGGCGGCACAGGAACACGTTGGCCGGCTTGATGTCGCGGTGCACCAGGCCGGCGTCGTGGGCCTCGGCGAGGCTGGAGCAGACCTGCCACAGGATGTGCACCGTGCGGCCGATGCCCTGCGGCCCGTAGCGCGCGACGAGGTCGTGGAGATCGAGCCCCTCGAGCAGCTCCATCACGTAGAAGAACACCCCGTCGCGGCTGACCCCGAAGTCGTACAGCCGCACGGTGTACGGCGACGTCAGCTGGGACGTGACCCGCGCCTCGCGCTCGAAGCGCTCCAGCGCCGCGGCGACCTGGGCCTCGTCGAGCCCGTCGAGCGCCTCGCCGTGGACCAGCTTGATCGCCGCCGGGCGCGCCAGCATCCGGTGCTCGGCGAGCCACACCTCGCCCATCCCGCCCGCGCCGAGCTTCTCCACCAGGCGGTACGAGCCCAGCTCGCGGACCTCCTTCTTGGCGGCGCGCAGGGCCGCCCGCGCCTGGGCCACCTCCCGCCGCGAGCGCACGATGTGCCAGGCGAACACCGCCGCGATCAGCAGCGCCACCGCCAGCGCCAGCCCTGCGATGCGCAGCGCGGCGACGGCCTGGGCCCGCGCCGGGGCCATGAACGCCGACTGGGGGGCGAACGCGCCGACGTACCAGTCCAGGTCGTCGCCGACGTCGACCGGGGTCACCGCGGCGAGGATCGTCTCGTCTCCCTGCTCGAACCGGAACGGAGCCCCCTCCTCGGTCCCGGAGGCCACCTCGGGCTGGGTCGCGAAGTAGGCGTCCACCACCGGGTCGTCCAGGTCGCGGTGGTGCAGCAGCCGCCCGTGGCCCTTCTGGTCCTCGCGGAACTCCTCGCGCACGCCGGGGTAGGCCAGCAGCGCGCCGTCGCCGGTGAACAGGAACACGCGGCCCTGCGAGACGTGGGGCAGCCCCTCGACGAACTCGCTCAGCGCGTTGAGGTTGAAGTCCACCGAGATCACGCCCGCGAACGCGCCGGTCGGGTCGACGTACGGCTCGGCGCAGGTCACGCCGGGGACGCCGCTGTCGAAGAACACGTAGGGCTCGGTCCAGGTGCGGCGCATCCGCTCGCGGGCGTTCTCGAAGAACGGCCGGTGGCGCGCGTCGTAGCCGCAGTCCGGGTCCTCCCGCTCCAGGCGCAGCGGCCCGGCCGCGGGGATCGCGAAGTCCTGCAGCCGGCGGCGGCCGTCGGCTTGCAGCCGGCGCTCGCTGAACCGCACCGCGCCGAGGTCGTCGAGGTACACCCCGATCAGGTCGCCGTTGGGTAGGCCGTGGCTGAGGAACGAGACCCCCGGGCGGTCCTGGACCAGGGTCGTCAGGTGGCGCGCGATCGCCGCCGGCGGGGGCGCCCCGCCGCTGCGGTCGAGGAACGCGCGGAAGTCGTCGAGCAGGGGGTCGGCCTGGCCCAGCAGCTGCTCGGTGTGGCGCGCCGCGATGCGCGTCTGGTCGGCGAACCGGGCCTCGGCCATCGTGTCGATCGCGGCCCGCATCCGCCACTGGCCGCTGGCGGCCATGAACCCGCCGACGGCGGCCACGAGCAGCGGCACGATCACGATCACGCCCACCGGCGAGGCCAGCGCCGCGCCGACGCGGTAGCGCAGCGCGGGGGGCGAGGTCTGCTCCGGCGGTCCGGCGCTGGTCGGCTCGAGGGCCATCGCGGTCCTGGATCGGCTCCCCTGGACCAGCAGGGCGACCTGCTGGCACCGCGCAAAGGATATAGGATCGACCCGGGAGGGTCAGCGGATGGACCGGAGCCACACCGCCGCGTTCGCCGCGGCCATCGCCGCCTGCGCCGTGGTCGGCTGCCCCGGGGAGCCGTTCCCGGCGCCGTCGCCCACGGGGTGCGTCACCGACGGGGCGGCCGGCGAGCACCGCCTGGAGTGCGGCGGCCTGCGCGTCGACGTCTCCGTCCCCGAGCCGTGCCTCGATCGCGCCTGCGGCGTGATCCTCGACGTCCACGGGTGGACGATGGACGGCGACGCCCAGGACGCCAACACCGGCCTGCGCGCGCTGGGTCGCCAGCGCGACTACATCGTGGTGCAGCCCACCGCCCCGCCCGGGTTCATGGCCGAGACCTCGTGGAGCGACGCCGACGACGCGGCGGTGCTCGCCGCGCTGGACGACGTGGCGGACTCGTGGCACGCCGATCCGGGCCGGGTCCACGTCACCGGGTTCTCCCAGGGCGGGCTGATGACGTGGCGGATGATCTGCCACGAGGCCGACCGCTTCGCCTCGGCGGCCCCCGCCGCCGCCGCCGGCGTGCAGCTCGCCGGGGTGGACGGCTGCGACCTGGACCAGACCCCCGGCTGCGCCTTCGCCGGCGACGAGCAGCCCTCGCTCCACCTGCCGATCCTGTACCTCCACGGCCACCACGACGCCCTGATCGACTTCCAGTGCGCCGAGGCCCAGCGCCAGACGCTGATCGACGCCTGGGAGCTGGGCGACCCCGAGACGCTGTCCACCGACGCGGGCCACACCTGGACCCGCTACACCGACCCCGACGGCACCCCGTTCGAGTTCCTCGAGCACGAGTACGTCTCGCCGGTGGTGTTCCTCGAGGGCCACTGCTTCCCGGGCAGCGAGGACCACGAGGCGACGCTGGACGGCCAGCTGTTCGGGTTCGCCTGCGAGGACGAGGACACCTTCGTGTGGGGCGAGGAGGTGATCGACTTCTTCGACCGCCACCACCACGACCCACCCGCGGACTCCTGACGGACCGGCGGCCGACTCCCCCCCCACCGTCCACCCACCGTCCGAAAATCGGTCTACCCCGTCCGGAATCCGGTCGGTGTCCGGACGGTTCCGTACCCCGAGTAGATCGCAAGTAATTGAGATCATTAAACTATCTAAACTGGCATGCCCCTTGATCTCCAGAGTCGTCGTTTCCCGCGACGGGAACACACGACCCGGAGGTCCCGATGCACCGCCCCCTGCTCTCCACCGCCCTGCTGACCCTGCTGTTCGCCCCCCTCGGTTGCGATCCCGAGCCCCCTGCTGGCCCGACCGGAGACCCCGACCCGACCGAGGAGGCCCTGATCCTCGTCCCGGAGCTCTTCGGCGAGATGCCCATCTGGGTCGAGGTCGTCGACGGCGCCGCCGTGCACCAGGGCGACATCCACCTCGGGCCGATCGACGAGTTCGAACGCGTCGACCCCGACGCCCCGGTGCCTCGCACCGCGGCGACCACCAACCCGCTGCGCCACTGGCCCGAGGCCGGCGGCGTGATCGAGATCCCGTGGGTCCCCCTGCCCAACTGCAGCAACAACCCGGCCGTCCAGGCCGACTTCGTCGACGCCACGCTGATCTGGGAGGAGCGCACCGACGGCCTGCTGCAGTTCCAGCAGCACGGCTACCCCTGGGGCGGCGGCCCCGGCGACCCGCGGATCCTGGTCAACTGCGGCATCGACGACTGCTACAGCACCTGGATCGGGATGCGCGACCCCGGCCCCCAGGCGCTGGTCGTCGGGGACTGCGCGACGGCCAACATGGTCCACGAGATCGGCCACGCGCTGGGGATGCTCCACGAGCAGCAGCGCTCCGACCGCGACGACTTCGTCGACATCCACTGGAGCCGGATCACCAACCCCGCCCAGTTCGCCAAGTACGACCCGTGGTACCCGATGGGGGCCGACATCGGGCCGTTCAACGCGGACTCGCTGATGATGTACGGCTCGTGCGCGTTCAACACGCAGACCAACCGGTGCCGCGACTACTTCTACGACCAGCTGTCCTCGGCGACCTACGTCGAGCCCTCGATGACCGTCGCCGGCGCCTCCTCGCCCTACGACGTGGCCGACACCTGGCAGCCCCGCCGCGTGCTCGACGACCAGGGGGGAGACCTGTACGGGTTCGCCCGGACCTACACCGCCGCCTGGTACGTGTCCGACGACGGCACCGGGGACTGGGCCCCGCTGAACTGGCACGACGACCGCGGCGCCGACGTGCCCGCCGACGAGCTGCTCGTGGGCCGGTTCTGCGACGACGCGTGGCCGCAGCGCAATGGCGACGACGTGCTGTGGCTCGACGCCGCGACCGGCGACTGCTGGGCCGTCTGCGACGGGGGCTACGCCAGCTGGCACCACGGCGCCGCGACCCAGGCGGCGGTTCCGCTGCCGATCCAGGTCGGGACCGATCCGGACGCCCTGCTCGTGGGCGACTTCGACGGGCTGATCGACGGCAACCCCTATCCCGAGACGTTCAGCGATATCCTGGTCAACGACGCCTTCACCGGGGAGTGGATGCTGTGGCTCAACGGCGAGCTGGGCCAGGGCTGGGTCCCGGCCTACCCCCACACCGACGACGTCGCGGACCTGGCGACCGGCAGCTTCTGCAACCTCTCCGGGATCGAGGGCCTCGACGACGTGGTCCGCGTCGACCCCGACACCGGCAAGTCGTGGGAGGTGTCGTGCCAGGCCGACACGGACTGGATCCCGATCCCCGGCGTCGCGCTCGGCGACCCCGCCGACTACCTGCTCGCCGACATCGACGGCGACGGCTACACCGACCTGGTCCGCAACGACGGCAAGATGGCCCTCGAGGTCGCCTTCGCCGAGGCCCCGCCGGGCGGCAGCCCCGACACCGAGCCGGTGGTGTACCAGGGGTTCAAGACCCTGGCTTGGAAGGCCACCCCTGGTTTCCAGCAGGCCGGCGAGCAGGTGGACGTGACGACGCTCCACGCCGGCCAGTTCCGCTCCACGACGACCGTGCCGGACGGCGCCGACCTGCTCCGCGTCGAGGGCCAGTACTGGTTCGTCGCGGAGTCGGCGCTGCTGGCGGCGGGCAAGCTGCAGTGGCAGCGGCTCAACGACTTCGGCGGCTACCCCGACAAGCCCCACGGGGCCGGCTACAACGGGTTCGGCACGGCCCACCCGCCGGTGCTCGTCGGGGAGTTCACCGGCGGCGATCACGACGACGTGGTGGTCCAGTTGGACCCCCTGCAGCCGTGATGGTAGAAACCCTTGGGTGGAGGAATCATGAGCAATCCCAGCCAGTTCGCGGCGATGACGGCGATGCTCCTGGTGCTCCTCGGCGGCTGCACCGGGGGCGACGACGACGACGACTCGGCGGCCGAGGTCCAGTTCCTCGACATCGCGGCCGGCGGGTCCCACAGCTGCGCCCTCGCGGTGGACGGCGGCGTGACCTGCTGGGGCGCGGACGACCACGGGCAGGCCACGCCGTTCACCTTCGCCTTCGAGGACCTCTCGGCGGGCCACGACCACACCTGCGGCGTGCGCGACGACGGCTCGCTGATCTGCTGGGGCGGCAACGACGACGGACAGCGGGACGCCCCCGACGGCGAAGACTACGTGGCGGTGAGCGTGAGCACCCCGATCCACCCCCACAGCTGCGCCCTGGCCGCCGACGGCGGGGCCGTGTGCTGGGGCGCGGACACCGGCGGCCAGCTGTCGATCCCCGCCGGCACGTTCGACCAGGTCTCGACCGGCGCGGGCTTCAACTGCGGGGTCACCGCCGACGGTGAGGGGGTCTGCTGGGGTGCCGACGACAAGGGGCAGGCGGACATCCCCGCGGGCGGCTACCGGTCGGTCTCGGCACGCGGCTGGGCCCACGCCTGCGGGCTGCGCGACGACGGCACGGTCACCTGCTGGGGCTGCGGCCAGGGCCTCGACTACGGGCAGTGCGACGCGCCGTCGGGCTCGTATGCGGCGGTGGAGGTCGGCGCCTACCACTCCTGCGCGCTGGGCGACGACGGCGCGGTCGCCTGCTGGGGCGGCCGGCCCACGGACGACTACGGTCAGGCCGCGCCCCCCGACGACGGCTTCGTGCAGATCAGCGCCGGGGCCCACCACAACTGCGGGATCACCGAAGACCAGGAGATCCGGTGCTGGGGCCTCGACGACGCGGGGCAGGCCACCCCGGCGCCGTGAAGGGAACGACGATGACCATCGGGACCTCCCGCGTTGCGCTGGTGCTGCTGCTCGCGGCGTTCCTCCTCGGCATCGACGAGTGTGGCGGGGAGCCCTCGGATATCGGCCCGCAGGAGCCGCTCCTCGAGGTCGACCCCGAGGCCATCGACTTCGGCGCCGTCGAGGTGGACGGCAGCGTCAGCGTGGTGCTGCAGCTGCACAACCGCGGCGACGCCGACCTGACCCTCGAGGACCTCGAGATCGCCGGCGACCCCGGGTTCGAGCTGCAGTTCGATCCCCTCGCGATGGTGGTGGCGCCCGGGACCCGCCACGACGTGCACGTCACCTTCGCCCCCGAGGAGACCGGGGTCCACGACGCGACGATCACCGTGCTCAGCGACGATCCCGACCGCCCCGCGGTGGACGTGGCGGTCACGGGCGCGGGCGTCGTCGGGGACGGCGGCGGGGCGCCGCAATAATCCACGGCGCCGCCCCGTACTCACCCCAGAGCGTGGAGGTGAGGCGATGATCAGGTTCATCCTCGGGATGTTCGGAACCTGTCTCTGAGCGGCGATCATCTACGCTGGATGCGTAGTCTGGCCATTCCACTGGTCCCCCACCGTCGGCTACATCGCCGGCGGCGCCGTGCTGGCGCTGGGCACCCTGGACAACGTGGTCAAGCTGATCAAGCGGATCGTGAAGGGCCCGCAGCGGCGGCGGTTGGAGGCGTAGCGGGGGCGCTCACAGGCCCGCCGAGAATAGCGTCCTGACTCCGGTAAGCGCCATCGTCGCAC
>CAZOYV010000035.1:39374-41021 GCA_964584075.1 uncultured Rickettsiales bacterium | reverse complement strand
CGCGGACAACTTCCCCGGCAACCCCGAGGCCTGCGACGGCCAGGACAACGACTGCGACGGCGCCCCGGGGGGCGACGAGGTCGACGCCGATGGCGACGGCGTGATGGTCTGCGAGAACGACTGTGACGACAGCGATCCGTCGATCCACGCCGGAGCCCCCGAGGCCTGCAACGGGATCGACGACGACTGCGACGGCGCCCCCAACCCGGGCGAGGTGGACGACGACGGCGACGGCCACATGGTCTGCGCCGGCGACTGCGACGACGCCGACCCGGCGGTCCACCCCGGCGCTGCCGAGGCCTGCAACGGCGAGGACGACGACTGCGACGGGGCCCCCGGCGCCGACGAGGTCGACGGCGACGGCGACGGCGTGATGGTCTGCGCCGGCGACTGCGACGACGGCGACGCGGACAACTTCCCCGGCAACCCCGAGGCCTGCGACGGCCAGGACAACGACTGCTCCGGCGCCCCCGGCGCCGACGAGGTCGACGCCGACGGGGACGGCTACATGGTCTGCGAGAACGACTGCGACGACGGCGACGGGGGCGTCCACCCCGGGGCGCCGGAGGGCTGCAACGGCCTCGACGACGACTGCGACGGCAGCCCCGCGCCCGACGAGGTCGACGACGACGGCGACGGCCTCGCCGAGTGCGAGGGCGACTGCGACGACGGCAACTCGGCGGTCCACCCCGGCGCCAACGAGGCCTGCAACGGCCTCGACGACGACTGCTCCGGCGCGCCCGGCGCCGACGAGGCCGACGGCGACGGTGACGGCTGGATGATCTGCGAGGGCGACTGCGCCGACGGCGACGGCACGATCCACCCCGGCGCCAGCGAGGTGCTCTGCGATCTGGTGGACCAGGACTGCGACGGGCTCGACGACGACGACGTCAACGCCGACGCCGACCCGGTCAGCTACTGCGACGGGGACTGCGACGACGGCGACCCGACGATCTACCCCGGCGCCGAGGAGATCCTCTGCGACGGCATCGACCAGGCCTGCGACGGCCCGGACAACGACGACGAGAACGTCGACGGCGATCCGGTCCCGCTGTGCGCCGGCGACTGCGACGACGACGACCCCGCGACCTACCCCGGGGCCGCGCCCAACGACTCGGCCAACGCCTGCATGACCGACGCCGACGGCGACGACTGGGGCGACGACACGCCGCCGGGCCCGGGGGTCCCCGGCACCGACTGCGACGACGGCGACGGCGGCGTCCACCCCGGCGCCAACGAGGCCTGCAACGGCACCGACGACGACTGCGACGGCAGCCCCGGCGCCGACGAGGTCGACGGCGACGGCGACGGCTACATGGTCTGCGACAACGACTGCGACGACACCAACCCGGACGTCAACCCGGGCGAGGCCGAGGTCTGCTTCAACGGCATCGACGACAACTGCGCCGGCGGCATCGACGAGGGCTGCACCGTCACCGAGCACTGCGGGACGATCACCGCCGACGAGACCTGGGCGGCCAACGAGCTGCACCACGTCACCTGCGACGTGGAGGTCCAGCACAGCTCGAACCCGACGCTGACCATCGAGGACGGCGCCACGGTGATGTTCGCGCCCGGCACGTCGCTGTCGATCGGCTGGAACAGCTGGGGCGGCCTCGTCGTGCAGGGCACCAGCAGCGGCGTGCT
>CAZOYV010000035.1:0-39274 GCA_964584075.1 uncultured Rickettsiales bacterium | reverse complement strand
CCCGGCCGCCGGGGACTGGGTCGGCGTGGTCCTGGGCTACTACGACGACGCGATGACGCTCACCGGCGCCACCGTCGAGTACGCCGGCAGCAACGGCGACGCGGCGGTGTGGGCCTACTACTCGGCGCCGAGCTTCGACGGCTGCGCGATCACCGACTCCGCCGCCGACGGGATGTGGGCCGAACACGCGACGGTGGACTTCACCGGCGGCGCGCTGGACGGCAACGCCGGCCACGGGCTGCGGGCCGACGCCTCGACCCTGGCGGTGGCGGGCTCGACCCTCGACGGCAACGGCGGCAGCGGCCTCTCCGCCGCCAGCAGCGACGTGGCGATCACCGGCAGCAGCGCCAGCGGCAACGCCGGCGACGGCGTCGCGCTGGACGCCGACAGCGAGCTCGATCCCGCCGTCACCCCGTCGTTCGAGCTCAACACGATGACCGCCAACGGCGGCCACCCGCTGGTGCTCCCCGCGGGCTCCGCCGGCGACCTGGACGCCGCCTCGGTGCTGGCCCCCAACGGCATCGACGCGATCCACGTGCTGGGCGGCACCGTGATCCGCTCGGGGACCTGGCACGACTTCGGCGTGCCGTGGCTCGTCGACGGCGACGTGGACGTCCAGCACAGCTCGAGCCCGGTGGTGACCATCGCCGACGGCAACGAGCTGCGCTTCACCGCCGGCCACTACTTCCGGGTCGGCTGGAACAGCTGGGGCGGCCTCGTCGTGCAGGGCACCAGCAGCGGCGTGCTGTTCACCTCGGACGCCCCCACCCCGGCCGCCGGGGACTGGGTCGGCGTGGTCCTGGGCTACTACGACGACGCGATGGCGCTCACCGGCGCCACCATCGAGTACGGCGGCGCCCCCGGCGGCGGCGCCGCGGGGGACGCCAACCTGGTGTTCTACTACGCCGACGGGACCGTCACCGACTGCACGATCCAGCACTCCGCGGGCTGGGGCATCTACCGTCAGAACTCGACCCCGACCCTGACCAACGTCACCTACACCGACAACGCGCTGGGCGACCTGTTCTGAGGCATCCACGCCCACCGGGAGGGAACCTACGATGACCGTGCGCACCTGGCCGATCCTGCTCGCCGCGCTGGCGCTGCTGCTGACCGCCGCAGGCTGTCCGACCACCGACGACGACGACGCCGCGGACGACGACACCGGCGACGACGACACCGGCGACGACGACGCCGGCGACGACGACGCCGGCGACGACGACACCGGCGGCACCGACGCCGACGGGGACGGGTACACCGACGACGTGGACTGCGACGACGGCGACCCGGACGTCAACCCGGGCGCCACGGAGTCCTGCTACGACGGCGTCGACAACGACTGCGACGGGGACGTGGACGTGGACGACGCCGACGGCTGCCCGCTCAACGACGAGGAGATCGTGGTCACCGGCGACGGGGCGACGCTGACGATCCCCGCCGGCGCGATCTACGGCGAGGTCCCGCTGACCGTGGCGGAGGTAGCGCCGGCGGAGCCGATCCCGGCCGAGTACGTGGGCCTCGGGATCGTCTTCGGCGCCGAGCCCTACGAGCTGCCGCTGCTCGAGCCCGCGACGCTGGAGATCCCGGTGGACCGGGGCACGATCCTGTGCACCCCGATCGGCCTGTTCCTGCCCCACCTCTCGGCGGTGCTGTGGGAGCTGCAGGAGTGGGTCACCGTCGAGCAGGTGGGCGACTCGTGGGTGCTGACCTTCGAGGCGCTGGGGATCTTCGCGGTGGTGGTCGACGCCCTCGGCGTGGACGACGACGGCGACGGCTACTGCGAGGGGCCGATGGACTGCTGCGACGCCGGCGTGCTGCCCGGCGACTGCGACGACCTGGACGACGCCGTGAACCCGGGGGCCACCGAGGTCTGCGACTCGATCGACAACGACTGCGACCAGGTCGCCGACGAGCCCGACGCCGACGACGCGCAGACCTGGTACGCCGACGCGGACGGCGACGGCTACGGGGATCCCGGCACGAGCGAGGTCGCCTGCGCCGCGCCGAGCGGGTACGTGGGAGACAGCACCGACTGCGACGACACCGACGCGGCCGTCAACCCCGGCGCGATCGAGCAGCTGAACAACGGCATCGACGACGACTGCGACGGCGACATCGACGAGCAGGACGCGGACAGCGACGGCTGGACCGTCGCCGACGGGGACTGCGACGACACCGACCCGCTGATCAACCCGGGCGCCGCCGAGGTCCCGGACGACGGAGACCCGGCCAACAACATCGATCCCATCGACGAGAACTGCGACGGCTACGCCCCCTGCGCCAGCCTCGACTGCGACGGGGACGCCGAGATCATCGCGGTGGTGACCCACGACGGGGCCAACCACCACCACGACAGCGTGATCTACTACGGCGGCCCCGGGGCGTGGGACAGCGAGACGCTGGGGGTCCCCACGGTCCACGGCTTCGACGCCGAGGCCGCCGATCTGGACGGGGACGGCTACCTCGACCTGGCGTTCTCCAACTACCTGGAGGTCTCCGGCGACTACGAGACCGACTCGTACGTGTACTTCAACGACCCGCAGAATCCCGGAGCGTTCTCGACGGCCAACCGGCTGGAGCTGCCCACCAAGGGCAGCCGCGGCGTCGAGGCCGGCGACCTCGACGGGGACGGCTGGGTCGACCTGGTGTTCAGCAGCATGCGCGACAACGTGGACTGGGTCAGCGAGGCCTACGTGTACTGGAACCTGGGCGCGCCGCCGTGGTTCGATGCCGCGACCCGCACCGAGCTCCCCGTGCAGGAGTCGATGAACGTCGCCATCGTCGACCTCGACGGCGGCGGGGCGCCGGACCTGGTGTTCGCCCAGGGTCCCGACTTCGAGGCGCGGATCTACTGGGGCTCGGGCGACCCCGACTGGCAGTACGCCTTCGACCCCGGGGACTACGACGACCTCCCCGACGCGTTCGACTGCACCGGGGTGGTGGCCCACGACCTCGACGGCGACGGGGACCAGGACCTGGTGTTCGGCAGCATCGCCTCCCCGGCGAGCTCGCCGGTGATGCTCAACGACGGCTCGGGGAACCTGTCGACCCTGCTGACGCTGTCCACCACCGACAGCCGGGACGTGGCGGTGGCCGACTTCCGCGGCAACGGCCCCGACCTGGCGTTCGCCAACTACGGGCAGTGGGTCAACGCCCAGATCTTCTGGTACGACCCCGACCCGCAGAACCCGATGTACGACCAGAGCAACGGGACCACGGGGCCGACGACCTCGCTGCGGGTCGCCGCCGGCGACATCGACGGGGACGGCTACGACGACCTGGCGTTCACCGGCGGCCTGGGCGAGGCGGTGGACGTGTTCTTCGGGGACCCCGGCGGCCTCAACCCGATGAACCACACGTTCCTGTACCTCGGCGGCTACTCGGTCTGCGGCGTGACCTTCGTCGGCCAGGGCATCCCCGTGGCGGTGATGGACAACACGATCACGGGCCTGTGGTCGTGGCCGTGATGATCGACGCGGGTCCGGTTCCATCGCCGGCTGCAACCCACCGGCGTGATGGTGGAGGGCCGCACCGAACCCGCAAACCGGATATCATCCCCGGCCATGACCCCCGCTGACCCCCCCGGCCTCGAGGACCTGCTCCAGCAGGCCCCGGACGAGTCCCCGCTGGATCTGCAGCTGGCCGGGGCGCGGCTGCGCCAGGCGCTGTTCGCGCTGGACCCCGACCCGGTGCGGCTGGGGCGCTACGAGGTGCTGGAGCGCATCGGCGCCGGGGGGATGGGGACGGTCTACGCGGCGCTGGACCCCACCCTGCAGCGCAGGCTGGCGCTGAAGGTGCTGGGGCGGCGCGCCGGGGTCGACGGGGACGAGCGGGTCCGCGAGCTGGTGCTGCGCGAGGCGCGGGCGGCGGCGAGGCTGAGCCACCCCAACGTGGTGACGGTGTTCGAGGCCGGGGAGGACGGCGAGCAGGTCTACCTGGCGATGGAGCTGGTCGAGGGCGAGACGCTGCGCAGCTGGCAGCGGGGCGCCGAGCGCAGCCCCGAGGAGGTCGTCGAGGTCTACCGCCAGGCGGGGCTGGGGATCGCCGCGGCCCACGGCGAGGGGCTGGTCCACGGGGACTTCAAGCCCGACAACGCGCTGATGGGGCGCGACGGGCGGGTGCGGGTCGCCGACTTCGGGCTGGCCCGGCCGGGGGAGTGGGACCCGGGGGCGGCGGAGCTGCCGGGGAGCGGGAGCGGGGCGGCGCCTGGCGGGGACGGGGAGCCCAGGCCGAGAAGCGGCAAGGGCCGCCCGCGCACCGCCGCGACGACGGTGGCGGGCGGCGGCGCCGGGGGCACGCCGGACTACATGGCGCCGGAGCTGCGCGACGGGGCGGCGGCCAGCGAGGCCAGCGATCAGTACGCGTTCTGCGTGTCGCTGTACGAGGCGCTCCACGGGCGGCTGCCCCCGCCCGGCGGGATCGGCGGGGAGCCCGTCCCCGACTGGCTCGGCGAGGTGCTGCAGCGCGGGCTCGATCCCGCACCGGCGGGGCGCTTCGGGTCGATGGAGGAGCTGCTCGCCGCGCTGCAGGAGGGAGCGGCGGCGGCGGCGCGGCCCGGGCCGGCGCCCGCCCCGCGGCGGTGGCGGCGCTGGCTGGTCGCCGGCGGGGTGGCCCTGGCGGCGGTCGTGCTGGCGCTGGTGGCGGCGCGGATGCTGGCGCCGTGGTGGTACTACGTGCGGCCGCTGCGGGACACGCGGATCGAGCCGGCGGGCTACGACGGGCAGGCGGTGCGCAGCCTGGGGCTGGCCCGCGACGGCCGCTTCCTGGTGCACTCGGACGGCACCGATCTGTACCGCAGCGAGGTGGACCGGCCCGGCGAGGTGCTGCTGACCGGGTCGTTCGCCCCGCGGGCGATCCAGCCCGACGTCTCGCCCGACGGCAGCGCGGTGGCGTTCTCGGCCGAGGGCGCGCTGTTCGTGATGGCGCTCGACGGGGGTTCGGAGCCCCGCGAGGTCGCCGAGCGCGGGTACGAGCCGCGGTTCTCCCCCGACGGCGGCAAGCTGGCCTACACCACCGAGTTCTACCCGGAGATCAAGGCGCGGCTGACCTTCGACGGGGAGCTGCGGGTGCTGGACCTGGCCAGCGGCGAGGTCGCCGCGCCGCTGGCGGGGCGGCCGTACAGCGAGGCCGTGCACATCGACTGGTCCCCCGACGGCCGCTGGATCGCGGTGGCCGGGTACGCCGGGGTGATCGCCGCGCGCAGCGACGGCTCGGCGGCGTTCCCGGTGGCCCGCATCGGCTGGTCGCCACGCTGGGTCGACGACGGCCGCGCGCTGCTGTTCCTGTGGATGTACGGGCGCGACCAGGCGGTGTACCGGGTGGACTTCGACCCCGAGACCGGCGAGTCCGGGATGCACCCGACCCCGATCGTGCACCTGCCCCAGGCCGACGGCTTCCCGGGCTGGCTCGAGGTGCTCGACGGCGGGCAGCGGCTGCTGCTGCAGCGCAAGCGCTGGCCCGCGACGATGCTGCGGGTGCCGTTCGACCCCGAGGCCGGCGAGATCACCGGCGATCCGGCGCCGATCTTCGAGCAGCCCAACACCTTCACCACCCCGGCGGTGAGCCCCGACGGCGAGTGGCTGGCGTTCGTCAGCTACGACTCCAGCGCCGACCTGTACGTGGCGCGCATCGACGGCAGCGACCTGCGGGCGCTGAGCAGCGGCGAGAACCACACCCGCAACCCGGCCTGGACGCCGGACGGCTCGCGGGTGGTGTTCGAGGGCACCCGCTACGACCAGTGGAACTCGATCTGGTGGCAGTCTCCCGCCGGCGACGTGCCCCAGAACCTCTCGGGGTTCGCCTCGATGCCGATGATGATCCCGCGCTACTCGCCGGACGGCAGGCGGGTGGCGCTGGCGACGATGGACCAGTGGCCCGCCGTGATCGATCCGGGGTTGCCGTGGATGCAGCAGCTGATGGGCCAGGAGGTGCTGGACAACTACGACTGGCTGACCACGGACTGGTCCCCGGACGGGCAGTGGATCGCCGCGATCAAGCCCTCCGAGGGCGTCTCGCGGCTACGGGCGGACGGCCTGGAGCGCGAGCTGCTGCTGGACCGCGGCGACTTCGCGGTGTGGCTCCCCGACGGCCGCCGCCTGCTCGTCGACGACGGCCACCAGGTGCTGCGCCTCGACGCCGAGACGGGCGAGACCGCCGTGGTGCTCGACGTGGCCCCGGCCGAGCTGGCCACCGGCGCCTCGCTGGCGCTGACCCCCGACGGGCGCACGCTGATCGTCGCCACCCAGCAGCCGGGCGGCAGCCTCGAGATCGTCGAGTTCCTCGACGGGGGGTAGGTCGACCCCTGGCTTCGGAGCCTACCCCGGCTGTTGCCTGAGGCGAGCTGCGACGCGGCGCTCCCGTTCCCGGGTCAGCTCGTCGTGGGTGGCGAACCTCCGAACGCCCGGGTCGTAGCGCGCGGAGCCGAGCGTCCTGGCGAGCTCCATCAGCTCGCAGGCGAGCCGCAGGTTGTCCGGGTCCAGGGGTGTCAGCGGCGGTGGACCGGGCATCTCGCCCACGGAACGGTATCTCCGGACGCCCATCAGTCCGCTTCCTCGAGATCGAAGCGCTCGCGCAGTGCCTCGGCGTCGATGCGGTCCTGGGGACGGACGGTCCCCCGCTTCATCCGATACAGCGACCGCGGTGTCGCCACCCGGACCCGCACGTCGCCGAGGACCAGCTCCTCGGCCTCGACGTCGTCGTAGCTCCAGGCCTCGCCCAGCCTCGCGAGGATGTCCAGCGAGTAGCGGCCGTGGGGGGGGACGTACTCCAGCGCCGGATAGTCCCCGCCGAGGTCCTCCGCGGTGATCTGATCCACGTTCGGATCATCGTCGTAGAGCCCCTTGAGGGCCTTGCGCAGGCGAGCCACGTTCTCGGGATCGGGGGAGACGAACAGGTCCACGTCGCGGGTGGCCCGCACGAGCCCTTGCACCGCCATCGCCATCGAACCGACGAGGACGTACCGGACCCCCTCGTTCTCGAGGCTCGCGAGGATGCGCATGGCCTCCGAAAAATCCACGTCGACTCGATCACTCCCGTCCCGGGATACGCCTGGAATGTAGCACACGAGGGATCCCGGGAGGCTCGAAGCGCTCTGGCGAGTGGGCGGGCCGGGTGCACCCGACCTCGGCGAGCTTCTGGGCCACGGCCGATCCTGGTATCGTTCGCAAGATGGAGGGGCAGGACGCCACCACCGATTTCGGCTTGCTGGACGCCTGGGCGGGGGGGGACCGCGAGGCGGGCAACCGCCTGTTCGACCGCCACTTCCCGGCGGTGTTCCGGTTCTTCCGCAACAAGGTCGACGATCACGCCGAGGACCTGACGCAGGCCACGTTCCTCGCCTGCGTCAAGAACGCGGGACAGATGGAGAAGCGCTCCAGCTTCCGCACCTACCTGTTCGCCATCGCCCGCAACCAGCTGTACATGCACTTCCGCGCCGCGGCGCGGCAGGGGGCGGTGCTGGAGTTCGGCTCGGTGTCGGCCGAGGACCTGGGCACCTCGCCCAGCTCGCGGCTGGTCGCCCGCCGCGAACAGCGGCTGCTGCTGCGCGCGCTGCGGCGCATCCCCGTCGACCTGCAGGTGGCCGTCGAGCTGTACTACTGGGAGGGGCTGAGCACCCGCGAGCTCGCCGAGATCTTCGAGATCCCGGAGGGCACCGTGCGCAGCCGGCTGACCCGCGCCCGCGACCGGATCGCGGCCCAGCTCGCCGAGCTCGCCGAGGAGCCGGGCGAGGCCAGCACCACGATGGACTGCTTCGAGCGCTGGGCGCGCTCGCTGCGCGAGCTGACCTGACCTCCGCCGTGAGCGGATCCCCGCGTGCGGCAACAACCCACCTGGACCGGGAGGGTGAGGTCGCCCGGCGACCGGTAACCCGAACGGTAACCAATGCTGTGGTATTGCTGTTTCGGGGGTGATCACCGCCATCGAAGGCGGTAACCCGAACCCAGCCGGGGAACGTCAGGCGCGAGCGAGACCCAGGATGCGGCAACCCGACGCCAGCGAGAGCCTGCCCCCTCCGCACCCGGCGTACGCCCGGCTGATCGCGGACCGCCGCTGGGACGACTACGTCGCCCGATTGTGTGACGACGGGGTCCGCTGGACGCTGGGCGTGGAGCTGCCCGCGGTGGTGGCCCACCTGGCCCCGCTGCGCGAGGCCGGCCCGCTGTCGGAGATCCCTCCGCGGCTGGCGCTGCTGGCGTCCCTGGCCGCCCCGGAGGCCGACGCGGCGCTGCTGGACCTGCACCGGCACGGGCTGGAGGCCGCGGGGGATCGCGAGGCCGCCGCCGCGGCGCTGTCGCTGGCGTTCCTCAGGATCGCGGGGACCGGCCGCTTCCAGGCGTTCGAGGCCTGGGACGCCGAGGTCGAGCGGATGCTGGAGCAAGGCGGCCTGACGGACCTCGCCGAGGCCTGCCTGCTCACGGTCGCGGGCTTCGCCGAGATGATCGGCGCCGGCGACACGGCCCGCTACGGGACGCTGTTCCAGCGCGGGCTCGAGGCCGCCGAGCGGGCCGACTCGGCGGCGCTGCGGCTGTGCTGCACCGTGGGGCTGGCCTACCGCGACCTGTGGGCCGCCGACCTGGCCGCGGTGCAGGCGCGGTTGCTGGACGCCACGGCGCTGGGCGAGCACCCCGACACGCCGGCGATCCCCGTGGCGCAGCTGCACACCTTCCGCGCGCTGGAGCGGATCTACGCCGGCCGGGCCCGCGAGGGCGCGGCGATCCTCGAGCGGATGCAGCGGCAGCCCGGCGCGGTGCGGCTGCCCGAGGCGGTGGAGCTGCTGGCGACCTGCCACCACCTGCTGGCCCGGGCGTCCAGCGGGGCGGTGGTCGACATCGACGAGATCGCGCGGACGCTGAGCGCGCGGACGCTGCCCGAGCAGAAGCACTTCTTCCACGCCTACGTGCACCTCAACGTCGGCATCGCCGCGCAGCTGACCGAGCGGCCGGGGCTGGCGCTGTCCCACGTGCGCGAGGCGCAGCAGCGGGGCGAGCAGGCCGGCAGCGCCCACGTCGTGCGCGTCGGGGCCCACGTGCGCGGCCTGGCGCTGGTGTCGCTGGGGCGGGCCGACGAGGCGCTGCAGCACTGGGACGCGTGGATCGGCCGCTGGCGGAAGGCGGGCTACGCGCTGTTCGCCGCGGCCGCCGAGGTGGAGCGGGCGCGCCGTGCCGCTGCGCGGCGCCCGCAGCCGGGCGCTGCTGGCGGCGATCGTGGCGATGGGGGGCGGGGGCGTCCCCGCGCGGGACCTGTGCGACCGGCTGTGGCCCGACGCCGACGGCGATCGCGCCGCGGGCAACCTCAAGGTCGCGCTGCACCGCCTGCGGCGCCTGGCCGGCGGCGAGGGCGGGGCGACCCACGCGTGGCTGGCGATGCGGGACGGCCGCGTCTCGCTGGACCCGGCGCGGTGCGCGGTGGACAGCCTGGCGTTCCGCGCCGCCGCCGCCGCCGCGCTGCGCCGCCCCGACCCCGAGGCGCTGGTCGCGGCGCTGGGGCGCTACGGGGAGCGGCCGTTCGCCGAGCGCGGCGACGAGGCCTGGATCGCGGACCACCGCCGCGAGCTGCTCGACGACTACGCCCGGGTGGCCGAGGCCCTCGGCGAGCGGCTGCTGTCCGGCCACGCCCCCGACGCGTGCCTGCTGCCGTTGCTGCAGGCCGCCGAGCGGGTCCCCGCGCGCGAGGCGTTGCAGGTCCGCGTGATCCGCGTGCACCTGCGGCGCGGCTTCCCCTCCGAGGCGATGGCCGTGTACCGCCGCACCGAGCGGGCGCTGCACGACGAGCTGGACGTCGACCCGGGCGCCGCGCTGCGGGCATGCCTGCCGCGGATCCAGGCCGGGGAGACCGGGTGACGGAGACGACGAACCGAATCCACACAGGGGGGGGCGCGCGTCGCCCTTCCGACGAGGGAGGAACCATGAGGAGCATCGAACACATCGCGATCCTGATCGCCGCGCTGGGCCTGCTGCTGGGCACCGCCGGCTGCCCGTCCGACGACGACGACGACTCGGCCGGGGACGACGACGCCGCGGACGACGACGCCGGGGACGACGACGCCGGGGACGACGACGCCGGGGACGACGACGGCGCCGGCACCGACGCCGACGGGGACGGCTTCACCGACGACGTGGACTGCGACGACGGCGACCCGGACGTCAACCCCGACGCCACCGAGTTCTGCTACGACGAGATCGACAACAACTGCGACGGGGACATCGACGAGGCCGACGCCGACGACTGCGCCGTCAACGACGCGGAGATCGTGGTCGAGGGCGACGGTGCGACGGTGACGATCCCGGTGGGGGCGGTGATGGGGGACATCAGCTTCACCGTGGAGGAGACCGCCGAGCCGCGCGCGCTGCCCGCGGAGTGCTCGACGCCCCTCACCGGCTACTACCAGTTCTCGCCGGGGAACGTCCACTTCGCGACCGCCGCGGGGCTGGTCCTCCCCGAGAGCGGGAACGCCCCCGTGCGGGGGATCACCCTGCTGTGGTGGAACGAGCCCGAGCAGGATTGGGAGTTCAGCCTCGCCCAGCCGACCTACGCCGACTCCTACTACACCGCATCGATCCCGAGGACCGCCTGGTACGTCTGCGCCGACTGCAACCAGGGGAACTAGGTCACCACCCGCCTCGCCCGTCTTTCGCGTACCATGGCGACTCCCCGGAGGAGCGCCATGCTCGACCTCGACCGCATCCGCCGCATCCGGCTCAGCGCGATCCCCCGCTTCCAGAAGGTGGTGGCACGGGTGCTGCTGATGCCCAACTACCACCTGCCGCCGCGGGTCCACATCGAGTTCGAGGGGCACGAGCAGCTGCCCGACGAGCCGGTGCTGATCGCGATGAACCACACCGACCGCTACAACTACTGGCCGCTGCAGTACAAGCTGTGGCGCCGGCTGGGGCGCTTCACCGCGGCGTGGGTCAAGGGCAAGTACTACGAGCACCCGCTGATGGCCAGGTTCATGGAGCTGGTCAACAGCATCCCGACGGTGTCGCGCGGGTACCTGATCGCGCGCGACTTCAAGAGCACGCTGCAGCGGCGGCCCAGCGACGACGAGTACCAGGCCGCCCGGGGGTGGGTCGACGAGCAGGCCGAGCAGCTCGACGGCACCGAGCTCCCGGCGCCGGAGGGCACGCTGCCCGACGCGATCCTGCACCAGCCGCGCGACCTGCTGGGCCACGCCTTCGAGCCGGCCCGCGAGACCTACGCCCAGGCGGTCAACGCGCTGTTCCGCAAGATGATGCGGCGCTTCGTGGAGCTCAACGCCGAGGCCCGCGCGCTGGGGCTCGACACGGTCGTCTTCCCCGAAGGGACCCGCTCGATCCGGCTGAGCAGGGGCCGCATCGGGCTGGCCCAGATCGCGCTGAGCCAGCGCGCCACGGTCGTCCCCGTCGGCTGCAGCGGCTGCGACAAGCTGTACCCGGGCGGCTCGCCGTGGGCCAAGGGCGGCACCGTGACCTACCGCTTCGGCGCGCCGCTGCGCCACGAGGACCTGGCGGACTACCACGTGGACGGGCCGTTCGAGCCGTTCACGCCCGAGGCCGAGATCACCCACCGCGAGCGGTTCCAGGGGCTGGTGGACCTGGTGATGGAGCGCATCGACGGCCTGCTCGACGAGCCCTACCGCTTCGCCGCCGATCTGCAGAGCGAGGGGGTCGCCGGATCGCGCCGCTTCGTGTGAGGATGGGGCATGCTCGACAGACTCGGCTGGTGGTGGATCTCGCTGCTGCTCCTCGTGCCCGCCCCGGCGCGGGCCGGGACCCCGGCGCGCGTGGTGGTCGATCTGGCGGGGCGCGACCCCGACGTGGTGCTCGCGCAGGTCCGCGGGGTGATGGGGGACGACCTCGCCGCCGAGGTCCGGCCGCTGGACGAGGTCCTCGACGCGGGCCTCGGGCCGTGGGTCGCGGCGGGCCCGGCGCGGCTGCTGCCCTGCGAGGCCGAGCGCACGTCGCGGGAGGAGCTCGCGGCACGGCTGGCCGACGCCGAGCGGCTGATCGAGGAGCTGGAGTTCCACGCCGCGCGGGACCTGCTCGCCGAGATCGAGGCCGACGCGTGCGGCTCGATCGACGCGGTGGACGCCGGGACCTGGGCGCGAGTGCCGTTCCTGCTCGGGCTGGCCCAGTTCTACATCGGGGACGCCGGCGCGGCGCGCGAGGCGTTCCGCCGCGCCGGCGAGCGGCGGCCGGACCTGGAGTGGGACACCCGCTTCGCGCCCGAGCCGCAGCAGACGTTCCTGCTGGGGCTCGAGGACGCGGTGCGCTCAGCGCGCGTGCAGCTGTCACCGCCGGTCGGCGAGCGGGCGGTGTTCCTCGTGGACGGCGTCCCGCTGGACCCGGAGACGCCGGTGGAGCTGATCGGCGAGCGACACGTGCTGCAGGCGGCCGGCGCCGACGGCGAGCACGCCGGGGCCACGCTGGTGATCACCGGCCCCGGGGCGGTGCGGCTCCGCGACCGGGCCGGGCTGGCGGACGACCTCGCGGCAGGCCCGCAGGGCGAGGCCGGCGCGGCGGCCTACGCCACCGTCGCGGCGGCGGCGCAGGCCCGCGGCTACGCCGAGGTGCTGGTGCTGACCGATCCGTCGGGGGCGGGCGCCCAGTGGTACAGCGCGATCGACGGGCGCTGGCGGCCCGCCGCGCTGGACGTGGCCGACCGGCTCGCCCGGGCGCAGCGCGCCAAGGCCGCCGGCGGCGTGCTGGTCGGCGCGGGGGTGGCGACGGCGATCGGGGGCGCGGCGCTGGGCTTCGGGCAGCTGGCGCAGGCCACCGCGCTGGAGCAGCAGATGACGTCGAGCGCGGCGCTGTACGACATGCTGCTGCCCGACTACCGCGAGCACCAGGCCGTCGCGGCGGTGGGGTTCGGCGTGCTGGCCGCCGGGGGGGTGATGGTCGCCGCGGGGATCGCCAGCGCCAACCGCGGCGCGCAGCTCGAGCAGGAGCTCGAGGCGGCGGCGCCGGCGCAGGTCGGGGTGCTGATCACGCCAACAGGGGTCGGCGTGGCGGGCCGGTTCTGAGGAGGCCGAGGTGACGACACGAACGTGGAGCGCAACCCCGCTGGCGGCGCTGGCCGCGTGCCTGCTGGCCGCCGGCTGCACCCCCGACCGCCCCGACGAGGGGCCCGGCGACCCCCACCACGACTGGGACGAGGACGGCTACTGCGAGGAGGACCCCTGCGCCGGCGACGCCGAGCCCGGGGACTGCGACGACGAGGACGCCACGAGCTACCCGGGCGCCCCCGAGGCCTGCGACGGGGCCGACAACGACTGCGACGGCGAGTTGCCGGCCGAGGAGCTCGACGGCGACGGCGACGGCTACCCGCTGTGCGGCGACCCCGCCGACTGCGACGACGGCGACGCGGCGCTGACCCCCGAGGACGGCGACGGCGACGGCTACTCGCCGTGCGACGGCGACTGCGACGAGGGCGACGCCGCGGTCAACCCCGGCGCCGAGGAGGTCTGCGATCTGGTCGACAACGACTGCGACGGGGTCCAGCCCCCCGACGAGGTCGACGAGGACGGCGACGGCGATCCCGCCTGCGCCGACTGCGACGACGGCGACCCCGACCTGAACAGCACCGACGGCGACGGCGACGGGTACAGCAGCTGCGACGGGGACTGCGACGACTCCAACGGCAACATCAACCCGCTGGCCACCGACCTCGCGGGCGACGGCACCGACCAGAACTGCGACGGGGTCGACGGCACCGACGCCGACGGGGACGGGGTCGCGTCCGAGGCCTCGGGCGGGACCGACTGCGACGACGCCGACGACACGGTGTACCCCGGCGCCAGCGAGCTCCCCTGCGACGGCGAGGACAACGACTGCGACGGGGTCCTGCACCCCGACGAGACCGACGGCGACGGCGACGGCTACACGCCCTGCGACGGGGACTGCGACGACGCCGAGCCCGACGCCAATCCCGGGGCCAGCGAGGTCTGCGACGGCGTGGCCGACAACGACTGCGACGGCACCGACGACCCCCTCGAGCTCGACGACGACGGCGACACGGTCACCGAGTGCGACGGGGACTGCGACGACACCGACCCCGCCGTGTACTGGGGCGCGGACGAGATCTGCGACGGGGTCCTCGACAACGACTGCGACGGGACCGACGACCCCGACGAGACCGACGACGACGGCGACGGCGTCACCGAGTGCGCCGGCGACTGCGACGACGGCGACGCGGCGGTGCATCCCGGCGCCGTCGAGCAGGACTGCAACGGCGTCGACGACGACTGCGACGGGCTGCTGCACCCCGACGAGGCCGACGCCGACGGCGACGGCTCGCCGATCTGCTGGGGCGACTGCGACGACACCGATCCGTCGCTGCACCCCGACGACGACGACGGGGACGGCGCCAGCCCGTGCGACGGCGACTGCGACGACACCCTCGCGGCGCTGAACCTCGACGACCTCGACGGGGACGGCTACGACACCTGCTCCGGCGACTGCGACGACGGCGACGACGCCGTCCACCCCGGCTCGACCGTGACCTGCGACGGCGTGTTCGACACCGACTGCGACGGCCTCGCCGACGACGACGAGACCGACGACGACGGCGACGGGATCACCGAGTGCGACGGCGACTGCGACGACGGCGACGCGGCGCTCAACCTCGACGACGACGACGGCGACGGCTACTCCACCTGCGACGGCGACTGCCACGACGGCGACGGCGCGGTGTACCCGGGGGCCCCCGAGCGCTGCAACGGGCTGGACGACGACTGCGACTACGCCGTGCCCGCGGACGAGGCCGACAGCGACCTGGACGGCTACCGGATCTGCGCCGGCGACTGCGACGACATGGTCAACACGATCAGCCCGGGCGCGGCCGACCTGTGCGGCGACAACGTCGACCAGGACTGCAGCGGCCAGGCCGACGACGACTGCATCCAGTGCGACCACGACCTGCCCGGCCCGTCGCCCACGCTGCAGGACGCCATCGCCGGCGCCGCCTCGGGCGACACGATCTGCCTCGGCGGGGGCGTCTACCCCGAGCACGTCGACCTGGGCAACAAGCAGCTGACGATCGTCGGCCTGCTGGGGCCGGCGATGACCACCCTCGACGGGGGCGGCTACGGCCCGGTGATCGACCTCGCCCAGGGGACGCACGCCGGCACCCGCATCCGCGGGCTGACGATCACCGGTGGCTCCTCGCTGGAGGGCGGCGGGCTGTTCCTCGACGACGCCTCGCCGACGCTGGAGCACCTGTGGATCGAGGGCAACTCGGCGGGCTACGGCGCCGGGCTGTGCGTCTACGGCGGGAACCCCACGCTGCGGCACCTGGAGCTCACGAACAACGCGGCGCTCAGCTACGGCGGCGGGATCTACCTCAGCCTCTCCAGCCCCGTGATCGACGACGTGCGGCTGGCGGGCAACACCGCGGGCATCGGCGGCGGCGGGATCTGGGCCAGCGGGGTGCAGGCGACGTTCTCGGCGGTGGCCGCCGTGGGCAACAGCGCCGACAGCGACGGAGGCGGGCTGTACGCCACCGGCTCGGACCTGATCCTCGACGGGCTGTGGCTGGAGGGCAACGACGCCTACGACGGCGCCGGGATGGCGCTGTACTCGTCGCTGATCGAGATCAGCGCGGTCACCGCCACCGGCAACCTGGCCTTCGAGTCCGGGGGCTTCGTCTACGCGTTCGAGACCGCGCTGGCGGTGGACACCGGCACGATCACGTCCAAC
The DNA here is from genome assembly GCA_964584075.1 of uncultured Rickettsiales bacterium. GTDB lineage: Bacteria > Myxococcota_A > UBA796 > UBA9615 > CAYRNR01 > CAZOYV01. The sequence continues at coordinate 23,600 of CAZOYV010000035.1, read as the reverse complement.
AGCTCCTACCTCGACGGCGGCGCGTTCTGCACCGACGGCGGGTCGCTGGATCTCGACGACCTGGTGGTGTCCGGGAACCACGCCTCGTCCTCCGGCGGGGGCCTGGCGCTGACCGACGCCAACGGCACCCTCGAGGGGGTGGTGGTGCGGGACAACACCGCGCTGGACGGCGGGGGGATCGCGCTGTTCGGCGGGTCGCCGACGATCCAGCGCTGCGAGATCGCCGGCAACGTCGCCGACCGCCACGGCGGCGGGGTGGCGCTGTTCTCCTCGACGCCGTCGATCCGCCACTGCGACGTCCACGACAACGCCGCGGACGTCAGCCCCGCGGGCTACGGGGGCGGGCTGTACGTCCAGACCTCGGACACCGCCGTGCTCGACGACCTGCTGGTGCGCGGCAACCGGGCGTCGTACGGCGGCGGGGTGGCGATCGACGACTCGGTGCCGTACGTCACCGGCCTGGTGGTCGCCGGCAACCACGCCGGCCGGGGCGGGGGGCTGGACCTCCACACCGGGTCGCTGGTGCTGACCAACCTGGACGTGGCGGGCAACACCGCCGACGACGGCGCGGGGATCCACGTCCTGGACCTGACGCTGCAGCTGACCAACGCCAACCTGGTGGGCAACGTCGCCGCCAGCGAGGGCGGCGCGCTGCGGCTGGACGACAGCGACGTGACGCTGACCAGCGTGATCGTGACCGGCAACGACGCCTCCGCCGGCGGCGCGGGGTCGCTCGACCCCGCCGTGTCGAGCCTCGACGCGTCGTGGTGCGCGTTCCGCGACAACGGCAGCGCCCCCTACGACGGCTGGGCCGATCCCGTCGGGCTGCAGTGGAACCTCAACACCGATCCGGAGTTCCTCGACCTGGCACCGACGGATCCGTGGGACTGGGACCTGCACCTGTCCGCCGGCTCGCTGCTGATCGACATGGGCTCGTTCACGGTCTTCGATCCCGACGGCACCGTCTCCGACATGGGGACCTTCGGCGGCCCCGGGGCCGACGACCGCGACCTCGACGGCGACGGCTACCCGGAGTGGTGGCTGCCCGGCGGCTACGACCCGGGCACGTCGCCCGGCCTCGACTGCGACGACCGCGACCCGGACGTGTACCCGGGCCAGGGATGCTAGACGTCTTCTCTTGCGGAGGTGAACCGATGGAACGATCGATCCTGGTGGCGCTGCTGCTCGCCGTGCTGCTCCCGCTGGGCTGCGCGGGCCAGCTGCTGACCAACGACGACGACGACGCGGGTGACGACGACGCCGCGGACGACGACGCCGCGGACGACGACGCCGGAGACGACGACGCCGGCGACGACGACGCCGGCGACGACGACGCCGGCGACGACGACGCGGGCGACGACGACGCGGGCGACGACGACGCCGGCGACGACGACGCGGGCGACGACGACGCGGGGCCGCAGGTGCAGTGCGGGCCGTACCAGCCGCCCGGCGGCGAGGGCCGCGTGTTCTCCGGCGAGGGCGAGCTGGAGATCGTCAACGACTGGTGGTGGCAGGGCTGCGAGGTGGAGCGCCGCTTCGGCCCCGGCGGCGTGCTCGACTGCGAGCTGCTGTGGTCGGTCGAGGGCGGCTACTACGCGTGGGACCCGATGAGCTGGACCGCGCGCTACGAGCTGTTCTTCGAGGCCGACCACGCGCAGAGCACCTGCCCGATCGGGCCCGACGAGGAGCAGCAGACCTGGTACTACCGCACCCAGTTCGACTGGGACCACGACGAGATGGACATCTGGTTCAGCGAGAGCGAGTGGGACAACGGCACGTTCTGGTCCACGGCCCACGTCGTCGACAACGGCAGCGTCGCCCCGTTCTCCTACGTCACCGGCGTGCTGCAGTGAGGCTCGCGCCCGGGGCGGCCCTGGTCGCGGTCCTCGCCGCCGCGCCGGCGGCCCCCGCCGCGGAGGAGCCCCCGCCCGTGTCCGAGCTGCTCGCCCCCGGCCGCGCCGAGCCCCTGCTGATCGCCCACCGCGGGCTGAGCGCGCGGTTCCCCGAGAACACGATGGCCGCGTTCCGCGCCGCCGCCGACGCCGGCGCCGAGATGCTGGAGCTGGACGTCGGGCTGTCGTCGGACGGCCAGGTGGTGGTGCTCCACGACGCGACCCTGGACCGCACCACCGACGGCCGCGGGGAGCTGTCCGGGCAGCCGTGGTCCGCGCTGGCGGCGCTGGACGCCGGGGCGTGGTTCGACCCCGCGTTCGCCGGCGAGCGGTTGCCGCTGCTGAGCCAGGTGCTGGACGAGCTCGGCGGACGGATCGCGATCAACGTCGAGATCAAGCCCGAGGCGGTGCACTCGGCGCTGGCCGGCGGGATCGAGGAGCAGGTGGTGGCGATGGTCCGGCAGCGGGGCCTGCAGCCGCGCGTGACCGTGTCGTCGTTCGAGCCCGGCGCGGTGGCGCGGGTCCACCGCCTGGACCCGTCGATCCGCACCGCGGTGCTGTACCACACCGAGCTGGAGCTCGACCCCGTGGCGCTGGTGACGCTGTTCGGCGCCGACGGCCTGCACTGCAACCGCCACCACGTCACCGCCGCGGCGGTCGGGGCGCTGCACGAGCGGGGGCTGTACGTCGGTGTCTACACGGCCAACGAGGCCGGCGAGCTGCGGCGCCTGCGCGACCTGGGGGTCGACGCGATCTTCACCGACGACGTCACGGCCGCCCGGGAGGCGCTGGCGCCGGCGCCGCCCGCTGCCCCCTGAGCGCCGCGGCCCCCGCCGCCAGCACCGCCGCCCCCGCCGCCACCAGCAGCGCCACCTGCAGCGCGCCGTAGTCCGCCGCCCCCCAGGCCTGCCCGGTGTGGCCCCCGGCGCCGTGGAAGACCGTCATCGCCAGCGCGACCCCGGTCATCATCCCCAGGTTGCGCGCCACCGCCATCACGCCGCCGGCGATGCCCTGGCGGCGGCGCGGGGCGGCGCCCATCAGCGCGCTGGAGTTGGGCGAGATGAAGACCCCGGTGCCCAGCCCCATCACCGCCAGCGGCGCGGCCACGCGCCACAGCGGGGTGTCCAGCCCGGCGGTGGACAGCCACCCCAGGCCGGCGGCCATCACCAGCATCCCGGCGACCGCCAGCCCGCGGCTGCCGATGCGGTCCGACAGCCACCCCGCCGGGCTGGCCACCAGCGCCATCACCAGCGGCTGCGCCGACAGCAGCAGCCCCGCGTGGGAGGTCTCCAGCCCGCGGGCCTCCACCAGGAAGTACGGCATCAGGATGATCGAGACGAACATCGCCACGTAGTTCAGCAGCGCGCTGGCCGTCGCGCCGCTGAACATCCGCGAGCGGAACAGCCCGAGATCCAGCAGCGGCGCCGCCACCCGGGTCTCCACCACGACGAACGCCGCCAGCGCCACCAGCCCCAGCCCGGCGCAGCCCAGCGTCCAGGCCGAGGTCCAGCCCCACGAGCGCCCCTCGGCCACCGCCGCCAGCACCAGCGGCATCCCGACCACCAGCAGCGCCAGCCCGCCCCAGTCGACCCCGGTACGCTCCCGCGGGGGGGCCTTGGGCAGCGCCCGCAGCCCGATCGCGACGACCACCAGCGCCACCGGCACGTTGAGGTAGAACACCCAGCGCCAGCCCAGCGCCGAGACCAGCCAGCCCCCCAGCGGCGGGCCCAGCGTCAGCCCGATGTAGGTCGCGGTGGACAGGTTGCCCAGCGCCCGGCCGCGCTGCTGGGGCGGGAACGACAGCGTCAGCAGCGCCGGGCCGGTGGCCATCACCAGCGCCGCGGCGATGCCCTGCAGCACGCGGGCCCCGACCAGCAGCCGGAAGTCCCCTGCCAGGCCACAGATCAGCGAGGTCACGCCGAACAGCGCGAAGCCGGTGAGGTAGACCCGGCCGTGCCCCAGCAGGTCCGCCGCCCGCCCCGCGGCGAGCAGCAGCACGGTCACCGCGAGCAGGAACGACTCCATGATCCAGCCGGCCTGCTGAAGCGTGATCCCGAGGTCGTTGCCCAGCTCGGGCAGCGCCAGCGTCACCGTCGAGCCGCCCATCGCCGACAGCAGCGTGCCCAGCCCGACGATCAGCAGCACCGCGTTGGGCGAGGTGCTGCCGGCCGGGCTCGGTGGGGTCTCGTCCGTCATCGGACCTCCGGGGTCAGCGCCGGCGACGGGCCAGCAGCAGCAGGGCCAGCGGCGGCAGCGCGGCGGCGGCGCCCGGCGATCGCCCGGCCAGGCGGCACGAGCAGTCCTCGGGGTCGACCGGCGGGGTCCCCGGCAGCGTGATCTCGACGGGGCGGTGGTTGTTCAGCTCCCACGCGACCATCCAGTGCTCGTCGAGGTCCTCGCCGAAGTGGAGGTGCCACTCGGCGGCCTCGTCGGCGCGCAGCGTCTCGTCGAGGAACGTCACGGTGCCCGCCTCGCGGTCGAGGCGGGCGGCCACGTGGACCGTGCTGTGGTCGAGCACCACGAACTGCTCGTCGTCCAGGCCGATGATGCCGTCGGTGGCGGGCAGGGTCCACGCCCACATCGAGAAGTCCTCCACCGAGTCGTCGACGGGCTGGCCGTCGGACAGGGCGTGGACCCCGCGGTAGCGCTCGGCGTCCCACGGCAGCGTCACCGAGACCCCCTGCTCCTCGGGCTCGCCGGCGGCGAACTCCACGACGTAGACCGGCAGGTCGGTCACGGTGCTGCGGTAGCTGCGGGTGGTCACCTCGCGGCCGTGGCCCTCGATCGCCAGCGCCACCGGGGGTTCGAAGTCGGGCTGCGACTCCCAGCCGCGGTAATCGCTCAGCACGTCGCCGGAGGAGTCGAACCACACGGTCGTCCCGCGCCACTCCGGCTCGACCTCGGCGAGGTAGGCCGCGGCGAGGTCGATCGCCCGCTGCAGGTGGGTCCGGGCGTACTCGGTCTCGGTGCGGTACGGGTTCCAGCCGGTGGCGTCGCTGACCTGGCCGAGGAACAGCTCGCGCCAGGCCTCGTCCAGCGCCGCGGGCTGCTGCTCCTGCTCGGCGCGCTGCTGCGCGGCGTGGACCACCAGGTGGGCCCGCGTCCCCAGCGTCAGCACGCCGTTGTCGCTCTCGGTGCCCTCCAGCCCGCCGAAGATCCCGGCGCCGCCCATCCACAGCCCGACGTTGTCGGTGTCCTCGGGCTGCCACGCGCCGTCGAGGATCGTCGGCAGCGGCAGCGACCCCACGCCCGAGTCCTTCAGCCCCGCGACGCACGACTCGATGCCCGCCACGCGGTAGCCCTGGTCGACGTAGCCCTGGACCTTGGCCTCGTAGGCCGCCACCGCCTCGGGCTGGTGCACGAACAGCGGCCCGAGGTAGCAGTTCATGTCGTTGGTCGCGAGCAGCTCGCCGTCGTCGAGGAACGTCCACTGCGCCGAGGCGCCGGTGGCCTCGACGGTGAACGAGCGGCCGCCGACGATCACGTCCACGCCGGGGTGGTACACGTCGTCGAACAGGGCGTGGTCCACGTCGTCGTGCTGGGTCCCGAACAGGTTGCGGGCCACCACCGCGGTGGTGTAGCCGTACTGCTCCATCACGCCGAGCATGCCCTCGCCGAACTGGCCCTCCTGGGTGAACACGACCCCCGACAGCGGCACGTCGTGCTGCTCGAAGATCGCCTGGGTCAGCTCGATCGAGCGCTCCAGGTCCTCCCGCGGGTAGCCCAGGAACCACTGGTCGCTGTAGTGGAACGAGGCGATCTCGGCCTGGCCGCCCTGGGCCAGCGCGCGCAGCTGGTCGAGCACGTCGGGGTGGCGCTCGGCGATCACCTCGAGCATGTAGCCCTGCATCTCCAGCGTCATCGTCCAGCCGGGGTGCGCGTCGAGCAGGTCGAGCACCGGCACCAGGCTCTCGACGATCGTCTGGTCCTCGATCGCCTGCTCGGACCAGTCGAAGTCCCCCGAGTCGAGGCCGAGGTCGTCGGCCATCCCCTCGAGCCCGCCGGCGCAGTACTGGAGGTTGTAGTGCAGCAGCGCCATCGTGCAGCGCTCCTGGGCGGAGGCCGCCGGGGCGAGCAGCAGGACGGCCAGGATCAGCGCGGTCCGCGTCATGTCACAGCTCCGTTACAGGGCAGGTCGTTGACCCTCGTTGGCCCACAACCCTACCATCGGGAGTTCGGAGGACGATGGCCGAGGACCCCCAGCGTATCGGCAGCTACGAGCTGATCGAGCCGATCGGCAGCGGTGGGATGGGCGAGGTGTGGCGCTGCAAGCACCACATGCTGCGCCGCCACGCCGCGCTGAAGGTCATCCGCCCCGAGACGCTGGGCCCCACCGCCGGGGTCGACGCCGCCACCGTGCTGCGCCGCTTCGCCCGCGAGGCGCAGGCCACCAGCGAGCTGAAGTCGCCCCACACGATCGAGCTGTACGACTTCGGGATCACCGACGACGGCGCGTTCTACTACGTGATGGAGCTGCTCGAGGGGCGCGACCTGCAGTCGCTGGTCAAGACCTTCGGCGCGCTGCCCCCGGAGCGGGTGGTGTACCTGCTCGAACAGATCTGCGAGTCGCTGGGCGAGGCCCACGAGCAGGGCCTGATCCACCGCGACATCAAGCCGGCCAACATCTTCCTGTGCAAGCTCGGGCTGCGCCACGACTTCGCCAAGGTGCTGGACTTCGGGCTGGTCAAGACCGTCCGCGGCGAGGGCGGCGAGCAGTCGCTGCTGACCGTCGACGGGGTCACCCCGGGGTCGCCGGCGTTCATGGCGCCGGAGCTGATCGCCGGCAAGGACGAGGAGATCGACGCGCGCACCGACCTGTACTCGCTGGGGTGCGTGGCGTACTGGCTGCTCGTCGGGGAGCTGGTGTTCCCCCGCACCACGGCGATCGAGTTCATCGTCGCGCACCTGCAGAGCGCCCCGGAGCCGCTGTCGACCCGCACCGAACAGCGGGTCCCCTCGGAGCTCGAGCAGCTCGTGCTGGCCTGCCTGGCCAAGGACCGCGCGGACCGCCCGCGGGACGTGCGCGAGGTGATGGACGTCCTGGCCCGGATCCAGTTCGAGGAGCCGTGGACGCCGCGCAAGGCCGAGCAGTGGTGGGCGGAGTTCCGGCCGGCGCGGGACCCCGGGACGGCGACGATGTCCCGCGGAGACCTGGACGAGCGGGCCAAGCAGCTGGCCCGGGCGCGGGCGGCGCGACCGTCCAGCGGCGACGGCGACGGGCCGCCGCTGGTCAGCGCCGAGCTGATCACCGCCACCGACGTGGAGCGCGCTGCGGGCGGCGGGACCCTGCCGACGGTGCCCGATCCGCCGCGGGTCGCCACCGAGCTCGCGCCGCTGTCCGCGCTGCCCGGCGAGGCCGAGCTGTCCGGCCACCGAGAGCGGGTGCTCGGCGCGCTGCAGCGGCACTTCGAGCAGAGCCACATCGACGTGCACGAGTTCGACCGTCGCAGCGAGGCAGCCCAGCTGGCCGACTCGCCGGACACGCTGCGCGACGCCCTCGACGGGCTGCCGGTGCTTCCCGTCGTCCCGGCGAGCTCGCCGCAGCCCACGGCGCCGGCGCCCCGGGCATCGCCGGCGCCGGCCCCGCAGACCGGGGCTCGGGTCCCGGCCGCCCGCCCCGATCCGTCGGAGTGGTCCAACATGGTGGCGATCTTCGGCGGGATGAACCGCACCGGCAGCTGGACGCCCAAGCCGAACACACGCGTGATCTGCGCGTTCGGCGGCGGGGAGCTGGACTTCCGGCGGGCCAAGATGCAGCCGGGGATGACCGAGCTGCGGTTCTACGCCGGGTTCGGCGGGGCCAAGGTGATCGTGCCCCCCGAGATGTACGTCGAGACCGACGGCGTCGGCGTCTTCGGGGCCTTCATCCAGGAGGGTCACGGCGCCGCGGAGCCCCCCGACGACGGCCCCTGGCTGCGGGTCACCGGGCTGGCGGTGTTCGGCGGCGTGGAGGTCGCGGTGGAGGCTCTCGACGCGGAGGGCGATCGCCGCAGCCGCCGCGAGGGCCGGCACCGACGGCGCCTCGAGGGGCCCCGGTTCACGCCCTCCGGCGACGACCGCGAGGACGCCGGAGACCCAGAGAGTTCCTGAGTTTCCTCGGATCGGACGGAAGAAGTTCGTGCGAGATCGTTGACAACCTATCTTTACGATATATCGTTTAGAGGTATCGCAACGAGACATCGCATCACGGAGGTCCCCGATGTTCGCCCACGACGCCTGCATGCCCCCCCACCCCTTCGCCCGGATGAGCCGCTCCCGCCGCCGCTGGGGTGGCTGGGGTCCGCCCCACCCGCCCCACCCGCCCCACCCGCACCACGGCCCACCGCCGTGGCTGTTCGAGATGTTCGGCGGCCGGCGCCGCCGGGCCGAGCGGGGCGAGGTGCGCTACCTGATCCTCGACGCGCTGCGCGACCAGCCGCGGCACGGCTACGAGATCATCCAGACCATCGCCGACAAGACCGGCGGCACGTACAAGCCCAGCCCCGGCACGGTCTACCCGACCCTGCAGCTGCTCGAGGAGATGGGCCACGTCACGTCGAGGAAGAAGGCGGGCAAGCGGGTGTACGAGATCACCGCCGAAGGGCTCGCCGAGCTCGACGAGCACCAGGACGAGGTGGACGAGGCCTACGACCGCCTGTCCCCCGACCTCGACGGCGACGAGTGGGAGCAGTTCCTCGGCCTGTTCGAGCGGATCCCGCGGCTGATGCGCGCCGTCGGCCGCGCGTTCCGCCGGGGCAAGCTCGCCCCGGCCCAGATGAGCGCGATCAAGGACGTGTTGGACGACTGCGCCGACCGCATCGAGGCCATCGCCCGGGGCAAGGTCGAGGTCGACGGCGACGACGAGCCACAGCCCGAGCCGGACGAGTAGCCGTCACCCGATCGTTCCTTGCTGCATGGGCGATCGCGGTGATAGAGCCGGGCCATGCGCGCCGTGCTCCCCGCCGCGATCGCCCTGGCGCTGGCCCTGGCCGGCTGTCCCACCGACGACGACGGTCCCGACTACTCGTGGGCCGAGTTCGTCGGGCTGAGCGAGCCCCCCGACGTGACCACCGAGCGGCTGTGCCCCGAGGCCGCCGACCCGCACACCGCCGCCGAGAAGATCCAGATCGACTGCGCGCTCGAGGGCGCCAACTTCGGCCTCGCAGACGCCGGCAGCGGCCCCGACGAGCTGCTGGTGATGTCCTGGAACCTCGAGCGCGGGCTGGACCTCGACGAGCAGATCGACGCGTTCCTGCACGACCCCGACTTGCCGATCCCCGACGTGCTGCTCGCCGGCGAGCTGGACCGCGGCTGCAGCCGCACCGACCACCGCAACGTCCCGTGGGAGCTGGCCGAGGCGCTGGGCATGCACTACGTCTTCGCCGTGGAGTTCCTCGAGCTGCCGCGCACCGGCGGCGGGGGCGGCGCGATCGACGAGATCTGCGAACACGGCAACGCGGTGCTGTCGCGCTACCCGATCGGCAACGTGGGCCAGCTGCGGCACGCCTCGCAGTGCAGCTGGTACCTGCCGCCCGAGGAGATCGACGACGACTGCGAGCCGAGGCTCGGCGGGCGGACCGCGGCGCACGCCGACGTGAAGGTCGGCGGGCGCTACGTGCACGTCTACAGCGTGCACTTCGAGTCGATCCTGGCGTGCCTCGACGAGCAGACCGCCCAGGCCGCGGAGGTCGCCGAGCACGGGCTGCAGCGGCCGCACCAGACCCTGATCGGCGGCGACACCAACGCGCCGTTCTACACGCTGGAGCTGACCGCCGGCGGCGACTACGACTGCCCCGTGGCCGGCGCGTTCCTCGACCGCGGCTACGTCGACGCCCATGCCGCGATCCCCGCCGAGCAGCGGGCCACCCGCGAGGGCTGGATCATCGATCTGATCTTCGGCAGCGAGGACTCGTTCTCCGATCCGGTGGTGTGCCCCGAGGAATTCTGCGGCCAGCTCAGCGATCACCAGGCGGTCTGGGCTACCGTGTCCCTGTGAGGCGAGCGCTCCCGCTGCTGCTCGTCCTGCTGCTCGGCGACGGCGGCGCGCACCCCGCGACGATCCCCAACCCCGGCCCGCGCTGACCCGGCCGCCTCCGTTCAGCGGTCCGTGCCGACCACTGAGCGGTGCCCCCGACCATCCGATCCGACCCGCCACGCCGTCGACCGGCTCCGCGCTAGGGTGGATGCATCGGAGAACGTCGGGAGCCACGGAGACGATGACGGGACGGCAGGCCAGGCGGTTCGGGGCGCGACGGGCGGTGGAGGCCGCCCTGGTGCTCGTGCTGATCGTGCTGCTGTCGCCGCTGCTGCTGATCCTGCTGGCGATCAAGCTGGCCCGCGCGCTGCTGGGCGACCCCGAGCCCGGGCGCGAGGATCGGGGCCGGAGCACGACGTGGGGGCTGTTCGTCCGGGCTTGACGCTGGCGGCGCCCGGTGGCAGCAAAGAACGAACCTCCGTTCTTCTTCCCGGGAGCGCCCGTGCCCAAGGTCACCGAAGCCCACATGGAAGCCCGCCGGGAGCAGATCCGGAAGGCCGCGGAGCGCTGCTTCGCCCGCAACGGCTACCACGACACCACGATGCAGGACGTGTGCCGCGAGGCCGGGCTCAGCCCCGGCGCGGTGTACCGCTACTACGGCGGCAAGCACGAGATCCTCGAGGCGGTGTTCGAGCAGAGCATGGAGGAGAACGTCCGGATGTTCGCCGTGCTCGAGCAGGTCGAGGACCCGCGCGAGGCGCTCGAGGGCCTGATCGAGCTCGGCTTCCGCCTGCTCGACGATCCCGGCCAGCACGAGGACATGCGGCTGGGGCTGATCCTGTACGGCGAGTCGCTGCGCGACGAGCAGATGGCGCGCTCGTACCGCACGCTGTTCCGCCGCATCGTCGACCACCTCCAGGCGGCGGTGGAGCGGGCCCAGCAGCTCGGCTCGGTGGACCCCGCCGTCGACCCGCGGTCCTACACCCGGCTGATGATGGCGCTGTTCGAGGGCTTCCGGCTGCAGAAGCTGCTCGACCCCGAGGTGGACACCGACGCGTTCATCGCGACGATGAAGGCCGTGACCCTCGCCTCGCCGCGCCGGTCCTAGGCAGCCTCGGACGCCGTGCGGCGATCGCTCCACCAGCGGCGCACGTCGCCGGCGATCAGCCCCAGCAGCCACAGGAACGGGAAGCCGTGCAGCAGGGCGTCGAACCAGTCCATCGGCGTCATCCCGACGGCGCCGCCGGCGATCCAGCGGAGCTTGCCCAGCAGGTGGGGCTCGGGGAAGAACGGGGCCAGCCCGAGGGTCAGGGCCAGCACCACGGGCCACAGGTATCGCTGCATGACTCGAAGCCTCCAGCTCCATAGAGCCGGTGGCCGTGTTGTTCGTTGCAGCGAATATGATTAGCTCCCTCTCCGCAGCGCCGCGCGCGGCAGCATCGCCCGGCCCCGCATCACCGCCCCGTCGAGCAGCATGTCCACCGCCTGGACGCCGCCGTACAGCGCGCCGAGGATGCCGTGCACGAACTTGGGCTGGAGCAGCCCGCGGACCGGCGTGCGCATCGGCAGCCGGGTGCGGCCGAAGTTGTCCGGCGTGGGGGCCATGTCGTAGACCGAGCCGGTGGGCGAGCCCGAGTAGCGGGCGTAGGTCGCCGGGGTGGACAGATCGGTGAACGCGACGTGCTCGCGCAGGCCGGGGATCAGCAGTCGCTCCACCAGCCCGATGAAGAACGCCCCCCAGCGCGCGCGCTCGGCGCGGTAGCGCTCGCGATCGCCCTGCCGCCACTCGGCCCATGGCCCCAGCGGCACCGGCAGGACCCGGATCGTCAGGTACGGTGGCTGGCCGCTGACCAGCGAGGGGCAGATCACGCCGACGTGGAAGCGGTCGTCGCGGTAGCCCATCTCACCGCGCTCGCAGGCGGCGAACAGCTCCTCGAAGGACGCCACCCCGGTGGTCAGCACGTTGTAGCCGCCGCGCAGGCCGAGGCCGTCGAGGTCGAGGCCGTCGTCGAGGCCGAGGTTGACGTTGAACGACGACCACGACATCCGCGCCTGCCGCGCCTGCGCCGCGTAGGCCGGGTCCAGGGCCTCGAGGGCCTCCCAGCCCACCAGCCTCCCCAGGGCCACCTGGGGATCGATGGTGGTGATCACCCGCTCGGCCTCGAGGGTCTCCCCGTCGGCGAGCTCCACGCCGCGGACCGTCCCGTCCACGACCCGGATGCGCTCCACCGCGGTGCGGGTCCGGACCTGGCCGCCGAGCTCCTCGAAGCGGCGCTGCAGGGCCCGCGGCAGCTCGGCGAAGTCGCCGGCGGGGCGGGTCGCGCCGTCCAGCAGCGAGTGCATCGCCGAGACCGGCACCAGCGCGTGGACCTCGCGGCGCGGCAGCCCGCTGAACTCGACGAACACGTTGAGGATCTCGATCACCTCGGGCTCGGTGATGCCGAACCGCTCCAGGTACTGCTGGAAGGTCTTGCCGCCCACACCGACGATCTTCGGGCAGCGCAGCAGGATCCCGATGGCGTCGAGGCAGCCCGGCTCGACGTGGAGGTGCTGCAGCTCCTCGTACATCCCCCGCGAGTGGTCGAGGAACCGGTTGACCGGGCCAGCCTGGTGGGGGTGCCGTTCGATCAGCATCCGGCGCAGCCCGTCCAGGCTGGCCGGGATCTCGAGGACCCGGCGCTCCCCGGTGGCGGGGTCCACCAGGAAGATGCGCATCGAGTAGCCCTCGAAGCGACGTAGCGGCAGCTCGACCCCGAGCAGGGCCAGCAGATCGGACACGTCGGGCATCATCTGGCTGGTGTCGAAGCGGAAGCGCTTGCGCCGGTAGGTCGTGACGTAGCCGCCGGTGTGGGGCTGCTTCTCCACCAGCACCACCGGCTCGCCGGGGCGCCGCTGGGCCCAGGCGATGCCCGCGGCGAGGCCGCACAGGCCGCCGCCGACGATCACGAGGGAGTGTTGCCCGGCGGAGCGTGCGTCGTCCATGCCTGCCCTACGGTAGCCGGGTGCGTTCCATTTCGGCGAGCGGACCTCGCCTGACGCCCAGGCGAGCGCACCCCCCGTCTGTTTTTCTTCGATCCGGCTCCGCGCGCCCGGCGAGCTGGCATCGATCTGGCAAGCGAATCCAGCTGGAGGGAACGATGGCGGCGGTCGCGAGAGAAGACGGGGTCCTGGAACTCTACGATGCGATCAGACCCGGCCCCTGTCCGATCTGCGGCCGTCCCCTCCGCACCCGCCGCTACGCCCTCGACACGGTGATCCTGAGCTGCAGCGCCCGCTGCGGGTGGTGGACCGAGGTGCGCCGCGGGGCGGTGGCCGACGTGCCCCGCCCCCGCCGCCCCGTGCTGCAGTCGCTGCGCGGCGGCCGCGACCTGCCACGGCTGTTCTGACGCCCGGCGCTACAGGTGGCTGGGCAGCTCCTCGTCCTCGTACACGCACGTGGCCGGATCGCCGACAGGCTGCGTGAGGCCGGTGTCGTCGCCGTAGTAGGTCCGCAGGTAGCTGGTGTCCCAGCACTCGGTGACGTGGTAGCCGCCAGGGAGACCGGCGAGATCCCCGCCCCACACCCGTGCGTCGGCGCGGCCGGCGTGGTCGGCCTGCCAGCGGGTCCGCACCTCGAACTCCTCGACGAACTCCGGATCGGAGCCCTCGAGGTTGGCCGTGGTCGCGAACTCGAACCAGCCGGAACCGGATGGCTCCCAGAAGAACGAATAGCGTGCGCTCCAGGGTGACCCGCCGTCGACGATGCCGTCGAGGTCGATGGACAGCAGCACCTGACCGTCGCTGTTGTCGTGCTCGACGTAGATGACGCCGTCGGCCAGGGACTCTTCGGTGGGTTCGAGGCCATACATCACGCCGAAGTCGTAGCTGAAGCTGCCGACGCCCTCGCGGGGCACGGTGCCGGCGACGAACGAGCCGCGGAACGGGACCGCGCCGCGGTCGTGGGAGTCGCCGCTGGCGCTGTAGATCAACTCGTAGTCGAAGCGGTCGTCGATGCGGACCATCTCGAGCCAGATGTCGTGGCCGGCGCCCGAGGGGTACGGTCCCCACAGCCGCTCGTCCTCGTCGCGCAGGGCGATGGGTTCGACCGAGATCGCCTCGACCACGTACAGCAGCGTGAAGATGAAGGTGTTCAGCTCGTGGCTCGTCTCGTAGGTCCACACCGGGAACTCGGCGACGCCCGCGTAGGGTGGCGGCACCGCCCACCAGCCGTCCCGCTCGTCGGCGGCCGGAACGCGGGTGGTGACGCGCTCGGCGTCGGGGATCGCGGCGCGGAACAGGGCATCCTCCTCGAACCACTGGTTGGAGAACGGATCGTGGCACCCCAGGCCGAGGGCCAGCGCCGCCACGAGCAGCGCTGCCGGGGTCCCGATCCGCAGGGCTCTCGTGTCCATCTCGTCCTCCTCAGAACGTCGCGTCGATCACGACGAACAGCTCGGCGTTGCCGATGCTGCGGTTCTCTCCCGAGACCGCGTAGTACAGGTAGTTCAGCCGCCCCTCGGCGACGATCCCGACCGGCCCGCCGAAGCGGGCGCCGACGCCGCCGACGACGCCGGGGATGAACGTCACGAGGTCCTGGGGCGGCTGCAGCGACCACAGGCTGAACGAGCGCATCAGGTACAGCCCGCCGAGGCGCACGCCGCCGTACAGCCGCATCACCTTGTGCGACAGGCCGTAGGTCACGCCGCCGCCGAAGCTGACCTCGCTGAACCGCACCGGGACCAGCTCGTAGCCGAAGTCCAGCGTCATCTGGCGGCCGCCGCCGGCGGCGTCGACGAAGATCCGCAGCCCGGGGACGCGGCCGACGCGGTCGACCGCCAGCTGGATCCCGAACAGCGCCACCGGCGGGAACAGCTCGCTGCGGGTGGTCTCGTCGAGGAACCCCTGCATCCCGACGCGGGCGCCGATCTCCAGCCGCGGGCCGTGGGCGCGGCGCTTCCACTCCGCCATCGCGCCCTTGGTCGGATCGTCGGCGTAGGCCACCTCGGCCAGCGCGTCGTGGTCCAGCGCGGTGGCCTCGCCGGCCTCCACCCACAGCACCTCCTCGTGCAGCGCGTCCTCGCCGCGCAGCTGCACCCGGTACCGGCCGGGGGCCAGCGCCAGCCGCCGCTCCTGGCCGGCGACGACCTGCACCTCGGCGACGAAGGCGCGCCGCTGCTCGTCGAACACCACGTAGCGGCCGGGGCGGTCGCCGGCGATCACCAGCGTGCCGCCCTCGGGCTGGGTGTCGGCCAGCACCAGGTCGCCGGTCCCGGTCAGGTCCAGGTCGTAGGTCGGGTGCTGGACCCCGCTGCGGGTCCCGGCGGTGCGGTAGGTCGTCTCGCGGTAGAGGTAGGCGTACAGCTCCTGGAGCGTGACGCGGCCGTCGGCGTCGCCGTCCCCGGCGCCGCGCAGCCCGCTGACCAGGAAGTGGGTGAAGTACGACCCGCCGATCTCGTCGGACTCCTGGCTCAGCTCGTCGGCGGCGGAGCTGGAGATCACGACCCGGCCCTCGGTGGTGCCCGTGGGGTCCAGCTCGACCAGGAACGACGGGGCCTTGGCGGCGCCCTTGTCGCGGCCCTTGGCCCGCGTCATCGCCCCGGCGTGGCAGGCGTCGATCATCGTCAGCGTGACGTCCGCTCCGGACAGCTCGAGGTAGCGCTCGAGCTCCTCGTAGGCGACCTCGCTGCGACCCAGCTCCATGCCCGTCTCGGTGCCGTGGCCGGAGTAGTAGAACAGCAGCAACACCTGGTCGCCGGCCTCCCGCGGGGTGCCGGCCACGCGCCGCACGGCGCGCTCGAGCTCGCGCAGCAGCGTGGGGCGGTCGACGTCGCGGACGACGTGGACCTGGCTGGCGGGGAAGCCGCCGAGCTCGGTGAGCACGTCGGCGACCTTGCCGGCGTCCTGCTCGGCGAAGTACAGCGGCCCCGAGGTGGGCCCGCCGCGGTTCTGCCCGACCACCAGCGCGTGGCGGTGCGTGCGCGCCCCGGCCCCGGCGGCGACGGCCAGCGCCGCGGCCAGGGCCAGGGCCGCCAGCGCGGCCCGTCGCGGGGTCGGTCTGCGGCTCACTCCTCGATCGCCTCCAGGTCCTTGTCGACCCAGGTCACCGCCGCGGCGGCCTCCAGCGCCGGCGGCGGCTGCCAGTCCAGCAGCGCGCGGGCGTCGCCGCCGCCCTCGGCCAGCGCCCGCTGCAGCGCCCGCTCCACCTCGGCGACGTCCAGCGGATCGTCGCTGAACACCGCCACGAACACCTCGGGGCCGGGGGCGTCGTCGAGCACCAGCGAGTCCTCCAGCACGACGCGCGTGCCGGGGGCCACGGCCAGGCTGCCAGCGCCCCGATCCGGATAATAACGGCTCAGCGTGCCGCGGCCGTCGACGCCGAGCACGATCAGGTGGTCCAGCGGCCCCGAGGTGTAGGTGAACTGGATCCGGTCGCCGGGCCGCAGCACCACGCCCGGGTCGGTCTCGATCACGTCGCCGCCCTGCAGCGCGTAGACGTCGAGGGCGACGGCACCCTTGACGCGGGTCCCGGTGGGGTCCTCGGCGGGGACGGGGCGCTCCCACGGATGCACCACGGCGAGCGCCACCGCGGCGGCGGCGGCGGCGACCACCGCGGCGCCCAGCGCGTGGCGCCGCAGCCCGAGCTGCAGCCGGCCCCACAGGTAGCCCAGCCACTCGGTGGCGGGGCGCCCCGGGCGGGCCGCCGCGCCGTCCGCGGGCAGCGCGGTGATGCGCTCCTGCAGCACGGGGTACACCGCGTCGAACGGGTCCTCCGCGAGCTGCTGCGCGCGCGCGGCCTGCAGCTCGTCGAGCACCGCCCTGCACCGCTCGCAGTGGTCCACGTGGGCCGCCGCCGCCTCCCGCTCGACCCCGGACAGCTCGCCGGCGTGGAGCAGCATCAGCGTCAGCCCCCCGGGGCAGCCGGGGGCCCGCTCGCGGGGGCCGTCGAACAGTGTCTGGAGGTCCATCTCTTCGTTCTCCCCGCTCATCGCTGGCTCAGGACCACCGCCACGGCCACGCAGACCATCAGCGCGTGCACCATGTCCCTCGTCAGCGAGCGGCGGCAGCGGCGCACGAACAGGTCGAGCCGCTTGCGCACCGTCGGCACCGAGAGCTGGTGCAGCCGGGCGATCTCCTCCTTGGTCATGTCGTCGATGTAGTAGTTCACCACCAGCCGCTGGATGTCCGGGGGGACGCGATCGAGCAGCGAGCGGATCAGCTCGGTGCGCTCGATGGCGTCGTGCCCCGGCGGCCCGCCGCCGCTGCCGGGCCGGACCTCGCGGTGCACCGTCAGCTTGTGGCGCCGCGACGAGGCGTCGCGGATCAGGTTCAGCGAGAGGTTGGTGGTGATCTTGATCAGCAGCGCCGCGGGGGTCTCCGCGGCGTCGTCGGGATCGTAGCCGTGCAGCAGCCGCGCGAAGGCCTCCTGGGTCACCTCGCGGGCGTCCTGCTCGTCGTCGAGGATGCGCATGGCGCGGTAGCGGACCAGCCCGGCGTAGCGCTCGTAGAGCTGCTCGGCCTGCCGCCTCGTCCACTGCCGCGCCATGCGTCGTTCCCCTCGCGGTCGCCGCGTCGACCGCTACTCCTGGACGGGGGGCTGCTCGTCCAGGTCGGACAGGTCCGGCCACTCGCCGGGGGTGAAGGCGCAGTCCGCCTCGTCGCCCACCGGCGCGTTCCAGCCCGCGTCATCCTCATGGTAGACCACCGCGAAGTCCGCGCCCCAGCACTCCGAGACGTGGGCCTCGGTGTCGCCCAGGTCGCCGGCGGTCACGGTGGCGTCGGCGCGGCCGGCGCCGAGGTCGTCCCAGCGGCTGTGCACCGCCATCACCTCCAGCGTGCCGGTCTCGTTCAGGTCGGCGACGAAGCCGAACAGCATCGCGCCGGCGCCGCTGTCCTCGGCGGAGTAGGCGTAGTAGGCGTCGATCGCCTGGTCCGCGGGGTGCCCCGCGACGCCGTCGAAGTAGGCCTGCACGGCGTGGATCCCGATCTCCTGCTGGTACTCGACGTAGGTCACGCCGACCGCCTCGCGGGTGGGGTCCAGCTGCCGCATCAGGTCGAAGTCGATCCAGAACGCGCCGACGCTGTCCTGCGGGTCCGGGTAGGGCTCGACGTGCCCCCACGCGTCCACCACGCCGTCCTCCTCGGCGCCCCCCTTGGGCCACTCCATCAGGTACCAGTCGAAGCTGCCGTCCTGGTTGTAGGTCACCGCCAGGTAGGACACGCACGGGTCCAGCGGGCTGTACTCCAGCGGGCCCCAGGCCAGGGTGTAGTCGTCCACCCACTCGCCGGGGTAGGCCATGATGTCGTCGACCGTGTCGATCACCTCCCACACGAAGTCGTTCAGATCGTCGGTGATGTCGTGGGTGAACAGGTAGTAGTCGGACAGCGCCGTCTCGCCGTCGTTCGCCGCGATCGGTGCGCCCCCGGCAGGCAGGTTGGGCCGCAGCCGGTCGGCGTCGGGCATCGCCGCGACCATCTCGGCCTGCGACGGCGCGTCCGCCGCCGGGAAGGTGGGTTCGTCGGGGCCGAAGAAGCACCCCAGTCCGAGGGTCAACGAGGCCACGAGGGGCAGGGTCCAGGCGATTCGGGTCATGTCGGTTCCTCCAGTTCGCGCCACGCCGCGCGACGACCATCTCCGCCCCGGGGAACACCGACCCCGAACAAAACGGAAAAGAAAAGTGCGACTCCCCCTACAATCGGGGGTCGACGAGGACCACCCCTGCGCGGAGCGAGGCGACCATGACCCGCAAGACGATCGCGATCCTCTCCACCGGCGGGACGATCGAGAAGACCTACGACGAGCTCGAGGGCGTGATGCAGAACGAGGTCAGCAACCTCGACGTGATGCTCGCACAGCTGCAGCTCGAGGGCATCGAGGTGGTGCGGGTGCCGCTGATGAACAAGGACAGCCTGGAGATGGACGACCGGGACCACGACCTGATCGCGAGGACCGCGGGCACGATGGCCGAGGCCTACGACGGGGTGGTGGTGGTCCACGGCACGGACACCCTCTCGGTCACCGGGGAGCGCTGCGTCGAGACGCTGGGGGACGGGCTGGGGGCGCCGGTGGTGCTGACCGGCGCGATGCGGCCGTACGCGCTGAAGAACACCGACGCGCTGCAGAACCTGGTGGAGGCGCTGCTCGCCGTGCAGCTGGTCGAGCCCGGGGTCTACGTGGCGATGCACAACCGGGTGCTGCGGTTCCCCGGGGTGGTCAAGGACCGCCAGCGGGGGCGGTTCGTCAGGCGCCCCCGCTGACCTCCTCGAGCAGCGCCTCGATCCGCTGCGCGACCCGGGCGGCGCGCTCGGCGTCGAGCACCGCGCCGTCGAACGTGCAGTTGAGCACCAGCGTGCCGCGGTAGCTGCACACCGCCGTGACCAGCGCGCACCCCGGCTGCGGCGCCATCGCGAAGTGCAGCGCCTTGATCGGGCCGGTGCCGGCCTCGGGGCCGACGCGGCCGATGTTGGTCACGATCGACGGGACCGGCTCCTGGGCCAGCAGCTGGGCCAGCCGGCGCGCTCCGTCGTCGCTGGGGGGGAACGTCGCGGCCGGCGGGAACGCGGACCACAGCAGGTGCGCGTCGCCGCGGGACACGCGGCGCTCCATCTCGCTCTTGACCTCGCGGGCCACGTCCCAGGTGGTCCGGCTGGGGTCCAGCCGGTGGCGGGTCCGGACCATCGAGACGTACATCCCGAGCTCGCGGTCGGGTAGCGGCGGGGAGACCCGGTTGCGCATCCCGATCGCCGAGCCGATCGCCTCGCTGCCGGCCTCGTCGCCGTGCAGCTCGCCGGCCAGGGCCTGCAGCTGGGCCGCGCACAGCACGCCGTGGATGCTGGTCCGCTGCTTGTGGCAGCGGTGGCGCAGCAGCCGCGCGCGCTCCTTGTCGATCACCACCTTCTGCAGCACCAGCGAGCGCACGTGGCCCGGCTCCGGGGTGGGGGCGGGCAGCAGCCGCGGCGCGCCCTTGCGCCACTGCTCGAGCTTGTCGGAGAGGACCACCACCAGGCGCTTGATCCAGCCCCCGAAGCCCTGGAAGCCCGGCGGGTAGAGCGCCTCCTGGGGCGGCCGCGAGGGCAGCACGGTGTCGTCCACCGGGAGCCCCAGCAGCGCGTCGGCGAGCACCTCCTCGACCAGCCACGTGGCGGCCCCGGCGTCGGTGACCCCGTGGTGGAAGGTGAACACGATCGCCGATCGGGTGTCCTCGCTGACGGCGGGGAACGCCTGGCAGCGCAGCAGCGGGAACTCGTCCTCGCCGAAGCGCAGGTCCAGCTGGCGGCGGCACTCCTCGGTCCACGCCGGCTCGCCGCCCTGCAGCACCGGCACGGAGACCGAGGTCTCGGGCGCCGGCTCGTAGCGCACGGTGCCCGAGCCGTCCACGGCGATGCGCATCCCCAGCAGCGGGTGGCGGCGGCGCGCGGTGTCGAGCGCCTTGATCAGCGGCGCCCGCGGCGGCAGCTCGTCGAACTCGGCGACGACGACGAAGTTGGTGCACGAGATCCGGTCGAACAGCCAGTAGAACCGCTCGGCCGTGCCCAGCGGGCGGCCGGCTCGCGCCGCGTCGGTCGTGACGTGCCCGTCGCTCATGCGTTGCCCCCGGGCTGCTAGCTTCCTCCGGGGGGCGCGATCGGGTCAAGCTCCGTCGTCGACGGAGCGGATCGGGCCCCGGTCGCCGGGGCCGTCGGTGAACCGCGCGGCCGGCGGCGCTCGGGCGCCCACGGGGCGAGGGGGGCCGGGGGCAGGGTCGGCTCGGTGCGGACCGCCTCGCCCACCGCGGGCGGGGTGAACTCGTGCAGCTCGCCGCGCTGCCAGATCAGCCAGCGCAGGGAAGGATCCTCCAGCGGCACGTCGAAGCGGAACGTCACCGCGTCGGGGCGGCCGTCCGGCGTCACCGCCTCGACCGTGACCGTCATGAACCGCCGGCGGATCGTCTCCCCGGGCGTGAACGGGAAGCGCGGCGAGCGGCCCAGCTGCTGGGTCCGCCGGGCCAGCAGGCCGCCGTCCCGCTCGGCCCGCAGCGTGACCTCGTCGACGCGGGTCAGCGTGGCGCCGTCGAGCACGTGCAGCAGGAAGTCCTGCCCGGCGGGGACGACCCCACCCTCGACGCTGCGGATCACCGGCACGTAGCCGACGAGGAACAGCACGCCGTTGACGAACACCAGGTCCTGCCCGGCGACCGCGGGCTCCGACGGCGCCTGCCGCGCGGCGACCTCGAACGGCCCCAGCGTCGCGTACAGCGGCACCGCGCGCAGCGGCTTGAGCACCGGAGCCAGGCCGAGGTGGACGACCAGCAGCGCCACGACCGCGCCGCGGTGGGCGCGTCCGCCGCGCCGGGTGCGCCCCGGCCAGCCGCCCCACTCCGCGGCGCAGGCCAGCAGCCCGGCCCCGCCGATCCCGCAGAACAGCAGCAGGCGGTCCATCGGGAACGCGGCGCACACCGGCAGCAGGCTCAGCACCATCCCCAGGGCCCAGAACCGCGCCACCGGGCGGTCGCGCAGCACCGGCCGCCAGATCCACAGCAGGGCGCCGATCGCCACCGCGCCCACCGCGGACCAGGTCCACTGCAGCGCGGTGGGCAGCGCGACCCACGGATCGCAGACCAGCGGCGTGAACTGGTTCAGCAGCAGCACCGGGACCCGCTCCACCACCGCCTGGGCGAACGCCAGCGGGGCCCCGAGCGGCTCGACGTACATGTCCGAGCCGGCGGTCCCGAAGTCCGCCGCGCGGTAGAACCACAGCCAGCCCAGCGTCAGCGCCGCGTACGGCAGCAGCGACGCGGCGCGCTTCCACCACCGCCCGCGGTCGAGCAGCAGCGCGTGGGCCGCCAGGTAGCCGCCGATCCCCAGCGCGGCCTCCCCGGCGGCCAGCGCCACGGCGAAGGCCCCGGGCGCCAGCACCGCGCCCGCCGTCCAGCGCCGCCGGCGCCAGCGGTCGTGGAACCCCAGCGCCGCGGCCGCGAAGGCCAGCGCGATCAGCGCGTTGCGGTTGGCGATCCAGCCCGCCGGACCGGCGTGGGCGTCCTCCAGCGCGAACAGCAGCGCGGCCAGCCCGGCGACGACCCCGAACCCGTGGACCCGCCGGTACAGCAGCGCCACCGCGACCACCGCCGCGGCCAGCCACAGCAGGCTGTGCACGTGCATCAGCCACGGCTGCGCCGGCCACAGCAGGTAGTCGGCCAGGTGGGTCCAGGCCGCCAGCGGACGGAAGAAGCTGGCCTGCAGCCCGGGCGCCACCCACCACGGCAGCAGGCCGAGATCGGCCAGCGCGGCGTTGCCCTCGGCGGTGCCGGGGATGAACTCGAAGAACCGCAGCGTGACGTTCTCCACCGCGGGGATCGCCGGATCGCCGAGGACCCGGGCGCGGTGCAGGTAGTCGTCGGCGAGCAGCCCGAACAGCACCGTCGGCAGCGACAGCACCACCGCCGCGGCCGCGGCGATCCACGAGACCCGGGGGTGGGTCAGCAGCTGGCGCAGGCGCTCGATCAACGGCAGGCTCCCCACGGTCAGGCTACGTGCGCCGACGGACGCCAGCAAGCGCCAGCGCAGGGAACCGGGTAGCGCGACACGGCGGGTGTGGGATAGGGATCGGGGAGGAGGTGACGCGATGCGAGGCGCGCGGCTGGGGTTCGCGGTGGTGATCGGGTGGGGCCTCGTCGCCGGGACGGCGGCGGCGGACACGCGGGCGGTGACGGCCTGCGTCGGGAACGTCGATCTGGAGGTCGGCTGGGACGAGACCAGCGGGAGCACCAACCGGGCCAAGGTCAACGTGCTGTACATGGCCGAGGACATGCTGCTGACGTCCCTCGAGCCCTACGCCAGCGGCCCCGTGACCGCCCCGTTCTTCATCTACGAGAGCGCCACCGGCAGCGGCACCTGGGACCTGGTGTGGAGCGACGATCGCCCGATCGGCTCCGGCTGGGACTGGCATGACTCGGGCCCGATCGACGTGGTGCTCTACGCCGGGATGTACTACGCGGTGGGGCACATCGCCCAGACCGGCGAGTCGTACTACTACGCGACCCCCGCCACCGCGGTCACCGACTGGTGGGGGACCCACGACAGCGGCCAGGACCTGTTCGAGACGACCATCGCGGCGACCTGGTCGATCAACCCCAACACCAACATCTCGTACATGACGCGGATCCACCTGGCGTGCCCGTGCGGCGACGACCTCGACGGCGACGGCTGGACCGACTGCGACGACTGCGACGACGGCGACCCGACGATCTACCCCGGCGCGACCGAGGTCTGCGACGACGGGATCGACCAGAACTGCGACGGGGTGACCGACGAGCTGACCGACCACGACGGAGACGGGTACAGCAACTGCACGGGAGACTGCGACGACGCCGACGCGGGCGCCTACCCGGGCGCCACCGAGATCTGCGACCACACCGACAACGACTGCGACGGCGACTGGGACGAGGGCTTCGACCTCGACGGCGACGGGTACTCCACCTGCGACGATCCCCCCGACTGCGACGACGGCGCGGCCACGACCTACCCGGGCGCCCCGGAGCTGTGCAACAACGTCGACGACGACTGCGACGGGACGGTCGACGAGGCCAGCGACGACGACAGCGACGGCTGGACGGTGTGCGCCGGCGACTGCGACGACAACGACGACACGGTCTACCCCGGCGCGCCGGAGCTCTGCGACCAGCAGGACAACGACTGCGACGGGACGGTGCCCGCCGACGAGACCACCGACGCCGACGCCGACGGCTACGTCGCCTGCGAGGACTGCGACGACGGCGACAGCGCGGTCTACCCCGGGGCCC
>CAZOYV010000034.1:0-41105 GCA_964584075.1 uncultured Rickettsiales bacterium | reverse complement strand
GGTGGATAACGTCGCATGGGGTCGTGTCGTTGCTGAGGCAACCGGACAACCACGCAAGGGGATTCGGACCGGAGATCGGGCGCGCTGCGTCAGTGACCGCCGCAGCCGCCCTCGTGGTCGCCGCCGCCACCGCCACAGGTCTGGGCGGGGCCGAAGATCCGGGCGGTCCCGGCGAGCACGCGCTTGACCGCGTCGCCGACGATCGCCTCCTCCTCGCTGAAGTACACCTGGATCCCGACCTGCTGGAACCCGGCCAGCGGGCGCATCCCCATCCCGCCGGAGATCAGCGCATCGGCGCCGGCCTGCTTGAGCAGCATCACCGGGGCCATGCAGCCGCCCTGGACGTGGCCCTGGTTGGGCAAGATCCCGACCTTGGTGACCTCGCCGTCCTCGACCTGCACGAGGGTGAACGCGGCGCAGTGCCCGAAGTGGGGGGCGACCTCGGCCTCGAGGCCACCGGGGAACTCGCTGGGAATCGCGATGATCATCGTCTTCTCCCGTGTGCCGGGCCGTCCTCGGTCCAGCGGCGCGGGAAAGATAGTCACTTCGGCGCCGGGGTCAAAGGGTCGCTGCGATCCGGCAGCTGCGCTCGGAGCGCCGCGAGGCCCAGCTCGTCGGGGTGGCCGACGAACGCGACGGTGCCGTCCGGCCCCACCACCACGGTGCGGGGGATGCCGTGGACGCCGTAGGCGGCCAGCACCGATCCGTCGGTGTCGAGCCCGACCCATCCGGGCATCGGCGTCCCCGCCAGGAACGGCACGACGTGCTTGGCGGCCTCGTCGGTGATCGACAGGAACACCACCGGCTCGTCGGCCAGCGCGCGGGCCAGCTCCTCGAGGTGGGGCAGCGCCGCGATGCACGGCCCGCACCAGGTGGCCCAGAACTCCAGCACCACGACCCGGCCCCGCAGCGCATCCCAGGTGGCCTCGGCGCCGTCGGGGGCCCCGATCAGCGTCTCCACCGCCAGCGGCGGAGCGGCGTCGCCCACCGCCAGCGGGGCGACCCCGCCGATGGTGGCGCCGAAGTCCTTCGGGGCGTGCTCCTCGAGCACCGAGCGGGTGATCTTGAACACCGCGTGGGTCCCCTCCCCGCCCGGCGCGGGGTAGGACGCCATCCGGATCACGCCGGCGAGGCAGCGCTCGAGGATCGCGCGGTCCCCCTCGGCCGATGAGCGTACCTCGACGCGGGTGGCGTGGCCCGCGGGGTCGAGGTCGAGCCACACCGTCAGCTCCTCGTCGCCGGGGGCGTCCTCGCCGGGGATGCCCTGGAAGCAGGCCTGCAGCGACGACTCCAGCTGCGACAGCGACAGCAGCAGCTCCAGCGCCGGCAGGGGTCCGTCGACCACGGGCTCGCCGAACATCAGCATCACGTACGACGACGGCTCCGCGGCGGAGGCGCGGGGGGCGGCGACCGCCAGCGCGGCGGCGAGCGCGGCGACGACAGCGGGGCGGGTCGGCGGCGGGGCCATGCGTGCACCATACACGGCCCGGCGAGGTGATAGGTTTCTGCTCGACCCGTTCCCGGAGGGACCATGGCCCGAACCCTCGTCCTCGGCGCCGGCCTGCAGGGCCGCGCCGTGGTCCACGACCTCGCCACCCGCCCCGGTGTCGACGCCCTCGTCGCCGCCGACCTCGACCCGACGCAGGCCGCGCTGGGGCTCACCGACGCCGGCCGCGCGCGCGCCGGGCTGGTGTCCCTCGACGCCGCCGACGGCGACGCGCTCGCCGCGCTGCTCGCCGAGCACGCCCCCGACGTGGTGATCTGCATGCTGCCCCCCGCGCTGGGCCCCGCCGTGGCGCGGGCCGCGCTGCAGGCCGGGGCCCACTACGTCAGCACCAGCTACACCGGCGCGCTGCGCGAGCTGGACGGGCTGGCCCGCGAGCGGGGCCTGGCCGTGCTGCCCGAGATGGGGATGGACCCCGGCATCGACCTGGTCCTGGCCCAGCAGGCGGTGGCCGGCCTCGACGAGGTCGTGGGGCTCGAGGTCTTCGGCGGCGGCCTGCCCGAGCCCGACTGCGCCGACGACAACCCGCTGCGCTACAAGGTCACGTGGACCTTCGCCGGCGTGCTCGCCGCGTACGTCCGGCCGGCGCGGCTGCTGCGCGACGGCCGCGAGGTGCGCGTCCCCGGCACCGGGATCTTCCACCCCGACCAGGTGCGCGGCGAGATCGTCCCGGGGGTCGGCGAGCTGGAGGTCTACCCCAACGGCGACGCGGTCTCGTTCATCGAGACCTTCGGCCTCGGCGAGCCGCTGCGCGAGATGGGCCGCTACTCGCTGCGCTGGCCCGGCCACTGCGCGCTGTGGTACCCGCTGGTGCGCCTCGGCCTGCTCGGCGACGACCCCGTCGACCTCGGCGGCGGCGTGTCCCGCTCCCCCCGCGAGCTGCTGGCCGCCCAGCTCGAGCCGCGGCTGCAGTTCGCCCGCCACGAGCGCGACGTCTGCGTGCTGCGCGTCCGGGCCTGGGGCCGGCGCGGCGGCGACGAGCACTCCATCACCCTGGACGTGGTCGATCGCCGCGATCCCGACAGCGGCCTGTTCGCGATGAACCGCCTGGTCGGCTTCACCGCCAGCATCGGCGCCCGGATGCTGCTCGACGGCACGATCGGGGCCCGCGGCGTGCTGTCCCCGGCCCGCGACGTGCCCCCCGCGCCGTTCCTCGCTGCACTCCGCGAAAGAGGCATTACGGTGGAGCAACGCTAGGAGGACCCCGATGGCCGCTCGCAAGATCCTGTCGTGGAACGTCAACGGCATCCGCGCCGCGCTGAACAAGGGCTTCGCCGACTTCGTCGCCGCCGAGCAGCCCGACGTGCTGTGCGTCCAGGAGACCAAGGCCCAGCCCGAGCAGGTGGAGCTCGACCTGCCCGGCTACACCGCCCACTGGCACTCCGCCGAGAAGAAGGGGTACTCGGGCGTGCTGCTGCTGACCCGCGACGAGCCGCTGGCCGTGCGCACCGGGGTCGGCGACCTCCGCGAGGACCCGGAGGGCCGCTGCATCGCCGCCGAGTACGACGACCTGTTCGTCGTCGGGGTCTACACCCCCAACGCCCAGCGGGATCTCGCACGGCTGCCGTTCCGGATGGAGTGGGACCGCGACTTCCTGGCCTACGTGCGACAGCTCGAGGAGACCAAGCCCGTGGTGTTCTGCGGCGATCTGAACGTCGCCCACACCGAGGACGACCTGGCCCGCCCCAGGCAGAACAAGGGCGCCAAGGGCTTCACCGAGCAGGAGCGCGGCGCGTTCGACGCGATGCTCGAGGCCGGCTTCGTCGACACCTTCCGCGAGTTCGTCCAGGGCAACGGCCACTACACCTGGTGGAGCAACTGGGGCGGCGCGCGGGCCAAGAACGTCGGCTGGCGCGTCGACTACGTGATGATCAGCGGGGTGCTGCGCCCGCGGCTGACCTCGGCCACGATCTACGCGGACGTCCTGGGCTCGGACCACTGCCCGATCGGGATCGAGCTGGGCTGACCCGCGCGGCCGGGCTACGCCGCCGCCCCGCAGTGGGGGCACTTCAGCTCGGTGGAGGGGAAGGTCGAGCTGCAGTACGGGCAGTAGGCCTCGGCCTGCACCGAGCGCCCGAGATCGAGGGCGATCCGCCTGGGGTTGGCGGGGTCCACGCGCACGGCGATGCTGGAGCCCGGCTGGACCTGGGGCAGGTTCAGCATCGACAGCACCATCTGGTGGCTGTGCTCGTAGGGCGGCTGGCCGTGGCGCACCACCTGCAGCTTGACGTCGACCAGGGGCTGGTTGTTGATCAGCATCCCGGTCTCCTCCAGCGCCAGCACGGTGGCCTGGGCCCGCTCCCCGGTCTGCAGCAGCTTCTGGTCGGCCTCCTTCTTCTCCTGCTGCTTCTTGAGCAGCCAGAAGATCAGGATGAACGGCCCGATCGTCGCCACCAGCGTGATCACCAGCGACAGCAGCACCGCCACGATGGTGATCACCACGGTCAGGATCGTCACCACGATCCCGATCACGGCCCCGATGATGCCCCCCGCGTCCATGGCGGCTCCCCTCCGGTTCAGCGCGTGTAGCTCACCTCGTCGACGATGGACGCCGGGGCGGGGTCGTCCAGCGTCCCCATGCCCCACGTCTGGATCCCGATCGTGTCGCCCGCGATGTCGACGATCACGAACCCCAGCTCGCTCTCGACCAGCACCTGGTCGGCCGCCAGCACCGGGTAGGCCAGCAGGTCGCGCAGCGCCGCGTCGGGGTCGTCGGGGGCGAGCATGTCGTGGAACTCGCGGTTGCCCGCGGTGGGCGCCACCAGGTGGCCGACGCCGTCGTCGGGGCCCTTGCCGTACAGCCCCGACGGCGCCAGCGTGCCGTCGTAGTGCAGCGGCGCGAAGCGCTGGTACAGGTGCTCGTGGCCGGTGAAGGTCCAGTCCACGACGCCGTCCATGTAGGCCGTCAGATCCCGCACGTCGTACTGCTGGTCCGCCAGCCGCGCCGCCGCGTCGAACGGCGGGATGTGCCACTGGGCGAAGACCCACGGGCTGTCCTGCCGCTCGGACAGCTCGCCGAGCTCGAGATCGAGCCAGGTCCACTGCGAGCCCCCCAGCTCGATGGACTCGACGTCCTCGGAGTTGAGCGTGAGGAACACCGCGGGGCCGTACTCGATGCGGTAGTGGGCGTCCTGGGGCGTGGGCGTCGGCAGGTCGAAGTAGGTCGTGAAGCTCGACACGTCGGTGCTGCTGGCGGTGCCGGGGGTGTCGTGGTTGCCCACCGCGGGCAGCATCAGGTGCGTGGCGAACAGGTGGCGGCCCTTGTCGAAGAACGTCCACCAGTGCCACGGCGCGTCGTCGGAGGCCAGGTCGCCGGGCAGCACCAGCAGCTCCACCGCGCTGTGGACCTCGATCAGCTCCGCGATCTCCGCCCAGCGGCTGTCGTCGCCGTTGTCCTGGGGGTCGGCGATCACCGCGAACGTGAGCGTCTCGAAGTACTCCGGCGGGGTGCGGAAGCTGGACAGCTCCGAGGCGCGGCCGCGGCTGTCCACCACCCGGTAGTAGTAGGTCGTGTCCGACTCCAGGCCTCCGATCAGGATGTGGTGCAGGGTGTCGAACTCGGCCCCCCACATCGTGTTCTCCAGCTCCTCGGTGGGCCCGTACTCGACCCGCCCGAGGCACGGCACGCTGGTCTCGAAGTTGACCGTCAGCCCGTAGTGCGGCGGCTCGCCGTCGGGCAGCGTCAGGAACGGGCCGATGTAGGGGAACACCACCTCCCAGTGGTAGCCGCGCCCGTCCCGGTCGTCCACCTGGCCGTCCTCGCCGGGCTCGACGAACGAGAAGTGGAGCGCGCGGGCGGCCTCGGGCACCTGGATCGTGGCGCGGAACCCGCCCGGCGTCTGGACCATCGGCTCCTGGCGCAGGTAGTCGGTGTTGGCCGTACCCTCGACCACGGTGTACGGCCCGCCGCCGTCGACCTCGTTGTAGCCGTCGAAGCCGTAGACGATGTCGAGGTTCTGCGCGTCCCGCAGCGCCCCCGCGTAGTGCACGGTGGCCAGGTCGCCGGGCTGCAGATCCATCGGCGTGACGAACACGTCGGGCTGCACGTAGGGATCGGGGTCCTCGAGGGTGTCGTCGTCGGCGTCGTCGTCGCCCACGTCGTCGTCGGGGGCGGCGTCGTCGTCCCCGTCGGTGGGGCAGCCCGCCGTGGCGAGCAGCAGGGCCGCCAGCAGGAACGACCAGGGCCCGCCGAGAGCCCATCGCGGGGAGGGGGTCCACATGGAGCGCAGCCTCCATTCTGGCACGGGTTCCCCTGCGCCCTGTACCGAATACGGACGATCGGCACGACGCGCGACGATGGGATTCCGCGGCGAGATGGAGGACGTCCACCGCCAGCTTGTGGCCTACTTGGGGGGCACCTGAGCGGAGGTACCCCCCGTTGACCGCGATCCACCTCGACTTCGCCAACGTCCCCGGCGAGCACTGCGGCTCCACCGCGATGCGCAACCTGATCCGCCACTACTGCGGGCTGGAGCTGTCCGAGCCGGCGGCGTTCGGGCTGGGCGCCGGGATCGACCTGCTGTACCTCGAGGCCGCCGAGTTCGATCCCGCGATCAGCGCGTACGGGCGTGGGATCACGATGGAGATGGACCTCTGCGCGGCGCTGGGGATCGACTACCGCGAGGCCCCCGACCTGGACGACGCCCACGCCTGGGAGGTGGTCCGCGACGAGGTGCTCGCGGGACGGCCGACGATGCTCAGCGGGGACATCTACTACCTGGACTATCGCAAGTTCGAGGTCCACATCCCGTCGCACCGCTTCGTGCTCGTCGGCCTCGACGACGACCGCGAGATCGCCTGGATCGCGGACCGCGTCGACCCCGAGCCCCAGCCCTGCTCGTACGGCGCGCTGGCCGCCAGCCGCAACCCGCGGGACGCGATCAGCACCTACAACCTGTGGGGCAAGTTCCACGGCAGCGAGGTGCGCCGAACCCCCGAGGAGGCCCACGAGGCCGCGCTGGCGCGCACGGCCAGGCGGATGCTGGGCCTCGACGACAGCCAGAGCGCGCTGATCCAGATGATGGCGGGGGGGCGGCGGTTCTCGATCACCACCGGCCTGGCCGGGCTGCGGCGCTGCGCCGCGGAGCTCCCCGGCTGGGGCCAGCGCCCCGGGGCCGCGCGGCTGGCCCGCTACGCCTCGTCGACGATCGAGAGGTTCGGCACCGGCGGCGGGAACTTCCGCGTGCTGTACGCCGCCTTCCTGCGCGAGGCCCGCACGGTGGTGCCCGACCTGGTCGCCCCCTCCCTGCCCGCGCTCGCCGCCCGCTCCGCCGAGCGCTGGGCGGCGCTGGCCGCGCTGCTCGGCGGAGACCCGCTGCCCGACGGCGCCTGGGCGCAGGGCGGGGCCGTCCTCGAGGAGATCGTCGACCTCGAGACCGAGCTGTTCGAAACCCTCGGCGCGCACGTTTTGCGTTGACTCGCGACCCCGCTCGGTGATTTGAACTGCGTCATGGGACGCACACGACATCACCTGACCGCTCTCCTCCTCGTCACCCCCCTGCTGGCCACCGGCTGCGTGGAGTTCGCCGTGGGCTTCGACGGCGACCTGCCCGACACCATCGAGTGGGGCAGGTCGCTGGCCGTGGGGCTCGAGGGCGACGCCTCGATCACCACCGCGAGCTGGACGGTCAGCGGGGACGCCGGCGTGCTCAGCATTGTCGACGACCTCGGCGAGGTGGTCTCCGACCCCGACGGGGAGTCGGTGATCCTCCGCGCCGACGGGGTCGGGCAGGCGACGCTGACCGTCTCGGTGGAGACCTCCGACGCCGGCAGCGGGGAGCTGAGCGCCGAGATCGGCGTGGTCGAGCCGGCGGACCCCGAGGTCACGCTCGACGTCGAGGGCGACTGGGTCATGGAGTGGGAGTGCGCCAGCGGCATCAGCGGCACGGCCCACTACACCGTGTCGCCCACCGGGGACCCCGGCGAGCTGCTGCTCGACACCGACGACCCGTGGATGCCGGCCAACGTGTCGCTGCCCGCCATCGGCTGGGAGGTCGTCGAGTACCAGGTGGACTACACCAAGGGCGGCGGCTGCGAGACGGCCCAGTTCCAGTTCATCAACTGCGACGCGTTCTGCAAGCGCTCGGCGTACTTCGAGTTCGAGGGCGACACCTGCACCGGCTGGGGCGTGCGCGAGGGCTCCGGCGACCCCGAGCCGGCCTGCCCCGACCTGCCCCTGCTGCCGATCCCGAGCTGCTAGTGCCCCGGAACCGAAGTCCCTTTGCACTTGTCGGCGAGCAATCGCGGTTCCTGGCAAGGTGAGAGGAGAGAGCATGCCGGGTGCATTCGACCGACGAGCGCCGCGGCCAGGGGCCGTGAGGGCCGGCGAGAAGTGTGAAGGGACTTCGGTTCCGGGGCACTAGAGCGGAATCCCCACCAGCAGCGCGAACCCGCCCGCCCCCGCCGCCGCGGCGGCCGGGACCAGCAGGTTGTCGTCGATCCGCGAGGCGAACAGCTCGGCCAGCGCCGCCGGTACGACGGCCGCAGCGATCACGCCGAGGGTCAGCCCCCAGCCCAGACCCGGGTGCCACAGCCGCAGCACCGCCAGGGCGCCCAGCGCGCCGGCGAGCACGAACGCCGTCGTGCCCTCCACGGTGCGGCCGTGGACCAGCTGGACCCGGCCCCAGCGGCGGCCGATCAGGCCCGCCGCCGGATCGGCCAGCCCCAGCACGACCAGCGCCACCGCCGCCACCAGGTGCGACTGGGTCAGCGCCAGCACCAGCAGCGCGGTGGAGAACCACGTCGCCGAGTTGACCCGCACCCGCTCGTGGGGGTGGCCCATCCGGCCGAGGATGACCCACGTCCAGTGGTCGACCGTCGGGCTGAGCCGCTTGCCGATCTCGCACGACCAGGCGAACGCCGCTATGCCGCCGGCGATGATCAGCATCAGGGTCGGGGTCAGCACCGTCTCGACCAGCACCAGCGACAGCAGCGCCGAGGCGACGTGGAACACGTTGCGCGCGTAGTTGGTCGGCCGCAGCGCGGGGACGTGGACCTCCTGGACCCGCAGCGCCCGGGCCAGCGCCTCGTAGGCCGGCCCCGCCTTCCTGCGGAAGTCCATCCACTCCCGCCGCAGGTCGGGCATCGGCAGCCCGTCGGCCGGGGCGTACTCCCGCAGCGTCGCGGCCACCAGGTCCAGCCGCTCGCGCAGCACCTGCATCGACGCGTCGGTGTAGCTCTCCTGCAGCTGCTCGAAGCGATCGCGGAGCTCGGCGACGCGGGCCTGCAGCGCCTCCAGCCGCGCGCGCGCCCCCTCCTCGACCTCGTCCCGCCAGCGGATCGGATCGATGTCGCGGAGCAGCTCGTGGAGTTCCAGCGCGATCTCCTGGCCGTCCAGCGCCAGCGCGTGAGCCATCTTGGGCCTCCAGGGGGTTTCTTATGGATCAGGGCGGGGACGAACACAAGCGCCGCGTGCCCGGGGTCCGTCGCTGGTACGATCCGCGCCGATGTCCATTCCCCCGATCCTGTTCCGCGACGACGCCGTGATCGCCGTGGACAAGCCGTCCGGCTGGCTGGTCCACCGCGGCTGGGCGCGCGACGGCGAGGTGCTCACCGACCACGTCCGCCGCCTGGCCGGGCAGCGCACCGTGCACCCGGTGCACCGCCTCGACCGCGGGACCAGCGGGGTGGTGCTGTTCGCCCTCGACCCGGACGCCGCGCGCACGCTCCAGGCCGCGTTCGAGCGCGGCGACGCCGACAAGCGCTACCTGGCGCTGGTGCGCGGCACGCCCCCCGACGAGGTGCTCGTCGACCACCCGATCCGGCGCGGCAAGTCCCCCGAGCGCGTCGAGGCCGTGACCCTGTTCCGCCGGCTCGCCACCGTCGACGCCGAGCCGCGGGCGCTGTCGCTGGTCGAGGCCCGCCCGCGCACCGGCCGGCTGCACCAGATCCGCCGCCACGCCAAGCACCTCGGCCACCCGGTGATCGGGGACGCGAACTACGGCCGCCCCGACCTCAACCGCGCCATCGCGGCGCGCCACGGCCTGCGCCGGCTGGCGCTCCACGCGGCCCACCTGGCGGTCCCCCACCCCACCACCGGCGCCCGCCTGGTCCTCGCCGCCGCGGTGCCACCGGACCTGCGCGCGCCCCTGCAGCGCCTCGGCTTCGGCGCCACCCTGCTCGACGGTGTTTGACGGCCGGGGCCCTCGTCCCTACTACTGGAATCGTATGCGCCGCGCCTTGCTCCCCCTGCTCGTCCTCCCCCTGCTGTCCTGCAGCCTGTCCACCGAGCAGGTCGCCGACCTGCTCGACGGCCAGCGCTGGGAGATGCCGTGCCAGGGCGACGGCCCGGACGACGCCCACTGCGAGGCCCCCGACGGGGTCGACCGCGCCATCGAGGTCGACGCCACGACCGGCGCGACCTCGACGACCTTCGTGACCACCGTGCGGGTCCGCGGCGTGGTGGAGCCCAAGACCGTCGAGGACGCCGACTACACCGACGGCCCGTGGGCCGAGGGCGGCGACCCCGCCGGCGACGAGGCCAGCGTCTTCGCCCTCGAGGTCTCCGACCCCGACCGGGTCCACCACCTCAACGCCGGCGCGTCCCCCGGCGCCCACGCGATGGCGGTGGACGTGGAGGTCACCCTCGACATCGCCCCCGGCGCCACCGTCCGCCTCGTCGCCGACGACGGGGGCGACGGCCTGCAGCTGCGCAACCTCGGCGCCGACGGCGACCCGCTCGTGATCGAGGGCGTGGAACCCGACCCCGATCCCTACGACGGCCAGTTCCTGCAGATCGACGTGCTCGAGGTCATCGAGCAGTGAGGTCGCGCAGGATCGCATAGTCCTGCGAGCGGTTGAACCGCTCCAGCCGGGCCACCAGCGGCCCGTCGCCGGGGCGCAGGAACGAGCCGCCCTGCACCGCCAGCCCCTCGTCGTTGAGGCCCAGGAAGATCGGGACGCCCTTGCCCTCGCCGTGCGCGGCGGCCCGGGCCAGCTGGCGCAGCGTGGGCGGCACGAAGCGGCCCTGCTCGAAGGCGTCCTGCAGGGGCGTCCCGGCGCCGACGAAGGTCGGGTTGAGGTGCATCGAGAGGTGGGCGCCGTAGTGCTGCGCGACCCCGGAGAGGTAGTCGATCGCACCCTGGATGTCGGCGATCGCGGTGTCGTCGTCGAGCTCGGCGGCGGGCTTGAGCATGAAGTAGCTCTTGAGGTGGAAGCCGTGCTCGGCGACGCGCCGCGCCAGGTCCTCGAACGAGTGGCGGCGGTGCTCCTCGAGCCACAGGCCCTTCTTGAGCACGTCGTTGCGCAGGTGCTCGTCGAACGCCTCGAAGCCGATGGCGATCTCCAGCAGCGTGTCGTGGCCCTCGCTCATCGCGCGGTCGAGGAACTCCAGCTCCTCGTCGTCGACGTACTCGGGGCGGGTCTCGAGGCTGAACACGTCCAGGTTGGGCAGCAGCCGCTTGCACTGGGCCACCAGGTAGATCAGCGCGGTGGAGGCGAACGTCGCCTCGTCGAGCACCGAGCCCTGGTTGCTGACGATCACCTTGCGGATCTCGGCGCGCCGGCGCCGCACCTCCGGGTCGGCGAACACGGCGTCGATCTGGTCCATCAGCTGGGTGTAGCCGATGTGGCGCGTGGTGGCCGTGCCCGGCAGCGGGCAGAACGTGCACTGCGAGTAGCGGCACGCCAGCGTGTACAGCACCACGAACAGCACCACGCCCTCGTGGGACTCCTGGAAGAACACCATCAGCGGCCGGCACGGGTCGCGGTCGTCGTCGAAGCGATAGTCCTTGCCGCTGCGCCGGGTGGTCTCGCGGATCTGGCGCTCGATGCGGCCGTAGTCGGTCATGCGCCGCCCCCGCCGGGGGTCAGCACCCCGCCGGCCTCGCCGGCCGCGACCTGGTCCCAGAACGTGACGTGGGTGCGCCGGTCGCCGGGGGTCTCGGGCTCGAACACCACGCTGCGGATCTCCTCGCGGCGGCGGCGGAACTCCTCGTAGACCTGCTCGTCGCCGGGGCGGAACACCGGCATCGCCTTGTCGTAGGTCACCGTCGCCCCGGGGCTGGCCTCGAGGCCCTCGCCCTTCCAGTCCCAGTACTGGGACAGCCCCACCAGCCGGTCGCCGACGAAGATCGCCTCGTTGAGCTCGTGGGTCACGATGATGATCGTGTTGGGCGGCGGCGCGCCGGCGGCCACCGCCGCGGTGTTCTCCTGGTACAGCTCCAGCAGCATGTTCTGGAGCTCCTCGCGGGTGGCCTCGTCCAGCGCCCCGAACGGCTCGTCGAGCAGCAGCACCTCGGGGCGCATGATCAGCGCCTGGGCGATGGCGACCCGCTGGCGCATCCCGCCGGACAGCTGGTGCGGGTACTTGTCCACCGCCGCGCCGAGGCCGACCTTGTCCAGCAGCGCGGCGGCCTCGGCGAGGTGCCGCTTGCGCCGCTGCCGCCACGACCCCGTCAGCGTGCCCAGCACCCGCCCCGGCATGCTGCTCTCGGCCAGCTTGGGCCCCAGCGCCACGTTCTGCTGCGCCGTGAGGAACGGGTACAGCGAGTACTGCTGGTAGACGATGCCCCGGTCGCGGCCGGGCTTCTGCACCGGCCGCTGGACCCCGCCCTCCTCGATCAGCACCGCCCCGCGGCTGGGCTGCAGCATCCCGACGATCATGTTCAGCAGCGTGGACTTGCCGCAGCCGCTGGGGCCGACCAGCGACACGATCTGCCCGCGGGCGATGCGCAGGTCCAGGTCGTGGATCACCAGGTTGGGCCCGAACCAGCGGTGGACCCCGCGGGCCTCGAGCACGATGTCGTACGCCTGGCTCATCGCTCGTCCCCCTTGACGAACCAGGGGCTGAGCCAGCGCTGGAGCAGCCGCAGCACCACGTCCATCCCGAAGCCGAACGCCGCCAGCAGGGCCAGGTAGGGGTAGACCACGTTCATGTCCAGCAGCCGCGACTGCAGCCGGATGCGGTAGCCGAAGCCCACGTCGCCGACCACCATCTCCGCGGCGATCAGGTACACCATCGCCGGCCCGATCTGCAGCCGGATGCCGTCGATGATCTTGGGCAGGATCTCGGGGAACACCACGGTCCACACGATCTCGGCGCGGGACGCGCCCAGGGTCAGCGCCTTGTGGATCCGCTCCTCGGGGATCTCCTTGATCGCCAGGTAGATCGACTGCGCCAGCGTGGGCAGGATCCCGAACGCGATCATCGCCACGTACATCGACCGGTCGGTGCCGACCATCACGAAGAACACGGCGAGCGCGGCGGTGGGGGGGACCTTGGCGAGCAGGCTCAACGGCGGGACGAAGAACGCCTCCACCGCCGAGAACGAGCCCATGTGCACGCCCAGCAGCACCGCCCCGAGGATCCCGAACAGCAGCCCGAGGAACAGCCGCGTGGCGGTGGCCTTGCTGTCCACCACGATCCAGCGCTCGCCGGACCGCGGGTTGGCCTCGACGGCGTGGACCACCCCCTCGCCCAGCTGCTGCCAGGTGGGGATCGTGGTGTCGTCCGGGTTCTCCTGGTGCTGGCGGTGGGACAGCCAGGTGTACAGCCCCAGCAGGGCGACGATCGACGACGCGCCGATCACCACCCCCAGCCAGCGGGGCAGCCGGCCACGGATGGCGACCACCGCGCGCCAGGTCTCGCTCCCGGCGCGCTTCCCCGGCGGCGGGGGCGGCTTCGGCGCGTCGTCGGCCATCCGGCTCAGCGACCCTCGGCGACCTTCTTCATGTACGAGCTGTCGAAGCGGAACTGGCTGTCCGCCGCGTCGGCGCCATACCCGACGGTGGGCTTGGCGTCGACGATCTCCTTGTCCACGCAGAAGTCCACCACGGTGGTCATGATCCCGGGCAGCTTGTCGCCGTCGTAGACCTCGATGCCCTTCTTCGGCGTGTCGTAGAACTGGGTCTGCTGCACCACGGTCTTCATCGACTCGACGTCCAGGTGGCTGAACTTCTCGCCCAGCGCGACCAGCGTGTCGTCCCGCGTGTCGGCGGCGTTCATCCGGTCGCAGACGGTGTAGAACGTGTCGATCACCGCGTGGGCGAAGGCGTCGCCGCCGGGCTTGGCCAGCGACTCCTTGGAGACCACGATCATGTCGATGATCTCGCCGGGGATCTTGGTGCTGTCGAACAGCACGTGCACGTCGTCGCGCTTGTTCAGCGTCTCGAGCACGAACGGGTTCCACACCGCGATCGCCTCGAAGCCGTCCTGCTTCTGCTGCATCGCCGTGGCCGCCGCCGCCGGGTCCATGTTGGTGAACGTGTACTGGGTGGGGTCCTCGCCAGCGAGGACGAGGTTGCGCACGAACATGTACTCCGAGACCGTCTTGGCCAGCCCGCGGACCTCCTTGCCCTTCAGCTGCGCGATCTCGGTGATCTTCTCGTCGACGATCAGCGCGTCGGCGCCGAACGACGTCGAGGTGGGCAGGATCCCCACCGTCGGCCGGCTGGTCGCCGGGATCAGCGAGTCCATGTTGGTCAGCGCCGCGGCGTCCACCTGGCCGTTGCCGTACATCGTGATGCAGGAGTCGTAGTCGGCCTCCTTGAGCACGATGTCGACGCCCCACTTCTCCTCGATCGGGCCCAGCTCGCCCTTCTTGCCGTCGATGTTGCCCAGCTCGTGGGCGACCCCGAACGTCGACCAGCTGGGGTACTCGCTCCAGGCCAGCGAGAACGAGTGGACCTCGGCCTCGTCGCCGTCGCCCTCGCCGCCGTCGCCCGTCTCCCCGGTCTTGCAGCCCGCCAGGGCGATCCCCAGCACCATCACCAACGCGATCCAGTAGCGCACCATCTCGATCCCCTCCGCGTGACAGGGTCTCCCCTGCGCGTTTGTTTCCGGCTCAGCCTTCCGGGAGGCGCTGTCCCAGCGCCCCGCCCAGCTGCCGTATCTCGTCGTCCAGCCCGCGCTGCGTGACCCGCTCGGCCTCCACGCTGCGCTCCAGGTCCCCGATGATCCGGGACAGGTCCTCCTCGCTCACCTCTCTGATCCCCAGCGCCTGGATCTCGGCCAGGATCCTCCCCAGCTCGGCGATCCCCTTGGCCACCTGGTTGATCAGGGCCTCCCGCTGGTTCAGCAGCGGCTCCCGGGCCTCGGGCAAGGCGATGCGCTGTGCGCGCTCGAACAGGGTCAGCGACAGCCGCAGGCGGCCGACGCTGGCCGCGAACAGCTCCTCGACGCCGGCGAGAATATCAAACCGCACGCTCGAGGTGATGTCGGGCCACGTCTGCTCGTCGCGGACCATCGCAGTGAGCTCGCGCATGTCCGACAGCAGCTGCTCGGTGCGCGGGTCGCCGTCGGCCTGCAGGTCCTCGTGCAGGGCGTCCAGCTCCGCCTCCCGCCCCTGCCGCGCCTCCTGCTCCATCCGCCGCGCCGACTGCTCGAGGATCGCGTCGCGGCGGTACAGCCAGCGCAGCGCCAGCGTGCCCACCCCCGTGGCGATCCCCGCCAGCCCGAGGAACGCCGGCACCGCGCCGACGAACGGCAACGCCACCCCGGCGAGCAGCGCCGCGGCGCCCCCCACCGTGGGCCACACCGTCAGCGGGTGGCCCAGCAGCTGGGTCAGCACGCGTCGCTTCAGCTCCTTGCGGTCCAGCGTCATCCGCGCTTCCTAGTACGGCACCTGCCCGAACTCGAAGACCACGCTCTGGAACTGCCCGCCGGTGCCCGCCACCGGGGCCGCCACGGAGCGCACGCGGTTGGGGCTGACGCCCTCGCGGATGATCCGGTCGCGGACCGCCTCGGCGCGGTCCCCGGCCAGCTGCAGGTTGGCCGCGGCGTCGCCCTCGGCGCGCGCGTGGCCGGTCACGGTGATGTAGTACGACGGCCAGGCCTTGAGCTGCTGGGCCACGGCGGCGGCGTCGCGGTCGCCCTGGATGCTGAGCCTGGACCCGCCGCGGGTGAACTGGATCGGCGGCACGCGCATGCTGCCCACCGGCGTCAGCGCCTCCCACTCGGCCTCGCTCAGCGCCGGCAGCTCCGTGGCCCCGCGCCACTGCTCGTCGGGCAGCGCCGCACCGGTGTCCACCACGCCGAGCCGCTGGCCGGGGTGGAAGTTCTGGGCCTGCAGCTGCCGCAGCACGCCGTCGTAGTACAGCTCGTGGGCCTTGCCCGCCACCGGGTTGTGGTCCAGGCTGCCGCTGCTGATCAGGATCCGCACGATGTTCTCGATGATGTCCTCGAGCCCCTGTCCGGCGGCCACGCCCTGGACGCTGGAGAGGTTGAAGTACACGTAGTTCTCCAGCGTGTTCTTCCAGCGGATGCCCTCGACCATCTTCTGCGCCTGGGCCTCGGTCAGCGGCTCGCCGACCTGCTGGGCGTCGTCCATCAGCAGCGCCACCATCCCGCCGGCCTGGTTCTCGGCGGCGTACAGCGAGCGGAAGTACTCCTCGACCACCGCCTGGGCCACGTGGGGCTCGTCGGTCAGGAACCGCCGCTCGGCGACCAGCACGTCGACGATCACGCCCTGGACGTTGCCGCTGTCCAGCAGCAGCACCGTGCCGGGGATCGCCAGCGCCTTGCTCAGGTACGGCTCCCACAGCACGTAGGCGCGCCGGTCGCCCGGGTCGGCGCTCCGCAGCTGCTCGTAGACGTCCGCGGCCCCGTCCGCCTCCACCAGCCAGTTCTTGCCCAGATCGGGCAGGTTGAAGTCGGTCACCGTCACCCGCGCCAGCGTCTCGCTCGGCGAGCTCGGGGTGGCGACGATCCTGGCGTCGGCGTGGTTCAGCGCCTGCACGTTGGGCACCGACTCCTGGTACGCGACCATCCCGTCGGCGCCGGCGGTCTCGTCGATCACCATCACGATCGTGCCGGGGAACGTCCCGAGCTCGACCCCCGAGGTGATGTCGGAGTCGACGGTGTAGACCGCCATCTCCACGTCCTGGCGCTGCAGCGCCCTGGCCCGCGCGACGTAGTCCGCGCCGTCGTCGACGATCTCGACCTTGATCCCGCGGGCGCCCAGCTGGGTCCGGAAGTCGTCGGAGCGCAGCACCGCGTACCCGGCGAACGAGTCCGCGGCGATGCGCACCGTGTGCTCGTAGGCGCTGTCCGAGCTGGTCCCGGCGATCAGGTCGCCCTGCATCATCGGCCAGATCAGGAAGCGGAACGCCACCGCCAGGCCGGCGACCAGCACCAGGATGACGATCCCGGCGACCAGGTTGCGGGCGGCCCTGCGCTCATCCATGCCGTCGCGTCCCCCGCAGGAACAGGCCGATCAGGGCCAGCGCGATCAGCACCGTGGCGGCGCGCTCGGCGCCCCGCGGGGCGGTGGAGCAGGCCGTGGTGCTGGTGGCGCTGCCGTAGGGATCGGCCGCGGTGGCGGCGGCCTCCTCTGCCGGCGCGTCGGGATCGGGCGGCTGCTCGCCGATCGGGTGGTTGCCCGAGCTGCACAGCGCCTCGAGCATCGCCATCGCCATCTCGTCGGGCAGCGGGGCCAGCACCGCGAAGGCGTCGTCGACGGCGTCGTCGCCGGGCTGGGCCGTGACCTCGGCGAACACCTCGCGCAAGGCCTTGGTCAGCTGCTCGGGGTTGTCCGCCGTGGCGTAGGAGTGGGAGCGGGTCGCCAGCGTGTGGTGGCGGTCCATGTTGACCCCGATGGCGTCCAGCGTGATGCCCCGCGCCAGCACCTCGGGGGTGTACTCCTCCATCAGGCTGCGCTCGCGCCCGGCGTCGGCCTCGCCGTCGGTGACCACCAGCAGCCGGTAGCTGCCGTAGCCCAGCTGCTCGTCGCGCTTGTCCAGCAGGGCGTCGGCGCCCTTCTTGATGTAGGTCCCCAGCGGGGTCCCGCCGTCGGCCTGGATCAGGTCCAGCGCGTCGAACATCTTGGTGTCGGCGCGCGGCCCGAGCTCGTGCAGCCAGTCGCTGCTCTTGTACGAGCCGCTGAACACCAGCAGGCCGACGTAGGTCCCCTGGTCGACGTCCTGGACCACGGTCTTGATCGCGCCCTTGGCCGCGTCCATCTTCGTCTTGCCGCCGCTGCGCGGCATCAGGTCGTTCATGCTCCCCGAGGCGTCGAGCACGATCACCACGCAGTCGTGGGCCTCCTGCGCGGCGGCCGGCGCGGCGCAGAGGGCGAGGCACAGCCCCAGCGTTGCCAGTCGGTACATCTCCCCGCCCCCCCTAGAAGTCGAAGTCCGAGGTGGACGCGATCTCGGCCGTGATGCGGATCAGCCGGAACTCGACCCGCATGTTCTGCTGCGCCTCGTCCATCGACCGCGGCTTGGCGATCAGCGGCTCGCGGATCCCGACCCCCTGCGGCTGGATCTGGCTCGGGTCGATGCGCAGCCCCTGGCTCGAGGCGTAGTCGGTGACCGAGTTGCGGACCTCCTCGGCGCGCTCCAGCGACAGGTTCAGCGCCGCGGTGAGCGTCTCGCGCGGGTTGTGCTCGGGGTCCCCGTCGAAGGCGCCGCTCTGCACCAGCTGGACCATCGCCTCGGTGTCGTTCAGATCCAGCGGGCGACCGTTGTAGTAGTATGTGTACGCGCCGGGCGTGCCCGACCGCTTGAGCACGTCCTTGGCGATCCCGGCCTCGACCAGCTCCTTGAGCGTCTTGGTCGGGTCGGCGTGGCCGCGGATCACCAGCACCGCGTTGCCGTACTGGCCCAGCAGCTCGACGGCCTTGTCGTACTCCTCGCGGTACTGCGCCGCGCTGAACACGGTCTGGTTGGCCTCGAACGAGATCGTGAAGCTCAGGATCGTGTTGTCGTCCAGCCGCCCGCCGGCGTCGAGGGCCTCGATCTCCTCCTGCACCGCCTCGGCCTGGAACCGCGGCGCGCGCGTCGAGCTGGTCTTGGTCAGCACCGAGGTGAACGCGGTGCTGGTCCAGTCCAGCGGCGACGGGTCCAGCGTGACCCGCTTCTTGGCGTACCCCTGGCCCACCGCCAGGTCGTTGCTGCGCTTGACGAAGACCTCGAACCCGCGCGGGTTCTTGTCGTCGGTGAAGAACGAGACGTTGCCCGGGTGGCCGACGAAGTTGCAGTCGGAGATCAGCCCGTGGGCGTCCTCCAGCGTGGGGATGTCGGCCTCGCCGTAGATGCTCTGGGTCAGCGCCAGCAGCTGCAGGTACTCGTCGGAGCCGCTGGCCTCGTAGGTCTTCTTGAGATCGATGACCTGCTCCACCGACTCCAGGTACGCCACGGCGAACTTCTGCACGTCGGCGGCGTGGTCGCGGTAGTAGTCCGGCCGCACGAAGTACATGTCGGCGATCGTGTAGGAGCGCTCCGCGGTGGAGACCGCCACGCGGGCGCCCTTGACCGTGCCCTCGGCGCCGCTGCCGGTGCTGTCCAGCCCGCCGGTGAGCCCGAACATGTCCGGCGTGATCGCGAACGCGAAGTCGACGTTCTCGTTGGACCGGAACTCGGACACCGGGCTGTCCTCGCCGGTGACGTTGTCCTTCCACACCACGTCGATGTCGTCCCAGGTCAGGTTCGCGTCGCGCAGGATGTCGTCCATCATCCCGACGTGCGGCCCGCCCTTCTGGATCGCGCCGGTCTTGCCCTTCAGGCTCTTCAGATCGGTGATCTCCCCGCGGGCCACCATGTGGTCGCCGGCCGACCAGGTCATCTGCAGCACCGGCAGCGGGCAGGTGTCGGGGCTGTCGCACAGCTCGCCCATCACCATCCCGACCATCCGGAACGTGCCCCGCAGGTACGGCGAGCGGCCGCTCTCGTAGTCCTCGACCTGCTGGGCGAAGTCGTCGCCGCGCACCAGCTCCACGTTGAGCCCGTGCCTGGCGAACACGCTGCCCTCCAGCGTCCGCGTCCCGCGGTTGCCGTAGAACGTCGCCATGTCGCCGCCCCACAGGATGAACGGCACCCGCGTCGGCGTCCCCGAGACCTGCTTGCCGGTGGGCAGGTCGACCTTCACCGGCGGGGTCGCCGGCTCGGTGCCGTCGCCGGTGGTGGCCCCGCCCCCGCCGCCCCCCGACGAGTCGAAGCAGGCGCCGATCAGCAGACCCAGCAGGAGCGCCAGCGCGCCCCGCGCGAACAGGGAAGTGGTGCGATTCATCGATCCCCTCCGTTGCATGGACCACGCGAGGGTACCATCTACCAGGCGGAGGTGACGATGCGGCGCTGCGGCTGCGGTCACTCGTAGAGGCTGCCGCGATAGCTGGCGCGGTACATCTCCTTCTGGTCGCCGCACTCCAGCCGCCACTGCTCCTCCCCCTCGGGGAACGCCAGCTCGAACAACGCGGGCTCGTCGTAGGCGTCCGCCACCAGCAGCGCGTCACCGCCCGGCAGCACGTCGACGTCACCGCCGATGCTGGAGAAGAAGTTCTCCGGGGAGGCCGGGTCCTCGTCGCCGTACTCGAAGAACGGCGAGGCCAGGCGCGTGCCCTCGTCGAACTCGAGGCCGACCACCCGGCTGCTGTCGCCCTCGTCGGTCTCGTTGTCGAACAGCAGCAGCCGGGTCCGCTCCCCCGCCTGCTCGAGGATCTCGGGGGCGTGCTGGTAGGAGAACCAGGCGTCGTCACGCAGGGGCAACGGGTCCGCGGCGTCCAGGTCGTCCACGAGGGTGAAGTCCCCGCCCCGCCCGAGGCGCCAGCGCACCGCGTCGGTGTCGACGTCGATGGCGATGATCCAGTCCATGTCCCGCGCCGAGAGCCAGAACTCCTCGCGCCCGTCGTCTCGCACCACGTGCACGATGGCGTTGCCGTGCATCCAGTGGTTGCCCGAGTAGTCCTCCTCGAGGGCCGGATCGATCGGCACGTCGTCCCCCAGGACACCGTGGGACAGCCAGTCCCAGCGAACCTCGTCCGCGGCGCGGTCGTAGACCACGATCCCCTGGCCCTGGACGGAGATCCCGGACGACCGCTGATCCTCGGTGGCGGTGAGGAACGCCACGGCCCCCGCCCATCGGCCCTCGGTCAGCTCGATCACCTCGTGGCCGTCGATCCACTGGTGCTCGAACCGCGTGCGGCCATCGAACCACAGCGGCCCGTACTCGGCCACGAGGGCCCCCCAGCGGTCGAAGTACACCACCTTCGAGCTGCCGTCCCCGACCGCCACGAAGCCTCCGTCGCGCAGGCGACGAAGGGCCTGGAGGCGGAGCTTGTCGGGGTGGTGCAGGAACCACACCGGCTCCCCGCTGCGGTCGGCACAGAAGAAGCCGCCGCGGATCCAGTCGTCCAGCCGGTACTGGGTGCAGAACACCTCGTCCGGGTCGCCGGCGATTCCCGTGGCCTCGCACTGCGGCCACTCCGGGTCGGGCCCGTCGGTCCGCACGCGCAGCGTCCGGCTCGTCTCGCCGCGGTCGACCTCCGCGGCGCGCAGCTGGTACTCGGTGTCCGCGCGCAGGCCCAGCACCTGGATCGGCGTGCTCTCCCACGCCACGGCCTCCACCGCCGGCGTGCGGTGGTCCCACCGGTCCGCGGTCCCGTACTCCACCCGCACCGGACCGTCGTGCAGCGCGGTGACCTCGACGATCCACGCCAGCGGGTTGTGGGGGTTCGGGCCGGCGGTGATCCCCACGAACGGCTCGCTGCAGCCCGCCAGCGACAGCGCGGCGAGCAGGATCACTCGTAGGGCTGGTAGCCGGTCTCCCATTCGTAGCTCAGCGCTCCGGTCTCGGGGTCGTAGGCGGCGAAGGCAACGGCCTGCCAGGTGCCGTCGACGAGGGCCATCAGGACATCGGCGTGTCCGACGTACTCGGGGACGAAGCCCTGGCTGCGCTGCTCGCCGTCGTGGTCCGCGGGGCTCGCCCCGACCCCGGCGCAGCCCACCCCGGTCTCGGCGACGAGCTCGGCGTTCGTGGCCACGAGATCCCAGGCCCACTCGCAGCCGGGGCAGTCGTCCTGCGGGGCGACCGCCTGCCAATCGTAGCGGATCGCGCAGAGGGTCTCGCCCTGGCCCTGGTCCGCGATGGCGGTGAACACCTCGGTGCCGCCGTACCCCGCCGTGTCGGCAATGG
Organism: uncultured Rickettsiales bacterium; assembly: GCA_964584075.1. Taxonomy (GTDB): domain Bacteria; phylum Myxococcota_A; class UBA796; order UBA9615; family CAYRNR01; genus CAZOYV01. Next base: position 19,755 of record CAZOYV010000034.1, on the reverse strand, counting down.
CCTCGCCGGCGAGGATCACCAGGGCCTGCGCTCCCCCCCCCGTGTCGTCGTCGCCGGCGTCGTCGCCCTCCGCGTCGTCGTCGGGCTCCGCGGCGCCGTCGTCCGGGGCCTCCGCACAGGCGAGCACGAGGGCCAGCGACCACGACACGACGCCGATCGCCCACCGTGGCGAGAACCGTCCGGGACCCGACCGATTCGTTCGTGACGACACCCGTCTCCTCTCCTCCGGGGTCGGGACGGCGCGACATCCGGCCGACCGGTTCGCCTCCCCGGTGATACCCTTTGCGTACGAAATATCTGCCCGTCGCGCAACCTCCGCCGCCTGGCGCTTGCGCGCCCCGCGCGCGTGGTGGAGGCTGGAGCGGTGATCACCGGAGGCCAGCCTGGGCGCGTTCCACGGCGCGAGGACCCGCTCGGGGCCTCCTGCTGGCGTCCCTCGCGCTGGCGCTGCTGCGGGCCCACGACCCGGACCTGCCCCTCGCCGCGGGGTACGCCGAGGACCCCATGCTCGTCGGCGTGAGGCTGGACGAGCACGCCGGGGACAGGGTCTTCCGCCGGGGCGGGCAGCGCTACCCCTGCGCCGGGCCCGCCGGCCCCGCGCGACATCCGGGCGAGCTGCCCGGAGGCGAGGTTCGGGCTGTGCCGTGACCCCCCGGGGCGGTAGGATTGCCCTGAACGAGGAGGCGTCCCGCGATGCGCACCCCGTGGCTCCTGCTCCCCGCGCTGCTGCTGATCTCGTGTGACGGGGGCCTGTCCGGCCTCGCCGGGGGCGGCGACTGCCCCGAGCGGGCCGCCGCGCTGAAGCAGCGGCTGGACACCGAGCTGGCCGTCGTCGAGCAGAGCCAGTGGTGGGACTACCCGCCGGCGATGCACAGCGAGCGCTCGCGCAACGCCGCGCTGGCGCTGGCCACCGCGGCGCTGCCGTACGTGCGCTCCGAGACGTTCCTGCTGCTGGAGCTCGACCGCACCCAGGTGCTCAGCGCCGACGTGCCGATCGTCGAGCTGGGCCACGAGCGGTTCAAGGACAAGCTGACCAAGACCCTGGTGGACAAGCGCGACCAGGAGCTGGCGATGGCCAAGCGCAAGGGCCAGTACTCGGCCACGCCGGTGATGGCGCTGTTCGTCTCCGCCGACGTGCCGACCGCCACGGTGTTCGAGGTCCTCGAGGTGATCGCCGCGGCCGAGCTGTCGCGCGTCGACCTGGTCTTCCGCCAGGCCGAGCCCCCGGCGGTGGACCGCGTGGCGGTCCCGGAGCGGATCGCCGCCGACATCGAGGCCTACCGCCAGAAGGTCCGCGACAACCCGCTGTTGGTCGCGCCCGAGGAGAGCCCCCAGGGCATCGTGTTCGGCACCTGCGCGATCGACTGGTCGGCGGTCGGCGGCGCCGAGCCGCGGCAGAAGCACAGGGTCTGGGCCGACGCCGCGGTGGCGGGCTTCGAGCTGTGCCGCTGCAAGCCGGTCGAGGACGAGATCGTGTGGTACGTGCAGCAGGAGAAGGTCCCCGACACGTTCACCACCGTGCTGCCCGTCCGCGCCGCCACCGGCACCCCCCCGGCCGAGTCCCACCCCACCACGCTGCAGGACGCCGGCGACGGCGAGACCTGGCAGCAGTTCGCCGACCGCGTGGCGCTGGCCTACGCCCACAACGACGCCGAGGGCTGGCCCGGCGACCTGATCCTGGCCCCCGCGGAGGGGACCACCGGTCTGCACTCCTGGGCGGCGGTGCGGTAGAGCACGGTCCACTTCGGTCGGTACGGCAACCCGGTCCCCGAGCCCGACTTCGCCACCAGGACCCAGGAGACGCAGCGGGCGATCGACGCGCGCTGGTAGGAGCGGCCCGCGCTACGGACAGACCAGGCTCTCGTCCACGTGCAGACCGCCGGACCACGAGACGTCGGCGGCGAGCCCGATGGCGACGCCGTGGAGGTCGCCGGAGAGCTTGTGAATCTATCCCCTCCCGTCGCCTGAGCACCGCATCATCCCCGCTGGACAGGCCGCTTCGCGACCCTCTGCGGCGCGCCTCGGTCACAGGCCTGGGGGCCTGCTCCCTCGTTGCGCCTGGCCAGCGTGGCGCTGCGGCACTCAGGCTCGGTCCGGGGATAGATTCACAAGCTCGGAGTCGACGATCAGCGTGCTCTGGGGGTGGAGCGCCGCGGCGTAGACCTGGCTGCTGGTGTCGATCACGAAGTCCCCGCTGCCCATCATCACGAGGTGCACCGCCGCGGGAAGGCCAGATCGGTGTTGACCTGGCTGGACCAGTCGATGGCGCACTTGCCGGTCTGGTTGGTGGTGATCGTCGCGTTGCTCGCCTGGTTGTTGTTGGAGTAGGGCCCGACCCCCGAGTCGAAGCTGTCGACCAGCGAGCCGTTGTCGAGCAGCACGTCGTCCTCGAAGGAGAAGCCGTATGCGAGCCAGGCGGTGTCGTCGTCGCCGGTGTCGTCGTCGCCGGTGTCGTCGTCGGCGCCGTCGTCGTCCCCTTCGCTGTTGTCGTCGTCGCCCTCCTGGAGCTTGCCGACACAACCTCCGGCGAGGGCCAGCGAGAGCAGCAGGATCAGGGCGATGCCCGGCGCGGTGCGGACCATGGTGCCTCCCCGTCCCAGTCTACTGGGGGCTCACTCCTCCGGCCACAACGCCGTGGCCAGCCCGATCCGCTCGTGGCCCACCTCCCAGCCGTCGCGGGCGTTTTGGCCTACCTCCCCGTCTCGATCTCCCCACCAGATCTACTCCATCGTCCGGCGTGGCGGAATCCACCGCAGCGCGCCAGCCGATCGGCCCTTGTCTTCTGTGACGCTTCTGTGACAAGCCTGTGTGGGGGCGAGAAGGCGAGGCGTCCGTGAGACGGGTGATCCCACTGTTGGTCTGGCTCGGGCTGGTCGGCTGCCCCGCCGACGAGCCGCCCCCCGGCGACCTCCCCCCCGAGGTCGACCTCACCGAGCCACTGGGGCCCGACGAGGCCCGCTGCGGGGAGCTGACCGAGGACCACGCCGGCGCGTTCATCGGCGGCACCGCCGGGGAGAGCCGCCCCGGCGACTACCTGCTGTACAACGACCGCGCGCGGTTCGTGGTGCGGGGCCCGCGCGCGGGCCACTTCTACGTCGGCAACCCGGGCAGCGTGATCGACGCGGACATCGTGCGCCCCGAGGGCCAGGCCGACCGCGACGGGCTGGACGACCTGATGACGATGGTGGGGCTGCCGCGGCTGTTCGTGGCGGATTCGTTCGAGGTCGTCGACCACGGCCTCGACGGCGGCCCCGCCGTGCTGCGGGTGTCCGGCACCGACGCGTCGTTCGGGTTCCTCGAGGGCGCCATCGAGGCGCCGGGGCTGTTCGCACCCCGCGGCCTCGATATCGTCCAGACCTTCACGCTGCACCCCGGGGTCCCGGTGCTGGAGATCACCACCACGGTGACCAACCCCACCGGCGAGGAGCTGCAGCTGGACGTCGCCGACGCCGGGATGATCGACCTGGCGGCGTGGTCCGGCTTCGTCGCGGGCACCGGCTTCGGCGACGAGCCCCCGTCTGGCGACCGCTCGATGCTGGCGATGGTCTCGCACCGCAACGACCTGGCGCTGGCCACGTACCCGCCCAGCGGCACCCTCGAGGACAGCGCGCTGACCGGGCTGGGCGACGAGTTCGACATCGTCCTGGCGGTGGTCGACACCCTGGAGCTGGCCCCCGGCGAGAGCGGGTCCTCCACGCGGCTGGTGGGGGTCGCCCGCGATCTGGCGACGCTGGAGCGGCACCGCCGAGCGCTGCAGGGGCTGGCGACGGGCACGGTGGAGGGCACGGTCACCGCCGCCGGGCCGGTGGCCGGCGCGCGGGTGTTCCTCACCGATCTCGAGGGCGACCCGGTGATGGTCGCCGTCACCGACGACGAGGGCGCGTTCCGCATCGACGCCGAGCCGGGCCCCTGGCAGCTGGTGGCCACCGGGGACGGCAACAACGAGCAGATGGACTTCCCCGAGGCCTACGGGGCCTACGGCTGCTATGCCCACGACTCCAGCAACGAGCTGGCGCTGCGGGCGTTCTCCGACCCGGACGGCGCCACGCCGACCCCGCTGGCGCAGGGCTACGGCCGCTCCGAGCCCGTCGCGGTGACGGTGGCCGAGGGGGAGACCGCCCAGCGGGATCTGACGCTCACCGAGCCCGCGACGCTCCGGCTGCGGGTCGAGGACCAGGACGGCGACGCGATCCCCGCCGGCGTCCTGATCTCGTTCTCCCCGGGCTTCACCGACCCCCAGCCCCCCGACGACCGCCTCGGCGAGCACTACCCCCGGGGCGGCGCGCGCAAGGCGGCGTGGGTGCTGGACGGGGAGATGGACGTCCCCATCGCGCCCGGGACCTACGACGTGGTCGCGCACCACGGGTTCCGCCACGAGATCGACCGCGCCGACGGGGTCGAGCTGGCCGCGGGGGAGACCGAGCAGATCACCTTGACCCTGGCGGAGGCGTACGAGACGCCCGGCTGGGTGTCCGCCGACCTGCACTGCCACTCCTCCCCGTCGCTGGATGGGGCGTGCACCATCGAGGAGCGCCTGGCCACGGTGGCGATCAACGACCTGCAGGTCCACGTCGCCACCGACCACGACCACGTCGCCGACTACCGCCCCGCCGCCAGCGGGATGGGGCTCGACGGGGTGCTGCAGACCGTCCCCGGCGACGAGATCTCGCCGGTGATCCGCGGTCACCACAACATCTACCCGGTGGAGCCGGATCCGGATGCCGCCAACGGCGGCGCGCCCCGCTGGTGGGAGCACCAGGGGACCACCTCCGAGCTGCACGCGATGTGGCGCGAGCGGGTCGGCCCCGACGGCGTGCTGCAGGCCAACCACGGCCTGGACAACGGGCTGTTCGAGTACGCCGAGTACGACCCCGTGCTGGGCGAGCCGGGCGATCCGGACTTCTACGGCACCGCCTTCGACACGATGGAGATCCTCAACTCGGGCGACTACGGCGACGCCGAGGGGCTGCGCGAGATCTTCTGCTCGCTGCTGGACCAGGGCCAGTACAAGGTCGGGGTCGGCGTCAGCGACTCCCACACCCGGCTGCCCGGCGCCGGGATGGCGCGCACCTACGTGGCGGTGGACGGCGACAGCGTCGAGACCCTCGACCTCGACGAGCTGACCGCCTCGCTGAAGGCCGGCCATGCCGTCGTCTCGGGCGGCCCGTTCGTGACACTCCTCGCCGACGACGGCGTCGACACCGCCGGCATCGGGCAGACGCTGACCACCGACCACGCCACGCTGTCGCTCCAGGTCCTGGCGCCCAGCCGGATGGGGATCGACGAGGTGCGCGTCTACTCCTCGGGCTGCCAGCTGGTCCAGGTCTCCCCCGTCGACGCCGGCCAGTGGACCCCGCCGGTGCAGCACGCCGAGGAGCTGGAGGTCTTCCCCGAGGGGGACGGCTACTACTTCGTCGAGGTGGTGGGCAGCGCCGATCTGTGGCCGGTGTGGCCCGGCGGTCGCGCCTACGCGATGACCAACCCGATCTTCTTCGAGGCCCCCTGATCCCCGCTTTCCGCTTGACCCGCCTGGGCTCGGAGCGTAGAGAGCCCCCCGCGACGACGGGAGCGACACGGTGGCCCACGGCATCGACCGGCTGCGGAACCTCGGGATCTCCGCCCACATCGACAGCGGCAAGACGACGCTGACGGAGCGCGTGCTGTTCTACACGCAGCGGATCCGCGCGATCCACGAGGTCAAGGGCGCCGACGGGGTCGGGGCGACGATGGACTCGATGGACCTGGAGCGGGAGCGCGGGATCACGATCGCCTCGGCGGCGACCCACTGCCGCTGGCAGGACCACCACGTCAACATCATCGACACCCCCGGGCACGTCGACTTCACCGTCGAGGTCGAGCGGGCGCTGCGGGTCCTCGACGGCGCCGTGCTGGTGCTCTGCGCGGTGGCCGGGGTGCAGAGCCAGTCGTACACCGTCGACCGCCAGATGCGGCGCTACGGCGTGCCGCGCGTCGCGTTCGTCAACAAGTGCGACCGCACCGGCGCCAACCCGCTGCGGGTGGTGCGGCAGCTGCGCGACAAGCTGGGGCTCAACGCCGTGGCGCTGCAGCTGCCGCTGGGGCTCGAGGAGCGCCACGAGGGCGTGATCGACCTGGTCGAGATGCGCGCGCTGCGGTTCGAGGGCGGCGCGGGCGAGCAGGTCGTGGCGGGGCCGATCCCGGACGACCGCCGCGAGGAGGCCGAGGCCGCCCGCGAGCAGCTGCTCGACGCGGTGTCGATGTTCAGCGACGAGCTGACCGAGGCGATCCTCGAGGAGCGCCTGGAGACCGAGCAGATCCACGCCGCGCTGCGCGAGGCCACCGTGGCCCAGCAGATCACGCCGGTGCTGATGGGCTCGGCGTACAAGAACAAGGGCGTGCAGCCGCTGCTCGACGCGGTGGTGCGCTACCTGCCCAGCCCCGCCGACGTGGCCTACGACGCCGACGACCTGCAGGGCGGGCGACGCGCGCTGGTCGCCGACCCGGCGGAGCCCACGGTCGCGCTGGCGTTCAAGCTCGAGGACGGCCGCTACGGCCAGCTGACCTACGTCCGGCTGTACCAGGGCCGCCTGCAGCGCGACGACACGATCGTCAACGTGCGCACCGGGGCCCGCCACCGCGTGGGCCGGCTGGTGCGGATGCACGCCGACCAGATGGAGGAGATCTCCCGCGGCGAGGCCGGCGACATCGTGGCGCTGTTCGGCATCGACTGCCACTCGGGCGACACCTTCACCGACGGCTCGCTGCGGGTGGCGATGACCTCGATGCACGTGCCCGACCCGGTGGTCTCGTTCAGCGTCGCGCCGGCGGACCGCAACAGCGACGCCGGGTTCGCCAAGGCGCTGGCCCGCTTCGCCAAGGAGGACCCCACGTTCCAGGTGCGGATCGACGAGGAGTCGGGCGAGACGGTGATCAGCGGGATGGGCGAGCTGCACCTCGAGGTCTACCTCGAGCGGATGCGCCGCGAGTACGGCGCGCAGGTCACCACCAGCCCGCCGCAGGTGGCCTACCGCGAGGCGCTGACGCAGGTCGCCGCGTTCGACTACACCCACCGCAAGCAGACCGGCGGCTCCGGGCAGTACGGCCGCGTGGCGGGGCGCCTCGAGCCCTCGGACGACGCCGGCCTCGACTTCGTCGACGCGACCAAGGGCGGGTCGATCCCCAAGCCGTTCCTGCCGGCGGTGGAGAAGGGCTTCCGCTCGATGATCGAGCGCGGGGCGCTGATCGGCTTCCCGGTGACCGGCGTGCGGGTGGTGGTCGACGACGGCAAGGCCCACAGCGTCGACAGCTCCGAGCTGGCGTTCGCCGAGGCGGCCCGCGGCGCGTGGCGCGACGCGTACCACCGGGCGGCGCCGCGGGTGCTCGAGCCGGTGATGCGGGTGGTCGTCGAGGGGCCCTCCGAGCACGCCGGCGGCGTGATGAGCTCGCTGATGCAGCGGCGGGGCACGATCGTCGGGTCCCAGGAGGAGGACGGCGCGGCGCGGGTCGAGGCCGAGGTCCCGCTGGCGGAGATGTTCGGCTACTCGATGGCGCTGCGCTCGGCGACCCACGGCCAGGCCGAGTTCACGATGGAGTTCGCGCGCTACCTGCCGGCCCCGCAGTCGGTGGCCGAGGAGCTGATCGCGGCCCACGCCGCCCGCCGGCGCGCCGGCGCCAAGGGGAGGGGCTGAGCATGGACCGGAACCCCTGCACGATGGTCCGCCCGTTCACCCTGTTCGACGCCGACGGCGGCGAGGCGCTGGCCCCCGGCCGGCTGGGCGTGCTGCTGGCCCGCGCCGGGGTGGGCAAGAGCAGCTGCCTGGTGCAGCTGGCGCTGAACCACCTGGTGCGCGGCGAGCAGGTGCTGCACCTGGCGCTGGGCGCGACCCTGGCCCAGGTCGAGGCCCACTACGCCGCCGGCCTCGACGGCCGCGTGGACAGCCCCGATCCGATGGACCGCGCGCTGCTGCACGCCGAGCTGGCGCGCCAGCGGCTGATCGTCGCCCACCCCGACGCCGGCGACCCGGCGCCCCGCCTGGCCCGGGCGCTGCAGGTCGCGCGAGACGGCATCGAGCTGGAGCCCGCCGCGATCCTGGTGGACGGGTTCGAATGGGACGCCGGCCCCGAGGCCGTGCGCGCCGCGCTGGTCGCGATGCGCGGGATCGCCGGGGGGCAGAGCGCCGCGCTGTGGCTCACCGGGACGACCCACCGGCACGAGACCGGCGCCCACCCGACCGCGCTGCCCGCGGCCTGCGCGGCCCACGCCGATCTGATCGATCTCGGCGTGTTCCTCGAGCCGCTGGGCGAGCAGGTCGCGGTGCGCGTGCTGCGCGACGGGCGGGGCGAGGAGCGGACCACCGGCGGCACGCTGCTGGACTCCGCGGGGCTGCGGCCGATCACCGCCCCGGACGCCGGCCCGCGGCCGCACCGGGCCCGCTTCACGCTGGTCAGCGGCGGGGCCCCGGGGGCCGAGGCCGAGTTCGGCGCCTGCGCCGAGCGCTGGGGGCTGGGCGAGCAGACCTACTCGTTCGCCGGCCGGCACGTGGTGCGCAGCCGCGGGCTGGTGGAGCTCAACGACGCGCAGCTGCAGCGCGGGGACGTCAGCCGCGCCTACCTCACCGCGCGGATGCGGCGGACGTACTCCGACGACCCGGCGCTGCGCAAGGTGCTGCAGAGCCTGTGGCACCTGGTGACCCGCGCCGGCGAGGTGTTCGCCGTGGGCGCGATCCAGCCCGACGGGACGGTGCGCGGCGGCACCGGCTGGGCGGTGGAGCTGGCCCGCCACTGGGGCAAGCCGGTCCACGTCTTCGATCAGCCCGCGGGGATCTGGCGCAGCTGGGACGGACAGGCGTGGATCGAGCCCGACCCGGACCCGACCATCACCGCGCCGCGGTTCTGCGGCACCGGCACGCGCCGCCTCGACGAGGCCGGGCGCCGGGCGATCCGCGAGCTGTTCCAGGCCAGCTTCGGCGCACCCCCCGACGCCGAACGCGGCTAGGACCGGTTCTCCCCGTTCCGACGTGCCAGATACCCGGGACGCTGTCGGGCAGGGAATAATCCTTCGAAGGGCGTGTCCCTGACCACGATCGACGGCCTCGCGGCCGCGGCGGAGGAGGGACATCGGCAACGAATGGAGTGGACGTCGCATGAGAAAGAGGAACGAGTTCGGTGAGCCCCCCGGCTCGAAGGCATGGTCCACGGACGTGGTCACGGTGGCGATCTGCGTGGCCCTGGGTCTCTCCCTGGTCGGCTGCGGGAGCCTCGAGGAACGGGCGCAGTACCTGACCGGGCCCGAGGTCTTCGTCTGGGGCGACGGAAGCCAGTTCCGCATCCAGGGCAAGGACAAGATGTGGGGTGCCCAGAACCTCGCCAGCGGAGATCTGTCCTTCCACGTCCACGGGTTTCCCCCGGGGACGGCGCTGACGATCGGGGAACAGACCGCGACGGTCGACGACGAGGGCTTCGCCATGCTCGAGGTCCGCGTCGCGTCCCTGTACGGGACCATCGCGACCGCCGACCTCGAGGAAGCGTCCCTGGACGACCTGGCCGTGAGCGTCGCGGTCCCCGGCGGGGCGACCTTCGACGTCCCGCTGCAGCCCGAGACGGTCTACGGCCTCGACGACCTGCTCGAGGCCGCCGCCGAGGGGCCGGTGCTGTTCGCCGGCGAGTCCTCCGTCGAGGGGCCGATCCGCAACGTGATCTGGTTCCACAGCATCCACCGACACCTCCTCGGCGCCGGCGCGCCGACCCTCGCCGACCTCGACGCCGTCGCGGTCGCCACCCGCCTCGAGGGCTCCACCAAGACCTGCACGGGCTACGTCGACGACGACGGCAAGCCCGCGCCGGACATCGAGCTGCGGTTGCGAGAGACGAAGGTGACAATCTACGAGCGGCGCACCGGCCGCGAGGTGGCCACGAGGACCTTCGGCGCAGACGAGGAGTGCCCCACCTGGGCCGTCGGCGACCCCAGCAAGGTGGACAGGCGGGATTCGCCGGTGCCCGACGCGGACATCGTCGCCTGGCTGGAGACGCAGGTGGCCGCTCCCTGACCACCGGGGGCGGCCCGGTGTCCCGTGACGAGCTCCCTATAGCGCCGGGGCGCCGACGGCTAGCGCCGGGGCGCCGGCCTCGGCGCCAGCTGGTAGTCGGTCATGAACCCCAGCAGCATCGTCGGCTGCCCCTGCAGGAAGCCGTGGCGGATGATGCCCCCCACCGCCAGGAACGGCATGAAGTCGCGGGCCGCGCGGCCCAGGCGGGTGAAGTTGAACGCCAGCGCGCCGTACAGCCGGTGGTCGACGTGCTTGGAGGCAGGCACGTAGATCCAGTCGTCGAGCCCGCCGAGCCGCAGCTGGAAGTTGGGGTGCAGCGGGATCTCGAGGAAGGTCATCGCGCTGTTGTCGAGGAACACGTCGCGCCGCGCCAGGACCAGGTCCTTCTTGCAGCTGTAGTAGTAGTCCTCCGGCCCCACCCTCCACAGCTCCGCGGTGAACGTGTCGACCAGGATCCACGCCAGCGGGCCCAGCGGGAGCTTGATCTGGAACGTCGCCCCGGTGACGACGTACCAGCCGCCGGCGGCGCCGCCGGTGTCCCCGGGCAGCGCGGCGGGGTCGTAGGGGTCGTCGTAGCCCGAGCGCGGGTGGTAGCCGGTACGGTCGAGGCCCAGCGGCCAGATCAGGTGCGCGCCCACCTCGGCGTGGAACACCAGGAACGACAGCGGCGCGATCTCGGCCTTGCCGCCGACGTTGACGTAGGTGGGGCTGAGCACGTTGACCAGCGAGAACTGCGCGTAGGTGTAGTCGAACAGGAGCCCGGGCCGCTGGATCAGCGGCAGGCACGGGCCGAGCTCCACGGTGTTCTCGACACCCGTGGTGTTCAGCCGCCCGCCGAACACCTGGTGCAGCACCAGCTTGGGGCAGTTCTCGCCCAGGCAGTGCTTGCCCAGGTCGGGGACCAGCTCCTCTTCGGCGTGGACGCACGGCGCGACCCCAAGCGCCACCACGCCGCACCACACCACCGCCCAACGTCGCACCATCGCTGCTCTCCCGTGCAGCCCACGAGTGTGCCAGGGGACGAGTCCCCCGACAAATTGTGCCCGTGACAACCCGGATTGTCCCCGGCACCACGGATCGCCCCCGTCTTCGCCCCAGGACCCTCCATTTCGCGGTGTCTTCGAAGTTGGCACACCCCCTGCATCAACCTGGAGACGTACCGCGGGAATGAGCCCGCGGCGAGAGTGAGGCGAGCGCACACGTCGGTGGTGAAACCCCAACAACCCACTACGAGTGCCCCCCTTAGCCCCGGCGTGTGCGCCACCTCTCGCTCACCCCATCGTCCCCGGCAGAGTGATGGCCATCGCGAGTCGCCTGGCCTATGCTGGGGAGCGAGACGGACGGAACGATGAGACGCTTTCTCCTGCTGCTGACCCTGCCGATCGCGATGGCCCCCTCGGCGTGCTGGTTCGGCGGTGGCACGTCCGCGAGCTACGAGCTCGACGAGTACGACTTCACGACGATCGACATCACGACGATCGACGGCGACATCGACGTGGTCTCCGGCGCCGAGTACACGCTCGAGGCCGTGTTCCACCGCACCGAGGACACCGAGCTGCTGGAGATCGAGGAGATGGGCGACGTGCTGGTCGTCCGGTCGCTGTGCGAGGGCATGATGTGCTCCATCGACGTCTCGGTGGTGGTACCCATCGGGACCGAGGTGATCGCCAGCACCGCCGGCGGCGAGATCGACGTCTACGAGATCGAGGGCGGCGCGTTCCTGTCGACGGTCGGCGGGGCGATCGACGCCACCGACGTCGAGGGCGGGCTGGACATCGACACGACCAGCGGCGAGGTCGACATCCGGGACGCCAACGAGGACATCGTGGTCACCACGATCAGCGGCAGCGTCGACGCCACCGAGCTCGAGGCCGACTCGATCCACGTCAACACCACCGAGGGCAAGGTCAGCATCGAGTGCGAGCTGGCGCCGTGGGAGGTGATGGTCGGGACGGTCGACGGCGGCGTCGAGGTGACCGTCCCGATGGACGACTACGACCTGGATCTCGAGTCGGTGAGCGGCACGATCGACCTGTACGGTCTCGAGGACGTCGAGGGCGCCGCGCGGACCATCACGGTCCAGACCACCTCCGGCGCGATCTCGGTCCACGGCGACTGAGCCCCAGCACCCCGAGCCCGAGCAGCAGCCCGACCGACGCGGCCCCCGCCGCGGGGTGGCCCGCCTCGCTGCACACGCACGGCTGGCCGCCCTTGAAGTCGGTCCCGTCGCAGTCTTGGTCGATGCCGTCGTTGGGGGGGTCCTCGGCTCCCGGGTGGATCTCCGGGTCGAGGTCGTTGCAGTCCCCGCTCTGCTCGGCGTAGTCGTTGCTCCAGCAGGCGCGCTCGGTCGAGTCGCCGCCGTACCCGTCGTGGTCCTCGTCCAGGTAGTACTCCCGCTCGCCGTCCTCGTCGATCGTGCCGTCGCAGTCGTTGTCCTTGTCGTCGCAGACGTCGGGCTCGGGGTACCCCGGGTGCATCTCGGGATCGGTGTCGTCGCAGTCGATGTTCGCCGGGTCGGGCGGCACCGGGACGACCTGCGACAGGTCGGCGTCGGCCGGGATCGTGCCCTCCGCGACCCCGCAGGTGTTGTAGCCGTCGCCGTCGGCATCGTCGAGCTGGTACGCGGCGCCGCCCTCGGGGCTGTCGTCGCAGTCGGCCTGGCAGACCATCCAGCCGTCCCCGTCGGCGTCGACCTCGTACCCGTGGAGCGCGCCGTCGCAGTCGTTGTCCTTCAGATCGCAGATCTCCGGCGCCGCCGGGTAGCCGACGGGGTCGTCGGGCCGCGCCGGGTGGACCGCCGGGTCGCTGTCGTCGCAGTCGTACACCGCGCTGACCCCGTCGCCGTCCGCGTCGGGCGCGCTGCCGGTCAGCGCCAGCCACACGCGCCCCGCGCCGCCGAGGCCGGCCGCCGGGGTGGCGTCCGGTGCCCCGATCGCCAGGTCCGCGAGCCCGTCGCCGTCCACGTCCCCGGGGCCACAGATCGCGGCGCCGAGCCCGTCGCGGGGCTCCCCCGTCCAGCGGAACCGCACCACGCTCTCGACCGAGACCACCGCCGGCGGCGTCAGGGCCAGCGCCGGGCCGCCGAACACGATCAGGACCTCGCTGGAGGTCTCGTCGCCCTCGGCGTCCCACGCCGGCGCGCCGATCATCGCGTCGGCGACGCCGTCCCCGTCGATGTCCTCGGCGATCACCGACCAGCCCAGCTGCGAGCCCTCGGCGCTGCCCTCGAGCACGATCGCGTCGCCGGCGAGGTCCAGCACCGGGTCCTGGTGCGGGCCGGGAAAGATCGCCAGCGCGCCCCTGCCGTGCCAGCCGGGCGCGCCGACCAGCAGGTCGACCTCCCCGTCGCCCGTCACGTCGCCGAACGCCAGCGCCCGCCCCAGCCCGTCGCCGGCGGTCTCGGGGACCAGCGCCAGCCAGCCGTCGGTCGCGTAGGTCAGGCTCGGGTACGCCGTGGTCTCGGTGAAGAACAGGTAGACCGCGCCGGGGTCGTCGTCGGAAAGCGGCGGGTCCAGGTCGATCACCGCCAGCTCGTGGCCGGGGCCGTCGTCGACGTCGGCCAGCTTCTGGACGTGATCGAGGTGCCCCGCGGTGTCGCCGTCGCCGGCCACGAAGCCGTGGGGCAGCTCGCGCACGTCGAGCCACGCGGCGGTGGGCGCGGCCAGGTCGACGCTGCCGGCGTCGAGCCACCCCGCGAAGCCCGTGCCGATGCTGGTCGGGCCGGCGGCGAGCTGGTCGACGGGCAGCGTGGGCGCCAGCGCCAGCAGGTCGTCCAGGCCGTCGCCGTCGGCGTCGTAGAGCACCACGTCGGCGCCGAGCTCCGCCTCGACCGGGCCGAGCGCCGTGCCGATCTCGAGGATCAGCGGGGCGAGGTCGACGGGATCGTCGGCCCACGTCCCGCCACCGCCCGACGGCAGCAGGTAGGCGCGGCCGAGGCCGTCGAGGTTGGGGACCTGGCTCCAGTTGTGCCCCGGCGCCCCGACCAGGATCTCCGAGCTGCCGTCGCCGTCCACGTCGCCGAAGTCGAGGCCCGTCCCGAACCGCGCGCCGGCGTCCACCGCGGCGTAGGCGGTGGAGATGTGGGCCTCGTCCAGGTAGATGTACCCGCCCGGCTCGCCCATCAGCGCCTGGATGTCGGGGACCCAGATCACCGCGCCGGCGTCCTCGGCGCCGACCGCGTCCCAGCCGGGGGCGCCGATCAGCAGCTCGTACGGCCCGTCGCCGCCGGTGGGCTGCCCGCCGTGATCCAGCTCGGGCCCGCAGACCAGCGTCGCGCCGAGGCGCTCGCCGGCCTGGCTGCCGCGCAGGTCGACGGTCTGGCCCACGGCGGTCAGCAGCGTCAGGGACAGCAGCGTGGGGACGGTCACCATTGGAACGAGGTCCCTCCGCGGACGTGGAACGTCGGTCCTCCGACGTACCCGCCGCCGACGCCGACGACGAACCCCAGCCGGCGCTCCCGGAACGGCCGGAACGCCAGCCCGCCCTCGCCCTCGACGCCGCCGGCGAACTCCGGCCCGGACGGGCGCGCCCCGAGCCACATCGCCGCCACGGACACGTCGCCGTAGGGTCGCAGCGGGCCGTAGTCGGGGGAGAACCGCAGGTGCGCGCGCACCGGGATCACCACGTAGCTCTCGCCGTCGGCGGCGTCGCTGTAGGCCGCGAGGCCGACCTCGAGGCCGACCCCGGTGGCCGGCAGCGTCGCCAGCCAGATCGTGACGTCGACGGTGCCGTAGGGGTACACCGTCCCCTCGCGCTCGAGCAGCAGCAGGCCCCCCGCGATGTCGAGCTTGCCCCGCCACGGGTAGGTCCCCAGCCGCTCCATCAGCGCCGCCGGGGCCCGCACCTCGCGGTTGCGCGGATCGATCCGCGCCAGCTGGAACGGGCCCCGGGTGCCGGGGGCGCGGCGGCCCCGCTGCTGCTCGGCGTGGAGCCGCACCAGCCACGCCTCCCCGATGTCCCGCTCCACCAGCCAGGCGCTGACCGCGCGCAGCGCCGGGTCGACGGCGTCGCCCCGCTCCAGCCGCACCAGCCCCTGCAGGCCGGCCTCGAGGGCGGGGCGGTCGATCACCACCGCGTCGCCGCGCGTGCGCAGCAGCCACACCCGGGTCGGCTGGCCCGCGGCGCTGACCTGCAGCAGGTGGGTCCCGGCCGCCAGCCGCTCGGTCGCGCGCCCGCCCTGGAGCTCCATCACCCGGCCGTCGATGCGCACCTCGTCGACCGGCCGGTCCCACGCCACCACCAGCGCGCCCCACGCGCCGTTGACCACCTCGCGCTCGGCCTCGACGTGGGTCTCCTGCGGGCCGGGGCCGAACTCCCCGCGCCAGCGGTAGTCGGGGTCGACCTGGACGGCGCGCACGAAGGCGTCGCGGGCGCCGCTGCGGTCGCCGTCGTACCAGCGCACGACCCCCTCGAGCAGGTGCAGGCGGTGCAGGCGATCCGCGGTCACCGGCTCCTTGAGGCAGGCGATCCGCTCCCGCAGGGACTGGAGCACCGGGCGGGCGGCGTCGTACTCGGCGAAGCTGATGTGCTCCTCGGCGAGGCCGAGCTGCTCCTCGAACTCCGCCGCGGTCATCCGCATCTCGGGGCACTCGCCGGTCGTCACGTCGCCGAAGATGCCGACGTCGGCGTCGCCGAGCAGCGGCGCGACGCCGTGCAGCACGTCGATCTCGTCGCCGTCGACGCCGAACTGGTACAGCACCTCGCGGACGCGCAGCTCGCCGTCGGCCCCGGAGGCGGCGTCCAGCGCGAACGCCACGCGCTCCGACGCGCGGCCGGCTGCCGGGACGAGCGCCAGCGCGGAGACGACGGCGCTCAGCGCCGCCGCACCTGCCAGGCCCCGTCGACGTACTGGAAGCTCCACTTCTGGTGCTCTCCGTCCTCGGCGAACGTGGTGCTGCGGCTGGCGGGCGGGGTGCCGTCGTTGGGCACCACCCGGATCACGTGCTCCCCCAGCGGCAGGGCCAGGTTCTCCAGCGATCCGTCCTGGGTCCGCACCACACCATCCACCTCGATGGTACCCCACGGGACGACCCGAACGTTGAGATGGCCGCTCCCCTCCGCCGCCGCGGCCCCGTCGGCCTGCGCCGGCGTGGGCGACTCCGTCGGGGCCTCGGTGGGCGACTCCCGCGGGGCCTCCGTCGGGGCCTCCGCCGGGGCCTCGGTGGGCGACTCCGTTTGGGGCTCCGTCGGGGGCTCGGTGGGCGACTCCGTCGGGGGCTCGGTGGGCGACTCCGCAGGGGTCGGCTCCGCGGCGGTGACCGGCGTGATCGCCTCCCCGCCGGCGGTCGGCGGCTCCCAGGGCCGCGTCACCCCCAGGACGATCGCCGCCAGCACCAGCACGACGCCGACGGCGGCCACGATCGGACCGCGGCGGCGCGGCGCCGGGCCGTCCCCGCGGACGCCGTCCCGGGGCTCGCCGGGGAACGCCTCTCCGGTCCGCAGCGAGGCCCCGGGTCCCTGCCGGGTCGGCTCCTGCTCCACCGACAGCGCCGCGATCTCGTCCGGGTCCATCACGTCGGTCCTCGACGGCCCGCCGCGCGAGTCCTCGGGCGCGATCGTCCCGGCCGCGGCCCGCACCGCCCCCGCGTCGTCCATCGTGGCCTCGGTGGCCGACAGCCGGCCGGCCCAGCGCTGCAGCGGGCGCGGCCCCTGGTAGCTGGGCAGCGCCCGCAGCGCGGCCCCCATCTCCTCGGCGGTGGGGAACCGGTCCGGTGGCCCGGCGGCCAGCGCCCGCTGAAGCACCGGGACGCACTCCGGCAGCGCCGAGTCGGTCTCCCGCAGGTCCTCGGGGCGCAGCCCCAGCTTGCGGCGCTGGATGATCTCCCCGAGGCTGGTGGCGTCGAACAGCAGCCGGCCGGTGATCAGCTCGAACAGCACCGCCCCCAGCGCGTAGAGGTCCGCGGTGGGCCCGATGTCGCCGCCCTGCAGCTGCTCGGGCGCCATGTACGCCAGGGTCCCCTTGCCGCTGCCGGTGGAGGTCTGGCGCAGGTTGCTGGCGGCCCGCGCGATGCCGAAGTCGGTGACCTTGATCTGGCCCTGGGGCGTGACCATCAGGTTGGCCGGCTTGATGTCGCGGTGCACGATGTCCAGCGGCCGGCCGTCGTAGGAGCGGGCCTCGTGGGCGTAGGCCAGCGCGTCGCAGACCTGCACGCCGACGGCCAGCGCCGCCTCGACGGGCAGCTTCAGGCCGCTGGCCTGGCCCAGCCGCACCGCCTTGGACAGCGGCAGCCCGTCGACGTACTCCATCACCAGGAACGGCGCCTCGCCGTCGTGGTCGAACTCGAAGACCTGCACGATGTTGGGGTGGCTCAGCTGGGCCACCAGCCGCGCCTCGTCGCTGAACGCCCGCAGGTGCTCGGGGTTGAGGCTGAGGTCCTCGTGGACCCGCTTGATCGCCACGCGCTTCTGGAACCCCTCGCCGCCGGTCAGCTGCGCCAGGTAGACCTCGGCCATCCCGCCCGAGCCCAGGCGGCGGAGGATCTCGTAGCGACCGATCGTGTCGCCCATCCGCCCCTCAGCGCAGCCCCAGGTCGCGGATCAGCCGCGACAGGTTGCCCGGGTCCAGCTCCAGCAGCCGCGCGGCCTCGCGCTGCACGCCGCCGGCCAGCGCCAGCGCCCTCTCCACGTGCTCGCGGGTGAACCGCCGCTTGGCCTCCTTCAGCGACGGGAACCCCTCGTCCGAGGCCGACGACGGCGGGGCGACGTGCTCGGCCTCGATCACCTCGCCGCCGCACAGGATCACCGCGCGCTCGATGCGGTTCTGCAGCTCGCGCACGTTGCCCGGCCAGACCTCGGCGGTGAGCCGCTCCACCGCCCTCGCCGACAGCCGGATCGAGGGCCGGCCGAACCGCGCCGCGACCCGCTGCGCGAAGTGGGCCGCGAGCAGCGCCACGTCGCCGGGCCGCTCGCGCAGCGCGGGCAGCTCCACCGGGAACACGTTGAGCCGGTACAGCAGGTCCTCGCGGAAGCGGCCCTCGCGGACCTCCTCCTCCAGCCGGCGGTGGGTCGCGGCCAGGACCCGCACGTCGACGGTCACCGGCCGCGAGCTGCCCACGCGGTACAGCTCGCCCTCCTGCAGCACGCGCAGCAGCTTGACCTGCAGCGCCAGCGGGATCTCGCCGACCTCGTCGAGGAACAGCGTGCCGCCGTCGGCGGTCTGGAACAGCCCCTCGCGGGCGCGGTCGGCGCCGGTGAACGAGCCCTTCTCGTGGCCGAACAGCTCGCTCTCCAGCAGGTTCTCGGGCAGCGCCCCGCAGTTGACCGCCAGGAACGGCGCCTCGCGGCGGTCGCTGAAGCGGTGGATCGCCCGCGCGACCAGCTCCTTGCCGGTCCCGGTGGGGCCGGTGATCAGCACCGGGGTCGGGTAGCTCGCCACCTGCCTGGCCCGCTGCAGCGCCTCGAGCAGCCCCGGATCGTTGCCCACGATCTCGAGGTCGGGGTCCAGCTCCTCGAGCTGGCGCCTCAGGCCCTCGTTCTGCACCTCGAGCTCGGCGATCCGGTCGGCGTCGGCGCGGCGCTCCAGCGCCCCGGCCAGCACGCCGCCGGCGTAGTGCGCGAACGTCTGCGCCAGCCGCAGCGTCTCCTCGTCGGGGGGATCGCCGTCCACCCGCGCGACCAGCACGCCGACGGTGCGGTCGGGTCCCCGAAGCGGCGCGGCGAACCCCGCGCCGGCGCCGCCTCGATCCTCGAACACCACCGCCTCGCTCTCGTCCCGCACCCGCCGGACCAGGGCCTCGTCGGCGGGCGGCGCGGCGCCCCCGGCGAGCCACAGGTCGACCTGCCGCACGGTCGGGAAGTTGTCGCGCACCGCCTGGGCCAGCAGCTCCTGGACCTGGTCGGCGGACAGCGCCCCGACCAGCGAGGCCAGGAACGCGGTGAACGACGGGCCCGCGCCGGGGGTCGCGGTCAGCCGCGCCACGTCCAGCAGCGGCCGGTCGGCGGCCAGCGTGGTGAGCAGCCGGGCCGCGGACGGCTCCGGCGCCGCGGGGGTCGCGATCGCCACCGCCACCGCATCCTCGGCGCCCCCGAGCAGCAGCGTGTCGCCGACCTCGACCGCCACCGCCTCGCCCCCGGGCTCGCACTCGACGCGCGTCCCGTCGGCGCGCAGCACCGCAGAGCCGTTGCGGCTACCCAGGTCGCGGTAGCGCAGCCCGCCCGCGACCTCCTCGAGCTGCCCGTGGCGCCCGGAGACCTTGGGGGCGTCGTGGAGCACCAGGTCGTTGGTCCACGCGCGGCCGATGCTCAGGGAGTGCTCGCCCCTGGCGATCCCCTCGCCCTCTGCGGCGCCCCGCACGCGCAGCTCGATCATCGGCCGTCCTCTCCGCTCCGCCCTCGTTGTCGATTCGACAATGCATTGTCGCTCACTCGCGCGCCCGTGCATACCGGGACCCGGCGATGCCTCCGGGCTTTCCGCCGGGTATGGTGGAGCACACGCAACCCGGGGGCCCGATCATGGAGGTCCAGGAGTTCGAGGAGCCGTGGAGCCGCTACGCGCGGCCGAAGGTCGACCCCGAGGTGGTGCGCCGCTAGCGGCGTCGGCGGATCAGCCCGAACAGCGCCAGGACCGCCAGGCCGGCCCCCGCGGTCCAGCCCGTCGGCTGCAGGTCGCACTCGCAGGTGGTGCCGAACGTGGCGCCGGGGGACGCGTCGTCGTCGTCCTCGGCCCCGTCGTCGTCATCGCCGGTGTCGTCGTCCCCGCCGGTGTCGTCGTCCCCGCCGGTGTCGTCGTCCC
>CAZOYV010000033.1:0-42198 GCA_964584075.1 uncultured Rickettsiales bacterium | reverse complement strand
AGGGTGTCGTAGGCCAGCGACGACTTGCCCGAGCCCGAGACCCCGGTGATCACGGTCAGCGCGCCGTGGGGGATCGCGACCGAGACGTCACGCAGGTTGTGCTGGCGGGCGCCGGCGACGTGGATCGCGTCGGGGGGCAGGTCGGCCACGGGGGGATCAGGGCGCGGGGCGGCGAGGCGCGGGGAGCCCCGGGACGCGACTAGTCGTCACACCACTCGCAGTAGTTGTCGCAGTTGTCCGCGTCGTCGGCGTCGGTGTCGTCGGGATCGGTGCACTCGTAGTCCTGGTTCGGGCCCGAGTCGCAGTAGCAGGTCCCGTTCTCGCAGCTCCACTCCAGCACGGTGTTGCCGCAGTCGTCGTCGTCGTCGTCGCCGCCGGTGGCCGGGCAGCCGGCGATCGCGGCGCCGCCGATCAGCATCATCGTCGCGAACAGGGCCAGGTAGGTGTTCTTCATCGTCTCTCCTCGAATCGGGGCTGGGGCCAGGTGCCTGCTCCGCGATGGGCAGGGTCCCCTCCAGGCTGGCCCGGGTTTCGGCGGGTGATAGCAGGAATCGCCGGCGGGCACAATCAGCGGCGGCGCAGACGTAACGCCGCGGTAACGGCGAGCAGCAGCACGATCCCGAGGCGAGCGGCGACGTCGGGGCTGCCGCGGCCCAGCTGGCACTCGCAGGCCGAGGCCTCGCTGCCGTCGTGGTCGTCGTCGTCGACCATGTCGTCGTCACCGCCCAGATCGTCGTCCGCGGCGTCGTCGTCGCCCACGTCGTCGTCGTCGTCGCCGGCGTCGTCGTCGCCGGCGTCGTCGTCGTCCCCCTCGGGCTCGAACTGGAACGGCGTGTACGGCGTGTTGATCCCGTAGGCGGTCCCCAGCTCGACGATCTGGTCGATCAGCTCCTGGGTCTCGCCGTTCGCCGCGATCTCGGCCAGCAGGTGCTGGACCATCGTCACCGCCCAGATCCGGCCGACGAACGAGTGGTCCTCGTCCACCACCGGCAGGTTGCCCTCGAACTCGTAGCTCTCGGTGGCCTGCCCCAGCTCGCCCGACAGCTCGCAGACCAGCGGACCCGGCGTCGCGTAGCGCCCCACCACCACCAGCTGGTTGCCGAGGAACAGGTCGGGCAGCAGCTCGGGCAGCACGTCGTGGGTCTGGGCCCCGCCCAGCGCCAGCTCGGGGTGCAGCAGCAGCGGGTTGTTGACCCGCTGGAACAGCGCGTCGAGCTGCTCCTCCATCTCCCCGGCGTCCGCGATGTGGACCATCATCCCGCGGTGGGCCTCGGCCAGCGCCAGCAGGAACCCCAGGTTGGCGTCGCCGCCGATCGCCACGGAGTAGACCGCCGCGTCGTGGACGTTGGCGCCCGCCACCGCCTGCAGGATCTCCTGGGGGTTGACCACCCCGGCGGTGGGCTGGCCGTCGGTCATGAACAGGATCACGAACGGCAGGTCCCCGGGGTCCTCGTCGAGGGCCTCGAGCAGCGCGCCGTGGAGGTCGGTGCTGCCCCCGGCGTCGAGGGCTCCGATCCAGTCCACCGCGTCCGTCTGGTTGGCGCCGGTGGCCGGCACGTGCTGCCCCGAGAACACCGACAGCCCGTCGTCGAACGCGATCACGTCGAACCAGTCGCCGCCGTGGAGCCCCTCCACCGCCTCGCTCGCCGCGCCCTTGGCGTAGGCGAGCTTGTTGCCCGACATGGAGCCGGAGCGGTCGATCACGTAGCTGAAGTACTTGTCCGAGACGTCCTCGGACTCCGTGGGCGGCTCGAGCAGCAGCAGGAAGTAGCCGTCGAGCTCGTCGACCCACGGGTTGTCCAGCGGGCGGTAGGCGTACAGCCGGATCCCGAACACCGTCTGCGAGACGTGGTAGCGCAGGTGCAGGTCCTCGCTGCGCGGCGCCGACGGGATCTGCTGCGCGACGAGCAGGTGCTGGTCGTCCGGCTGCAGCACGAACGGGTGGTCGAGGTTGACCTCGAACTGCTCGATCGCGCGGTCGGTGGTCAGCGCCACGCTCACCGCCAGCTCCTCGATGGGCGCCTCGTCGCCGGGGAACGGCACCAGCGGCAGCACGTAGTCGACGTCGCCGAACGAGAACGGCAGCAGCTCGACGTAGGTCAGCCGCACCTGGAACGGCATGTCGCCCGGCAGGTCGTACAGCCAGGTCCGCAGCGGGTTGTCGCCCAGGTAGCCGGCCAGCGCCGACGACTCCTGCTCGTCCAGGTCCGCGGGGTACTCGGCCTGGTCGCCGGGGGTGACCTCGGCGGTCTGCTCGACGCCGTCGATGATCAGGACCAGCTCGTAGGCCGCCGCGTTCTCGGGGACCCCGAAGCCGAACACGCCGGTCCCGCCGAACACCGGCCCGAAGTGGGTCGTGACCGTGGTGGTCGCCACCTGGCCCTCGATCGCCACCGCGACCTCCTGGCGCACGGTGGGCACCACCTCGCCGGAGTCCCCGGCGATCAGCACGGCGTTGGCCCGGGCGAGCCCCGGCGCGAGCGCACCGAGACACATGACGGCAGTGGTCAGGACGGTCCAGCGCATGTGGCCCCCCGCGATTCGTACCCCGCTGGGCAGGAGTATACACTGGAGGGGGCTGATCGCCTCAGCTCGAATCGGGGGGCGCGCGCGTGAGCCGGTATCGCCTGGAGCGGTTGATCGGGGTCGGCGGGATGGCCGAGATCTACCGCGCCCGGGTGGTGGGCATCGAGGGCTTCGAGTGGGTCTGCGTGG
This sequence comes from uncultured Rickettsiales bacterium, assembly GCA_964584075.1. Lineage (GTDB taxonomy): Bacteria > Myxococcota_A > UBA796 > UBA9615 > CAYRNR01 > CAZOYV01. The sequence continues at coordinate 39,483 of CAZOYV010000033.1, read as the reverse complement.
TCAAGCGGATCCTGCCCGAGCTGGCCCGCGACGAGACCTTCGTGTCGATGTTCCTCGACGAGGCGCGGATCACCGTCAAGCTGCGGCACCCCAACATCGTGCAGGTCTTCGATCTCGGCCGGAAGGGCGCCGAGCTGTACATGGTGATGGAGTTCGTCGACGGGCTGAACCTGTCGACGATCGTGCGGCTGTGCCGCGCCCACGGCGTGGCGCTGCCGGAGGCCACGGTGCTGCACGTCGTGTCCGGCGTGCTGCGCGCCCTGGACTACGCCCACCACGCCACCACGCTGGAGGGCGATCCACTCCGGGTCGTCCACCGCGACGTCAGCCTCTCCAACGTGCTGGTGGCCCGCGACGGCGGGGTCAAGCTCAGCGACTTCGGGATCGCCAGCGCCGCCATCGCGCGCACCGAGCTGCGCCGGGGGCAGTTCATCGGCAAGCACCGCTACATGCCCCCCGAGGTCGCCGCGGGGGGGGCCCACACCCCGGCCGGGGACCTGTTCGCCGTCGGCGCGGTGCTGTACGAGCTGGCCAGCGGCGAGCGGCTGCTGCGCGGCGAGACGTTCGCCGACAACGTGCGCTACCTGACCGAGGCGTACGACCCCGGGGAGCGGATCGCGGCGGTGCGCGATCGGCTGGGCGAGCTCGCGCCGCTGGTGGCGCGCGCCATCGCCGCCGACCCCGCCGGGCGCCACGACAGCGCCGACGCGTTCCTCGAGGAGCTCTCGCGCCACCGCTTCGAGCACGGGCTGCGGACCTCCCGGCGGGAGCTCTGCGCGTGGCTCGATCGCCTCGCCGAGCTGGCCGAGGAGGAGGACCACGAGACCAGCAGCGAGTCCCTCGGCGAGGTCTCGTTCTCCGGTCGCGGCCGCGAGGTCACCGGGCTGGAGGATCTGGACCGCGCCTACGCGCGTGACCGGCGGCGGGCGCCGGACGGCACCGGCGCCAGCGTCTCGAAGACCGGGCCCGAGGACATCACCGAGATCGTCGAGGGCCAGGAGACCGAGAGCATCGAGGCGCCCGCCGGCGACGACGGGGTCGTCCGCGAGTTCTGCCTGGCCGACGAGCAGTACGGCTTCGAGGCCGACGGCGACGACCCGGACGCCCTCGAGACGATCGGCCCGGAGGGGCTGTCCCTCGACGACGAGCTGGACGTCCACTCGTCGCTCGGCGAGGAGCTCGAGGGCGTCGAGCGCACCGCTCCGACCGGCGAGCGGCACCGGCAGATCGCGCTGTTCCAGCGCGGCGAGGTGCTCGGCCCGCTGACCCCCGGCGAGCTCGAGGCGACGCTGGTCGGCGACGACCTGGACCCGGCGGGGCTGCTGGCCTTCGACGACGGGATCTGGAAGCCCGCCGTCGACTTCGCCCCGCCGGAGCGGCGGCCCGAGGGGGTGCTGCGCCGCCAGTTCAACGCGCTGCAGCTGGGGCCGACGCTGCTCAACGTGGCCTCGACCCTGATCCGCCACCGGATCACGCTGTGGGCGGGCAGCCAGGCGGCCCAGCTCGTCGTCGGCGGCGGCCGGCTGTGGTACTCCGCGCTGGCCGGCGTCCCCTCGCCGCTGCGGAGGATCCTGGCCGAGGAGGAGCGCATCCCGGCCGACGCGATCCCGCCGCTGCCGGAGAACGCGCCGCGGTTCGAGCGCCAGATGCTCGAGCTGCTCGTGGACCGCGGGGTGCTCCCCGAGGCCCGCATCGAGGGCCTCAGCCACCAGGTCATGCGCCGCACGCTGGCGCTGGTCTTCGGCTGGCCCCACGGCGGCGAGTTCCTGGTCGACGACCGCTACGCCCCCGGGTCGGTGGAGACCTGGGAGCGGCCGATCGACCTGCTGCCGACGATCGCCAAGGTGGCGCGCGTCTGCGCCCACGGCGGCCTCGTCCCGCAGCTGCTGCGCGACGGCAAGGTCTCGCGGGTCCACATCCGCGCCGACGCGCTGCAGCGGCTCGCCGAGCTGCCGCTCGCACCCCAGGAGGCCGCCCTGCTGCGCCGCATCGGGCCCCGGCGGGCGCTGGACGAGGCGCTGCACCTCGACGGCGAGGCCCACGTGACCCGGATCGGGTCGAGCCTCTACCTGCTGATCCAGCTGGGGCTGGTCTCGCTGTCCTGATATTCTCGCGATCCCTGCTGGGGGGGACTTCGACCGCGAGGACGGACCATGAGCCATACGCGCTGGATCCTGATCTGCCTGGCCGCGCTGTGCGCCGCCGCGACCGCCACCGCCACCGCCGCGACCGGCGGCCCGGACTCGTTCGGCTACTCGTACCACGACGGCGCCGAGCCGACGGGACCACAGTACGGCTGGATCGACATCTCCTCGTCCGGCACGCCGATCGCGCTGGTCAACGGCAACCAGACGATCCCGATCGGCTTCGGCTTCGACTTCTACGGCACGGCCCACACCACCGTGAACGTCAGCCCGTCCGGGGTGCTGTACTTCGGCACGCTGGGCTGGTTCGACGAGTTCGGCAGCTGCATCCCGGGCTACAACTACACCAGCGAGGAGTTCATCGCGGTGTACTGGGAGTACGCCGACATCTGGTACAGCGGCAGCGCGTACTACCAGACGCTCGGGACCGCGCCGAACCGCGAGCTCGTGGTCTCGTGGCACGACATGGCGATGTACTGGTGGCACCCGCCGTACTTCGCGACGTACCAGGTGATCCTCGAGGAGGGCAGCGACCGGATCACGCTGCAGTACCACACCGTCGAGGCGACCAACGGCGGCGGCCAGGAGGCCGTGGTCGGGATCCAGGCCAGCTCGACGCTGGGGCTCGAGTACTCGTGCTACCAGCAGGTGATCACGAACCACCACGCGATCTGGTTCAGCACCTGCACCACCGACGACCTCGACGCCGACGGGGTCAACGAGTGCCAGGGCGACTGCGACGACGGCGACGCCAGCGTCTACCCCGGCGCCCCCGAGGTCTGCGACGACGGGATCGACCAGAACTGCGACGGCCAGACCGACGAGCAGGCCGACGCCGACGGCGACGGGTTCACCAACTGCACCGGCGACTGCGACGACTTCGAGGACGCGGCGTTCCCCGGCAACCCCGAGGTCTGCGACGGGCTGGACAACGACTGCGACGGCGACGTGGACGAGGACTTCGACGCCGACGGCGACGGCTGGGCCCCCTGCGGCGGCGACTGCGACGACACCGACGCGACGATCCACCCCGGCGCCCCGGAGGCCTGCGACGGGATCGACACCGACTGCGACGGGACCCCCGACAACCAGCTGATGCTCGACCTCGACGGGGACGGGCTGAGCAGCTGCGACGGGGACTGCGACGACGGCGACCCGGCGACCTACCCCGGCGCGCCCGAGGCCTGCGACGGCGCCGACACCGACTGCGACGGCGACGTGGGCGACGAGCTGGTCGACGGGGACGGGGACGGGCAGACCCCCTGCGGCGGGGACTGCGACGACGGCGACCCGCAGTCGTTCACCGGCAACCCCGAGGCCGACGATCAGGCCGACAACGACTGCGACGGCCTGGTCGACGAGGACTTCGTGCAGGTCGGCGACCTGGTGATCAGCGAGCTGATGCCGGACCCGCTGATGGTGCCCGACGAGACCGGCCAGTGGCTCGAGGTGACCAACGTCTCGGCCCGCGACGTCAACCTGCGCGGCTGGGAGCTGGCGGACAGCGGTGGGTTGCTCTCGCTGCCGATCGAGGCGGACGCCGTGGTGCCCGCCGGCGAGGTGGCCGTGCTGGCGTCCAGCGCCGAGGCGCTGCTCAACGGCGGCCTGCCCGACGTGCTGTGGGCCTGGGGCGGGCAGGCGCTGCCGACCACCTCGGGGGTCGGGCTGTGGCTCGGGCCGTCGCTGATCGAGGAGGTCCCGTACGACTCGTGGTCGTGGCCCGAGGAGGAGGGCGTGGCGCTGGCGCTGATGCCGTCGATGCACGACGCCGCCGACAACGACGATCCGGACCACTGGTGCCTGACCCACCCCGCCTGGATCTACGGCTACGGCGACCTGGGCACGCCGGGCGAGGCCAACCCCGAGTGCTGCGAGGACGGGGACGGCGACGGGCACGACACCTGCGGCGCCGACGGCGTGCCGGGCAGCGGCGACGAGACCGACTGCGACGACGGGGACTTCACCGTCCACGAGGGCGCCGTCGAGCAGTGCGACGGGATCGACAACGACTGCGACGGGGTGGTGCCCGCCGGCGAGGCCGACGCCGACGGCGACGGGCAGGTCGGCTGCGGGATCGACTGCGACGACGGCAACGCCGACGTCTACGCCGGGGCGCCCGAGGTCTGCGACGGCGTGGCGGACAACAACTGCGACGGGGAGCCCGACCTCGACGACGTGGACCTCGACGGCGACGGGGTGACCCCCTGCGGCGGGGACTGCGCGGACGCGTACGCCGACGTGTACCCCGGCGCCGACGAGCTGTGCGACGGGCGCGACAACGACTGCGACGGGGAGATCGACGAGGACCCCGCGTTCACCGACTGGCACCCGGACGAGGACGGCGACGGGTACGGCGACGCGTTCCGCACGCGCACGACCTGCGACGGGGCGCCCGACGGCTGGATCGAGGACGGCACCGACTGCGACGACGCCGACGCCGCCGTGAACCCCGGGGCCGCCGAGGACTGTGGCGACGGGATCGACAACGACTGCGACGGCAACCCCGACGCCGGCGACGACGCGTGCGCCGGCGGGGGCGGCGGCGGCGGCGACGACGGCTGCGCCATCGGCGGCTCCCCGCGGACCCGCCCGCTGCCGTCGCTGGCGGTGCTCGCGCTGGCGGGCGGGCTGGTCCTGCGGCGCCGCTCCCGGCGGGGGCTGGTGCTCGCGCTGGGGGCGGCCGCGCTGCTGGCCGGGGGCGTGGCGGCGGCGGCCACCGGCGGCCCCGACGCGTTCGGCTACCGCTACAGCGACAGCGCCGAGCCCGACGGGCCGACGTTCGCCTGGACCGACCTGTCCGGGGTGGGGACCCCGCTGTCCCTCGGCGACGACGACCACCTCTCCGTCCCGATCGGCTTCGACTACGAGTTCTACGGCGTGACCTACAGCGCCGTCACCGTGGAGTCCAACGGCGGGCTGTCGTTCGACAACCAGTACCTGACCCTGGCCAACACCTGCCTGCCGTACACGAGCTCGCCGACGACCCTCGCGGTGCCCTACTGGTACGACATGTACCCCCCGGGCGGCGCGGTCTACACGCACCTGGCCGGCACGGCCCCGCACCGCACGTTCACGGTCCAGTTCGACGTGCCCCAGTGCTGCCCCTACGGCTGGTTCGAGTTCCAGGTGACGCTGTACGAGGACGGCCCGCGGCTGCGGTTCCAGTACGACGACGTGTCGTTCGACAACGGCCAGTACGCCACGGTCGGGATCCAGGGCAGCGCCACCGAGTACCTCCAGTACAGCTGCAACGCGCCGGCGCTGACCGACGGGCTCGCCATCGAGTTCTTCGCCTGCGACCCGGCCGACGCGGACGGCGACGGCTACTCGGCGTGCGACGGCGACTGCGACGACGCCGACGCCGCGATCCACCCCTGGGCCGCCGAGACCTGCGACGACGGCGTCGACTCCAACTGCGACGGCGTGACCGACGAGCTGACCGACGCCGACGGCGACGGCTACTCCACCTGCGACGGCGACTGCCACGACGGCGAGCCGGCGGCCTACCCAGGCAACGCCGAGGTCTGCGACTTCCTCGACAACGACTGCGACGGCGACGTGGACGAGGGCTTCGACGCCGACGGCGACGGGTTCACCACCTGCGACGGCGACTGCGACGACGCCGACGCCGCGATCCACCCGGCCGCCGCCGACGACGACTGCGACGGGGTCGACGACGACTGCGACGGCGACGTCGACGGCCCGCTCGACGACGACCTCGACGCCGACGGCGTGACCGCCTGCGACGGGGACTGCGACGACGGCGACCCCGACACCTACCCCGGCGCGCCCGAGCTGTGCGACGGGCTCGACAACGACTGCGACGGGGTGACGATCGACGAGCACCAGGACGACGACGGCGACGGCTGGACCGGCTGCGGCGGGGACTGCGACGACGCCGACGCGGCGGTCCACCCCTACCAGGTGGAGGCCGACGACGGCATCGACGACGACTGCGACGGACTGATCGACGAGGACTTCGTGGCGGTCGGCGACCTGGTCGTCACCGAGCTGCTGTACGAGTCGCTGACGGTCTACACCGACGGCCAGTGGTTCGAGCTGACCAATGCCTCGGCGCGGACGGTGAACCTGCGCGGCTGGGAGATCGTGGACATCCAGGGCTGGGGCGGCGTCGTCATCGAGCAGGACCTGCAGATCCCCGCCGGTGGGGCCCTGGTGTTCGCCCGCTGGGCGGACCCGATCGAGAACGGCGGGGTACAGGGCGTGGACCTGGAGTTCGGCTGGGATCTGGACGTCGCCGACGGGCTCGAGATCGGGATGGGAGGCGTCCCGATCGACTGGGTGCCGTACGAGCCCTGGGGCGGATGGCCCTACGCCTCCGGCTACTCGACGGCGCTCGACCCGGCCAGCACCGACGCGGTGTCGAACAACATCCCGGAGAACTACTGCCTGGCGCGGGACGTGGACGGCTACGGCAACGGCGACCACGGCACGCCCGGGGCGCCCAACCCCGGCTGCTGCTGGGACGCCGACCTCGACGGCCACGACACCTGCGGCCCCGACGGGGTCCCGGGCACGGGCGACGAGACCGACTGCGACGACGGGGCCGCCACGGTCCACGAGGGCGCCACCGAGCTGTGCGACCTGGTGGACAACGACTGCGACGGGGCGCTCGGCGCCGACGAGGTCGACGCCGACGGGGACGGCGTGATGGTCTGCGAGGGCGACTGCGACGACACCGATCCCGCGATCCACCCCGGCGCGCCGCCGCTGTGCGACGGGATCGACACCGACTGCGACGGGGAGCCGGACTCCGGCGAGGAGGACCACGACCAGGACGGGTTCTCGGCCTGCGACGGGGACTGCGACGATCTGGCGGCCGGCGTGTACCCCGGCGCCGAGGAGCTGTGCGACGGGCGGGACAACGACTGCAGCGGGACCGCCGACGACGGGCTGACGTTCCTCGACTGGTACCTGGACTACGACGGCGACGGCTTCGGCGATCCCGATCGGTTCCTGACCACCTGTGACGGCGCCCCCGGCACGCAGTGGACCGAGGTCTCCGGGGACTGCAACGACGGGGACCCGCGGATCCACCCCGGCGGGACCGAGGGCTGCTTCGACCTGGTGGACAACGACTGCGACGGCCTGGCCGACGCCGACGATCCGGACTGCGACGCCGGCGGCGGCGGGGGCGGCGACGACGGCTGCTCGGTGGCCGGGGGTGGCCGGCCGGCGGGTCCCGCGGTGCTCGCGCTGGCCGCGCTGATCGGGCTGCTCGGGCTGCGGCGGCGGGGGCGCTCGCCCGCGGCGCTGGGGGTGGTGGCGGCCCTGCTGCTGCCGGCCCCGGCCGGGGCCCAGACCGTGCTGCTGGTGGACGACGACGACGACTCCCCGGACGTGCGGTCGTACTGGACGCAGGCGCTGGACAGCCTCGGCGTGGCGTACGGCATCGCCGACACCGGGGGCGGGGACGGCAACGGCCCCGACGCGGCGACGATGGCCGCCGCCGACGTGGTGATCTGGTTCTCCGGGGACGACTACGCCGGCCCGAACGGCACCGACGAGGCCGCGCTCGGGGCCTACCTCGACGGTGGCGGGGCGCTGCTGCTGTCCTCGGCCGACTACATCTACGACATGGGGACCACGTCGTTCATGACCACCTACCTGGGGCTGTCGTCCTCGGCGGACTCGGGCAGCGACCAGGGCGGGTCGCCGCTGCACGGCGTCGCCGGCGACGCGATCAGCGACGGGTTCCCCAGCCCGCCCTACGACGCGGCCGCCGTCGGCATCACCTCCGAGTACCCCGACGACTGCGTCCACGACGCCGCGGTGGTGACGTTCACCAACGACGGGTTCGTCAACCAGGTCGGCGCGGTGCGGACGACCGGCGCCACCTGGAGCACGATGTTCTTCGGCACGCCGTTCACGCCGCTGTTCGCCGACATGGCGTCGGGGACGACGATCCTCGGCGCGTGCCTGACCTGGCTGTCGGTCGGCGCGTGCAACGACGACGACGTCGACGGCGACGGCTACTCCGAGTGCGACGAGGACTGCAACGACTACGACGGCACGCTGGACCCCGGCGACCACGACAACGACGGGATCTCCTCGTGCGACGGCGACTGCGACGACCTCCAGCCGACGGTGCACCCCGGGGCCGACGAGGCGTGCGACGGGATCGACAACGACTGCGACGGGCTGATCGACGAGGACCTCGACCAGGACCAGGACGGCTACTCGGCGTGCGGCGGCGAGGACTGCAACGACCTCGACGGCAACGTGAACCCCGCCGCGGTGGAGATCCCGTACGACGGCATCGACCAGGACTGCGACGGGTTCGACGTCACCGACATCGACGGCGACGGCTGGCCCGGGGGGGTCAACGGCAGCGACTGCCAGGACATGAACGCCTCGATCCACCCCGGCCTCGAGGAGATCTGCGACAACGGCATCGACGACAACTGCGACGGCGCGCCCGACGAGCACGACCAGGCGTGCGGGGGCGGCGGCGGCGACGACGACGGCTGCCAGTCCAGCGTGGCGGCGGGCGGCCCCCGGCCGGGCGTGCTGGCCGCGCTGGTCGCCCTCGCCGCGGCGGCGCTGCGGCGGCGGCGGTGACGCGCGGCGGGCTCACACCGCGCCGCACTCGCGCAGCAGGGTCTGGTAGTAGCCGCTGGTCCCGGTGTCGAGGATCTCGTCGATCAGCCGCTCGGTGACCTCCCCCACCCCGCGCAGGCCGCGGACCTGGTCGCGCACCTCGCGCAGCGGCCGGTCGAGCTGCGCCACCGAGTGGGCGGCGCGGCCGTACGGCGACGGCCGGTCGAGCAGGCCGCAGAGGAAGTCGATGTGGTCGAGCAACAGCGTGACGCGGTCGTTCTCGTCGACGAGGTCGTCCCACAGCGCCTGCGGCATGCGCAGCGGCAGGCCGGTGCGGCGCGCGGCGTCGAGCACCGCGGCGTCGATCCGGGCGTGGTACGCGGGGGACGGCGCCCCCCAGCGGTTGCCCGGGTACAGCGCGGACAGGCTCGCCTCGCGCTCGGGCCAGTGGTCGCGCAGCACGGCCCGGAAGTGGTCCTCCTGTCGGCCGGGCTTGAGCGTCATCCCGCCGTGGATCAGGAAGTCGGCGCCGGCGTCGGCGGCGGCCTCGACGGCCTCGCGGATCTGGCCCGGGGCGTCGGACAGCAGGGGGACCACCGGCATCAGGTAGACCCCGGTCCCGAACCCCTCGTCGGCCATCTGGGCGATCAGCCCCAGCCGCGCCGACGGCGCCGCGCAGCCCGGCTCGAGCACGCGCGCGAGGTCGTCGTCGGCGGTCGACAGGCTGACCGAGACCACCACCCGCTGGGCGGCGTGGATCGTGCGCAGCACGTCGACGTCGCGGCGCACCAGCGTCGACTTGGTCAGGACGTGGACCGGCCAGCCGCGGACCGCCAGGATCTGCAGCGCCCCGCGGGTCAGCTCGTACTGGCGCTCCAGCGGCTGGTAGGCGTCCCCCACCCCGCCGCCGAGGAGCACGAACGCCCGCCGCAGGGGCTTGCGCCGGCGGTCCGGGTCGAGCTCGCGGTCGAGCACCTCGAGCGCGTTGGCCTTGACCCCGATGTCGCGCCCGAAGGTCCCCTCGACGCGGTACTTCTCGCTCCGACCGTCGCAGTACGCGCAGTCGTGGCCGCAGCCGCGGTAGAGGTTCATCCCGTAGCGCGAGACGAACCACGACTCGATGCGCTTCTGCCTGCGGAGGATCGTGCGGGCCTGGAGGGTCTCCACCGCCATGGGTGGAGGATATCAGGTGCGGGTCAGATCTGCTTGGTCTCCATGGAGCCGTTGGCCCCCTCGACCACGAAGTTGAACAGCAGGTCCTCGAACACGGAGCACGACGCGCCGACCTCGGCCGCGGGGACCATCTTCTCCCACAGGCCCTCCTCCGCGGTCGGCGCCAGGTCGGCGTCGCCGACCAGGTCGGCGCCCATCAGCACCTCGACGTAGACCGCGGTCTCCTCGCCGGCCGTGGAGGCGCGGAACCGGAAGCGGTCCTCCTGGCCGTCGGCCAGGCAGTCCACCGACATGTCGCCGATGTGGACGTCCATGCCGGCGCCGGGGTCCTGCTCGATGAAGCCGAGGTGACACCCCCCGGAGATCAGCGCGGCGAGCAGGAGCGGGAGTCCGCGGTGCATCGTCGTACCTTCCTCCGGCCCCGGCAGGGACGACCCCGGCCACCCCATGTGGTCCGGGATCGCCCCAGGGCCGGACTTCACGATCCCCATCCTGCCCCGCTTTTCCGGGATCGATGAAATCCATGGTGAAACACCGTGGAGCTGGGCCAGAATGACGGGGGGACGGAACGACACCCACCCTGCTGGAGACCGGATCGATGGGGCACCCGCGCGCCACCGCGCTCGCCATCGCGCTGCTCGCCGCGGGCTGCGCCGAGCTGCCCGAGTCCGCGCTCGGGGACGGCTCCCGCGGCGTCGTGGCGCCGTACCCCGACGACGGCGCCGCGGGGATCCCGGTGGCCCAGGCGCCGTTCGTCGACGTGGGCCACGCCGAGCCCGACGACCTGGTGCTCGAGGCCTTCCTGATCCCCGACGGCCAGCCGGGCATCGAGCTGACCTGCACCCCCTCGGGCGACCGCGCGCGCCACCGCTGCGACCCGCCGGGGCCGCTGCAGGAGGACACCACCTACACGCTGCAGGTGGAGCTCGCCGGCGGGGGCACCGGGCCGGTCAGCACGCGGTTCACGACCCGCGCCCCGCAGGGCCTGGCCTACGAGGTCGGCACCGCGATGCACGTCGAGCGGCTGGGCGGCGGCGGCACCGCCGAGGCGCTGGGGGAGCTGCTGTGCAGCGGCACGCCGGCGCTGCTGGTGCTCGAGGAGGTCGCCCCCGGCGACGCCCCGCCGCTGGGCTACCGCAACTGGGTCTGGGGCCCGGCGGTGGCGCTGCCCGGCGAGGCCCAGGGGACCCACGCGGTGCAGCAGGGCGTCGGCTACCCGTTCGCGCTGGTCGCCGACGTGGCGGCCGACGGCACGATCTCCGGCCACGGCGACCACGCCTTCCTGCAGGTCGAGGTCGACGACGTCTGGCACCAGGTGCGGGTCGACGACGTGCGCCTCTCGGGCCACTTCAAGGCCGTCGGGGACCTGCTGCTGACCTGCGACCTGGCCCTCGAGGCGGTCCTTCCGCGGATCTCGGTGGAGCGCCTCGCCGACCGCGCCGGCGAGCCCGCGGCATCGCTGATCTGGTCCCAGCTGGAGCTGGACGTCGACACCGACGGCGACGGCAGCGAGGACGGCGCCCGGCTGCGGCTCCGGACCTGCGCCGCGCCGGCCGAGGTGCAGCAGCCGTAGCGGTGCCCTGGGTCGGGTTCGGCGGGTCGTCCGGGGAGTGCGGCGGGCGGCCGGGGAGGGAGGTCCGGCCGCCCCCGGGTGCGGTCCTACGGGAGGGCGGGACCCTGGGCCTGCTTGTGCAGCACGCCCATCCGGGTCTGGTCCTTGAGGCGCAGGTCCTTGATCTCCAGCGGCGCCTGGCAGCTGGCCAGGGCGTCCTCGGAGAAGGTCAGGGTCAGCGCGTTGATCCCGGGCGCCAGCCAGTCGGCGCTCTGCGCGTAGGCGCAGGGCTCGTCGTTGCCGAACAGCACGGCCTCGATCACGTAGCGGCCCTCGGAGCCGACCTCGACCTCGTAGGCCATCGCGACGGTCTCGGCGTTCTCGACCAGCTCGGCCGTGCCGCCCAGCATCGCCGTGGGCAGCGCCACGCCGGTGGCGGTCTTGACCTGGCGGCGCAGCGCCAGCGCGTCGTCGCGGGTCCCGATCGCGCCGACCTCGACCTCCCAGAGCTCGCCGGGCACGAGGTCCAGGCCGGTCAGCTCGACGTGGCCGACGAACGACTTGCCGTCCACCGGGTCCATCCCGAACGGGACGACCTGACCGTCGGGACCCCGCAGGATGCCCTCGACCGCGTCGGTGCTGACGGCGTGACCGGCCGCGTCGGCCCAGGCGGCCTCGACGGTCAGCGTCTCGCCGGCCAGGTAGGTGCGGTGCTCGGTGTTCACCGTCAGGTCGGTGCTGGAGTTCTTGTCGAGCACCATGATCACGGCGTCGGTGTCCGCGCCGGCGAGGCGCAGGGTCACGCCCTCGTCGCCCAGCTCGGAGGCGATCCGGAAGGACATCGTGTCGGGGGTGAAGGGCAGGTTGTCGGCGCGCCACTCCTGCTCGCCGACCTTCAGCGCCATGCCGGTGCCGTCGGCGAACTCGTTGCCCGCGCGGTCGGTGAGCACGAACTCGGTGAGATCCGCGCCCGTGCGGGCGCTGATCATCACCAGACCGCCGCCGGCGGTCAGCGGCAGCTCGACGCCCTGGTCCAGCTCGGCGGCGCTGGCGTGGAACCAGTACTTCTTGCTGGAGAACACCGTGGGCGTGTAGCTCAGGTCGATCTTGGCGCCGTCGTCCAGCGCCCAGGACGAGGCCAGCGCGGCGCGCTCCAGCGTCGTCGCGCCGGCGAGGCTGGCGTCGGTCACCAGCGAGGCGACCCCCATGTCGCCGGGCGACAGCGCGGGCACGTCGAGGATCGGGTTGTCGGTGGTGCTCTGGTCCGGCTCGGGGCAGCCGAGGAGGGCCAGGGCGAAGATGGCGATCAGGCTCGTGTACTTCATGATCCCCTCCTCCCCTAGATGTCGTTCCGGAGCACGTCCTCGAGACCGAAGCAGTCCCGGCGGCTCTGGTTGTGCGCGAGCGGCTCGTCGCCGTCCGTGAACTGGTAGTCGTACATCCAGACGTACCCGGCGGCCGCCTGCGAGGTGCAGTCGATGAAGCCGTCGGAGCAGCTGGCCAGCCACTCCTGGGTGATCTCGAGGCCCAGGGTCTGGTCGTAGCCACCGCAGTAGCTGTCGCCGTCGAAGGGGCTGCTCTCCACGTCGGTGCCGACGATGTTGTAGGTCGACTCGGCCAGGGACGGGCGACCCGAGGTGCCGTGCAGCCACTCGCTGTTGTAGTAGTCCATCCACGAGGTCTGCTGCTGGCGGACCGCGTCGTTGTCGTAGCCCATCAGCCAGCCCAGGGCGGCCTCGAAGACGTTGCCGGCGATGACCGCGTCGGCCAGCGGGGTGCCGGCGCTGGAGGCGGCGATCATGTTGGCCCAGCGGGTGTTCTGCGTCGCGGGCGTGTAGTCGGCGTCCCAGGTCGGGTTGGAGACGACCCAGCGCCAGACGTTGCCGCCGTTGGAGTGGGTCTCGACGACCAGGTCGGTGACCCCGTAGCCCTGGACGAACGACTTCATCTGGTCCGCGATGCAGCCGCCCGCGCGGGAGCTCCACATGTACTCCTCGTGGTCGCAGTTGATGACCTTGTAGGGCTTGCCATCGGAGCCCACCTGGACGATGTCGTAGTCCCAGTAGCCGGACATGGCGTTGCCGCCGTAGTAGTCCGACGTACCGTGGACCCAGGCCACGCCGGTGCCGGCCCACGCCATGCTCGCCATCAGCAACGCGCCGATGGCCGTGATCCCGAACAGGGTGTACCGCATGTGTCCTCCCTCCAGGTGCTTGCGATTCCTGTTGCTGGTGTGATTCGCGTTCATCTCGGCGTGAGTAGGGGCAAGAACCGTGCCAGGCGGTTTTTCTGGAACTGGAGGTCTGGAACGGCCAGGATGGGGCCTGCGGCGGGGGGGCTCGATTCAAGAATTCATCCACTGTTCAATGTATATACACCTGTTTTGTATTATTTCCATACACCCCCGATCGCCCTCCCCGGCGGCGCGCCGGAAGCGCTTGGGGATCGGCGCGTTTCCTGCTTTGATCGGGAGTGGAGAGCCGGAGAGGAGGCCTCGTGCGATCCCTCGTCGCGCTGCTGCTCGCCGCCCCGCTGGCGCTGGTGGCCTGCGCCGGCCCGGGGGCCTACGTCGAGTCCAGCGCCGCGCTGCGGCGCGACTACCAGGCGCAGCGCGGGCCGGGCACCGCCGAGGAGCTGGTGATCCCGTGGGAGGCCGACGAGGAGCTGCGGGCCTACGCGCGCGCCCTCGCCGGCGGCGCGCGCTCGGCGCGGGCCAAGGCGATCACGATCGGCGCCGCGATCGTCAGCGAGGTCGGCGGCCAGGGGCTGGAGTACGAGAGCTACCGCAACCTCACGGCGGTACAGGCCTACCGCGACCCCGCCGGCAACTGCATCACGTTCACCAACCTGTTCGTCGCGCTGGCGCGGGCCGCCGGGCTGCCGGCGGTGTACGTGCTCGTCGACCGCATCGACGAGTTCGACCAGGGCGAGGACCACGTGGTGGCGATGCGCCACGTCTGCGCGGGGTTCTACCAGGACCACACCCTGCGGCTGGTGGACTTCGGCCACTACGATCCGTCGACGTACTGGGACGTGCGGGTGCTGTCCGACCGCGAGGCGCTGGCCCGGTTCCACGGCAACCTGGGCTACGAGGCCTACCGCGACGGGGATCTGGAGGGCGCGCTGCTGCGCTACCGCACCGCGCTGGTCGTGGACCCCGGCTCGGCCGCCGCGTGGAACAACCTGGCGCTGGCGCTGCGCCGCGGCGGCGACCTCGACGGCGCCCGCGCGGCGCTCGAGGCGGCGGTGCGGGCCGACGAGCGCGACCTGCCGGCGCTGACCAACCTGGCCGCGCTGTATCGCGAGCAGGGCCTCGCCGACGAGGCCGCGGCGATCCACGAGCGGATCGGGGCGGTGCGCGGCACCTCGCCGTACCACCTGTACGTCCGGGGCCAGCTGTGCCTCGAGCGCGGCGAGTACGCCGAGGCGGCGCGGGTGCTGCGCCTGGCGCTGCTGCAGGAGCGCGACAACGTCCTGCTGTACCGCGGCCTGGCACGGGCCTACGACGGGCTGGGCGAGACCGAGAAGTCGCTCCAGGCCTTCCGCCGGGCCCAGGAACTGGACTAGTCTTCCCCCGATGCGCGCCATCGAGGTCCGCGACCTGCACTTCCGCTACGCCCCCGCGCTGCCCGAGGCGCTGGCCGGCGTCGACCTGTCCGTCGCGGCGGGGCGCCGCTGCCTGCTGATCGGCGCCAACGGCGCGGGCAAGACCACCCTGCTGCACGTGCTCGCCGGACACCACATGGTGGCCCCCGAGACGGTCCGGGTGCTGGGCCGCGCGGCGTTCCACGACGTGTCGCTGGCCCGGCAGGTGGTGTTCCTCGGCGGCGTGTTCCCGTTCACCGTCGACGTGCGCGCCCGGGCGGTGGTGGACGGCGTCCCGGACCAGGACCCGGCCCTGCGGGCGCGCCTCGTGGAGCTGCTCGGCGTCGATCTGGACTGGTCGATGCAGCGGATCAGCGACGGCCAGCGGCGGCGGGTCCAGCTCCTGGTCGGCCTGCTGCGCGAGCCGCGGGTGCTGCTGCTGGACGAGGTGACGACCGATCTCGACGTCATCGCTCGCCAGGATCTGCTGGCCTACCTGCGCGAGATCACCGAGCAGCGCGGCACGACGATCGTGTACGCGACGCACATCTTCGACACCCTCGACGAGTGGGCCACCGACCTGGCCTACCTGCGGCGCGGGCGCGTCGCGGTGGCCTCCCCGCTGGCGGAGGTGGCCGACCTGCAGGCGCTCCGCGCGGCCGGATCGTCGTCGCCGCTGCTGCGAATGGTGGACCGCTGGCTGCGTCGGGATCGACAATGAGGGGGAAGCTGGCGCGCGCCGGGAATGGACCACACCCGTCGTGTGTTCGCCTGCCCGAACCGTGGGAGACATCGGACATGGACATCAAGCGTTTGGCCCTGCTGCTGACCCTGACCCTCGGCTGCCTCGCGTGGGTGGCCTGCATCCCTCCCGTGCACCCCGACGACTTCGGCGACAACGGCGGCGACGACGACGACGCCGCGGACGACGACGCCGGCGACGACGACACCGGGGGCGGGATGAGCTGCGGCAACTTCTGCTCGTGGGAGAGCGGCGAGTGCATCGACTGGGGGGCGATGGGCATCAGCTGCCAGGACTACTGCGACACCTCGATGGACCAGTACATGCTCGACTGCATGGACTACTGCCCGGGGGACCCCACCGAGGACGGGTGCTACTGCCTCTACGCCTGCCTCGGGTACTGACCCGCGACCGCGGGCGACGTCAGCGGGTCCCCAGCGAGAACCGCTCGATGTAGTCCGCGAACCGTTCCCGGATCTCGTCCTCGTCGAGCCCCCACTGCTCGGGGCTGTACACGTGCTTGCCGGGCTCGTCCTCCCGCGGCTGGTCCATCCACGCCCGCATCCGCCGGGCGTCGGCGTCGCCGTGGGGCAGGCCGAAGTGCTGCTGGATCGACTGGGCCATCGCCACCGGATCGCGGATCAGGTCCTCGAACCGCACGTCGTAGAAGTTCTTCTCGCCGACCCGCTCCTTGACCTCCTGGCCCCAGGTCACGCCCTGGAAGAACCGGTCGGTGATGTGGCCGCCGATGTGGTCGGCGTAGATCCGGCCGTACCACGCCCGCCGGGTCAGCGAGATCATCGAGCTGTACGAGGCGATGCAGCGCACCGGGTCGCGGTGGGGCCACACGATGCACGCGTCGGGGAACACCTCGAGCAGGGCGTCGAGGAACCACAGGTGCTCGGGGCACTTGAGCACGAACTGCCCGGTGGGCCTCCAGTGGGCCAGCACCTGCAGGTACCGCTTGAACTCGCGGTAGGGCGGGACCATGTCCTGCTGCAGCAGCCAGTCGCCGAAGCGCACCAGCCCGCTGGCCAGGTCGAAGTTCATCACCGCGAAGGTGTTCTCGAACAGGTACCAGTCCTCCTCCTTGGTGTCCTCGCGGGCGTCGTGGACCATCGGGATCTCGGGCGCCACGAAGCGGGCCAGCGCCAGCAGCTGGCGGGCCTTGCGGATCCGGATCTCGCGGTCCCGCCGGGGATCGGGGTGGACCGGCACCGGGCCGACCAGCTCCCAGAACGACAGCGCGCGGCGGCCCTCGCCGATGGACAGCAGGTTCTGCAGCAGCGTCGTGCCGGTGCGCGGGAAGCCGACGATGAACACCGGCCGCTCGATGGGGATCTGCAGCAGCTCGGGGTGCTTGTGGATGTAGTCCTGGATCCGCAGCCGGTTGCACACCGCGGCGTACGAGGTCTGGCGCAGCGCGATCTCGCCCAGCTGGGTGCAGCGGGCGGCGTCGGCCTCCATCAGCAGGCGGTCCATGAACACCCGGAAGCCCTCGTCGCCCCAGTCGTCGAGGCCGGTCTTCCTGCGGGCGACCCGCAGGATCCCCTCGGCGTCGAGCTTGCCGAACCGCAGGCCGAACCTCTTGGCGACGTCGAGGGACCCGTTGAGCAACTTCAGCGAGAACGCGATCTCCATGCGGTGCACGGTGTAGCGGGGATCCACGGGGACTCCTTCGGGGGATAGCGCGGTGCCCGGCCCGATGATACCAGCTGGGCCGGGCGGGCTCGCGGGGGTCAGTGGGGCATCTCGATCACGTCGGGCTCGCCGGCGCCGTCGAGATCGTACGGGATCTCGGTGACCAGCGCCGAGCCGTCGTCGAGCAGCGACACCGGCAGGGTCGCCCGTACCAGCCCACGGGACACGTCGGCGTCCAGCGCCACGGCCCGGACGGTGCCCGCGAACGAGTACTCGAAGCCGGTCAGCTGGCTGACCGGGGAGTAGTTGGTGGCGTGGCCCGAGGCCACGTCGTCGGCCAGCCGGGCGTCGAACGCCACGGTCCGCAGGTAGGCGCCGCGGCCGTCGGGGTCGCCCTCGTGGAACCGGAAGTCGACGGCCGACCAGCCCAGCACCGGGTCGGCCAGCGTGGTCCCCAGCGGGCGGTCGGCGGGGTCCGGGGCCGGCTGCGGGTCGGGGTTCATCGGGCCGTCGCCGTAGGGGTAGCTCGCGCCGTGGGACACGGCCAGGTCCTCGACCTCGGCGTCGGCGACCACGACCTGGAGCTCGACCTCCAGCGCGACCTGCGCCTGGTCGACGACCTCGTCGATGCACTGCCGCTCGCCCTCCAGCGACACGCCGGCCTCGAACCAGGCGGAGACCGGGACCGTCACCGAGCGCCCGTCGCCGGCCAGCCTCGCCTCGCCGAGCGCCACCGCGATGCGCCGCGGGTGCCAGCCGTAGCGCGGGTCGTAGCAGGCCTCGCCGTCGCGCAGCGGGTGATCGGTGTCGATCCGCAGCCCGGCCAGCACGGCGCTGGCCTCGCCGCGGCCGCGGGCCGGCAGCTCGACGGTCACGGTCGCCTCGTCCCCCGCGGCGGTCGCCACCAGCACGGCGGTCCCACGGCCGAAGGCCGCCTCCGCGGTGGAGACCTGGACCAGCCGCGCCCCCAACCGCGCCTCGTCCCAGAACGGCAGCTCCCAGCAGGTCTCGGGATCGCACCCCGGCGGCAGCACCGGCTCCTCCTCGGTGGTGGACGTGCCGCCGACCAGCGCGGTGCGCACCGCGGCGTCGTCGACGCCGACCTCCCAGAACGACAGGCGGTGGTTGAAGGCCGACCAGCCGAAGCCGGCGCCCTCCAGCCAGATCGCCTCGGTGGGCTCGGCACAGCCGGGCCCGAGCAGCAGGGCCGCGGCCAGCAGCGCCGCGGCGGGGGCGTGGGGATCTCGCATGCCCTCCATGGAAGCCCCGCGGGCCCGCGCGCGTCAAGCGCGGGCTCCCCGCGGGCCCCGGTGCGGGGTAGCATCGTCCCCCGGAGGAGCCCATGCAGCACGCCCACCGCGACCCCCGCAGCGCGATCCTCGCGGTCCTCGAGCCCGGCGAGCCCGTGATCCCCTCGGTCCTGACGCTGGCCGAGCGGCACGCCCTCGACGCCGCCTGGGTCCAGGGGATCGGCGCCGTCCGCGACATCGAGATCGGCGCGTTCGACCGCGACGCGCGGCGCTACGTCACGACCCGCCTCGACGGCGACTGGGAGCTGCTCTCGCTGCAGGGCAACCTGGGCGTCGACGCCGACGGCGTGCGCGTGTTCCACCCCCACGTGGTGCTCGGCGACGCCGCCGGCGAGGTCCGCGGCGGCCACCTGATCGAGGCCACCTGCGCCGTGACGGTGGAGCTGCTGCTGCAGGGTCTCGAGGGCCGCCTCGAGCGGGACGTCGACGAGCCGACCGGGCTGAAGCTGATCCGGCTGTAGGGCACCGAGCAGACCATGGAGGCTCCTGTCGGAATCGTCCGATGGCGGAGACGTGTGGGAACCGGACCCAAGGCCGCCCGGGAGCGGGGGGAAGCCCGTCGCGGGTCGAGAATGTCAGCCCAGGAGAGGTGCCTCAAGGCCAAGCTCGTCGGGCTACGCCCTCCTCGTGGCCGGCTCGCTCCGCTCGTCGACCAGCCTTGACCCACCTCTCCTGGGCTGACGTGTGGATGGTGGGCGACGGAAGGGGGTGGGCTCTTGAACGAGGTGGTTGTCAGACGAGCCGGTGGCTGGATGGAGGCGCCACTCGAACTCGGCCCAGCTTTCTTGTCTTAGGCTGCGTGGCCCGCTCGCAACTCCCAACATCGGAATCAACCCCGGCAGTTGTGAGCGATATCCGCGCACAACCCGCGGGGTTCCCGAGAATGTCCCTAGTTTCGAGCGTTATTCGCTCATAACTGCCGGGGTGGATGCTGACCTCCGGGGTTGTGAGCCTTCCTCGCTCGTATCCCTCTGATGGCCGAGCGACTCCGAACTGAAGCCCAGATCCTGCAGCTCTCCTCTTTCATAAACCACCTCCTCCAAGAGCCCACCCCCTTCCGTCGCCCACCTACCGAACGCCATGGCTGCCGGGAGTGGGTCAAGGCTGGTCGCGGAGCGACCACGAGGAGGGCGAAGCCCGACGAGCTTGGCCTTGAGGCGCTCCCGGCAGCCATGGCACCCTCGACCCGCGACGGGCTCCCCCCGCTCCCGGTCGGCCTTGGGTCCGGTTCCCACACGTCTCCGCCCGGGAGCTTCAGATCGCAAGCTGTCGAGGGTCTGTTCCGGGCTCTATCGCCGCCGGCGCACGACCAGCACCGCCGCGGCCCCGAGCACCGCAACCGCGGAGAGCGGGGCGGTGGCGCCGGCCGGCGCGGCCTCGTGGCAGCTGCAGCCGCTGGACCCGCCGCCGTCGTCGTCGCCCCCCCCGCCGCAGTCGTCGTCGAACGCGTCGCCGACGCCGTCGCAGTCGTCGTCGATCCCGTTGTCGCAGATCTCCTCGGCGCCGGGGTTGATCGCGGGGTCCTGGTCGTCGCAGTCGTCGCCGGCGTAGCCGCCGTCGTACCCGTCGCCGTCCACGTCGGTCAGGTCGAACCCGTCGCAGTCCTGGTCGACGCCGTCGTAGGGCACCTCGGGGGCGCCGGGGTGGACGTTGGGGTTGAAGTCGTCGCAGTCGGCCTCGTCGTCGCCGCAGCCGGAGTAGCCGTCGAGGTCGTAGTCGATGCCGTCGTCGACCAGCCCGTTGCAGTCGTTGTCGACGGTGTCGCAGATCTCCTCGGCGGCGGGGTTGGACGCCGCGCTGTAGTCGTCGCAGTCCCCCTGGCAGATGTTGAACCCGTCCCCGTCGGTGTCCGCGACCTCGTCGGTGGCCGGGTTGCAGTCGTCGTCGACGCCGTCGTTGCACAGCTCCGGCGCGCCCGGGTAGATCGTCGCGTCCCCGTCGTCGCAGTCGCCGTCGCACTCGCTGACCCCGTCGCCGTCGTCGTCGGTCTCGAGGTACAGGTCGTCCTGGCAGTCGCTGTCGATCCCGTCGTGGCAGTCGTCCGGCGCGCCGGGGTAGATGCTGGCGTCGGTGTCGTCGCACTCCTCGCACTCGATGTAGCCGTCGCCGTCGTTGTCGTACTCGTAGGGCGCCAGCGCCTTGTCGCAGTCGTTGTCCTTCAGATCGCACAGCTCCGGAGCCCCGGGGTAGACGTCGGGGTCGGTGTCGTCGCAGTCCCCCTCGCACAGCGAGATGTCGTCGCCGTCGCCGTCGAGGCCCTCGTCGACGTCGCCGTCGCAGTTGTTGTCGATCCCGTCGCAGATCTCCTGCGCGCCGGGGTTGATCGCGGCGTCGACGTCGTTGCAGTCCTCGCAGGTGACGTACCCGTCGCCGTCGGCGTCGTAGGACTCGTCGGTGGGCACCGAGCCGTCGCAGTCGTTGTCGACCAGGTCGCACAGCTCCGGCGCGCCGGGGTAGGTGTCGGGGTCGTTGTCGTTGCAGTCGCCGCCGCACACCGTCCAGCCGTCCCCGTCGTCGTCGCTCTCCTCGTCGACGGTGCCGTCGCAGTCGTCGTCGACGTTGTTGCACGTCTCGGGGGCGCCGGGGTACGCGGTGGGGTTGGCGTCGTCGCAGTCGCCGAGGCAGGTCGTCCAGCCGTCGCCGTCCTGGTCGAAGCCGTTGTCGACCCAGCCGTCGCAGTCGTTGTCGATGAAATCGCAGGTCTCGGTGTTGCCGGGATAGGCGGTGGCCTCGGTGTCGTCGCAGTCGCCGGTGCAGTTGCTGAACCCGTCGCCGTCGAGGTCGCTCGGCTCGTCGGTCACGCCGTCGCAGTTCTGGTCGATCCCGTCGTCGCAGATCTCGGCGGCCCCGGGGTGGATGTCGGGGTCGTTGTCGTCGCAGTCGTCGTCGCAGTCGGTCCAGCCGTCGTTGTCCCAGTCGTGGCCCTCGCAGGTGTTGGAGGCGAAGTTGCGCAGCGCCGCGTTGTAGGCCCCCGCGCCGCCCGGCGTGGTGTCCTCCCACGAGGTGTGGCCGCCGGGGCCGCAGCTGCTCTGGCCGTTGCTGACGTAGGCGACGAAGCCGGTGCCGAGGGTACGCAGCGTCCAGGTGGAGGAGCCGCCCGAGGTGCCGCAGATCTCGACGGTGCCGGGCCCGAGCCCGTTGAGCCCGTCGGTGTCGCCGTAGCCGCCGGTGGGGATCACGCTGCGGATGTCGATCAGCCCGATGGTCAGCACGTTGGCGTCGTTGGTCATCGACGTCGGCGCGCCCACCACGTCCGACGAGCTGGTGCCCCCGCAGAACGCGATCAGGTTGGGGTCCGACGGCGAGGCCACCGAGTCGTAGCCGGTGACGAACACCATCCCGCCGGACTGCACGTAGGTCTCCAGGTTGGTGAACACCGCCGGGTCGCCGTGCAGGTCGCCGTAGCCGGCGCCGTTGGCCACCCAGTAGACCGCGTCGTACTGGGCCAGGGCGCCCGCCAGGGCCGCGTTGCCGGTGGCGAAGTCGTCCAGCACCTCGGTGACGGTGTGGCCGTCGGCCTGCAGCACGGTGGAGATGTTGGTCTCCGCGCCGCAGTCGGACACGAACAGGATGTTCGCCGCGTGGGACGGTACCAGGGGACAGGCGAGCACGATCAGGGCCAGGATCGGGGCGAAGCGCATCGGTCACTCCTTCGACCGGGAACGTACGCTCGGATCGGGTGGTGTTCAAGATTTTGCAAAGATCGGGTGACGGATCGACGAACCGGCGCAGGGAGGGGGAAGCGACTACGGCCCGACCAGGTCGCCCGCGGCGTTGATGTAGCCGTCCTCGGCCCCCGCCACCGCGATGCTGATGTTGTCCAGCGTGTAGCCGGCGATCGCGGGGATCTCGATCTCGCCGATGGCGTCGGTCAGCAGCGGGGTCAGGCCGGGGATGATCTGGTCGAGGAACATCTCCAGCGAGGACTCCATCTGGCTGGGCACCTCGGGGTAGACCACGTCGAACCAGGCGTCGACGTCGTAGATGTTGGCCGCCAGGGTCTGGCTCGGCGTCACGGTGATGTCCAGGCCGGCGTCGAGCCCCATGTACAGCTGCAGCACCAGGTTGCTCGGATCGGACGGGTCGTCGCCGTAGATCGCGAGCATCAGGTCGCCGATCTGCAGGTCGGAGAGGTGGCTGTCGGTCCCGGGCAGCACGACCGGCGGCAGCAGCGCCGACGTCACGATCTGCGGGTTGGGCATGTTGGGCGGCAGGAACGGGAACTCGGTGGGGTCGATCCCCAGGTCGGCGAACAGCAGGTCCTGCTCCAGCAGCCCACCGCCCCAGAACGCGAACAGCGCCTGGTTGAGGAAGTCGTCGGAGATCGACAGCACCATCCCCGGCGTGGGGCCGTACCCAGGCCTGGTGTAGCCGGCGTAGAGGCTGCCCAGCCCGGTCACCGGCGCCAGCCACTGGTCCGGCGAGATGTACGACTGCAGCGACAGCGTCAGGCCGTCGTCGTCGACCCCGATCCAGTAGGGCTCGGCGACGATCGTGTAGGTGTTGCCGAACAGCTCGACGGGGAACGCCAGCTCCAGGCCCTGCAGCACGTCCTCGAGCATCGCCGGGACCTCGCCCTGGACCACGTCGGTGATCATGTCCTCGAGCAGGTCCTGGATCATCCCGTCGACGTCGATGCCGAAGAAGTTGGCGGCGTCGTAGATCCAGCTGTCCATGTCGAAGACGAAGCCGGCGCTGCTGACGCTGACGTTGGAGATGCCGATCGAGATCGTGCCGTTGTTGACCGCCGGCCACAGGTCCATCGCGATGGTGATCGAGTCGGCGGCCACGAACCCGTTGTAGGGCCCCATCCCGATCTCGGCGACCACGCCCGAGGCGGTGTAGTCGATCCACAGGTCGTAGGCCGTCGCCAGGGTGCGGATGCTCCCGTCGGCCTGGGGATCGAGGTCCAGGTCGACGGAGCTGAACGACGGGTTGTAGACATCGAGCGTCAGCGCGTACCAGGTGAAGCACCAGTTGAAGATGCAGCTCTCGGACTCGTCGTGGAACACCGGGTTGGTCAGCAGCGAGCCCAGGTCCTGCTGGCCGATCAGGTCCTCGCCCATCCCCTCCAGCGAGTCGATCGCGTCCTCGTTGAGCCGCGCCACGAGGCCGTCGGGGACGCCGCCGCCGTCGGGGACGAAGCTGTCGGCGAGCACCGCGCGGCGGTCGTTGCTCTCGTTGCCGTCGCCGTCCAGCGCCAGCGTCTCGAGCATCGTGATGCCGAAGTCGTAGGTCAGCGGGTGGCTGTACGAGCCGTCGTTGGCCAGGGTCAGCGGATCGCCGTTGATCGTGGCGCTGGCGACCCCGCTCCAGAGGTCGGTGATCGTCCCGGTGGCGGTGTCCGAGAGGCTGTTGCGCCACGCCCCGCGCTCGGGGTTGGTGATCGTGATGTCGGGGCCGAACGAGTCGACGAGGAACGGCCCCTCGACGTCCTCGAGGCCGTTGGTGTCGACGGTGGCGACGGCGCTGAACCAGCCGTCGGCGGTGAACTCCAGGTACGGCTGCGCGACGACCACGGTGTTGATGTCGGAGCCCGGCTCGGCGGTGGCCGACAGCGTCCAGCTGTCGGGGCACTCGTTGCCGTACTGGTCGAGGATCAGCGCGGTGCACAGCACCGGATCGGCGACCTCCGGCGGGTAGGTGGTGACCACCAGGTCGATGCTGGCCGGCTCGGCGGCGGTGACCTCCAGGATCGCGCCGTCCCACGGCTCGCTGCCCTCGAGCACGTCGACGCGGATCGTGTAGCTGTCGGCGACGGTGGAGGTGACGTCCTGGCCGGTGATCGTCACGTCCGGGCTGCTGCAGCTGGCCTGCGCCGTGGCGCTGGGGACCTCGTTGCCCCAGGCGTCGAAGAACACCGCGGACCAGGTGGAGGTCCCGCCCGCGGCGATGGTCGGCGGGGTCAGCGTCAGCTCCACGTCGTCCACCTCGCCGGGCACGACCTCGAGCAGCTCCTCGTCGCTGATCATTCCGCTCATCAGGCCGACGGTGGCGGTGATCGCGAAGGTGCCCACGACGGTACCGCGGACGTCGTCCATGTCCAGGGTGATCTCGGGATCGGCGGTGATCTCGACGTAGCCGGGGTCGACCTCGTTGCCCAGCGTGTCGTAGCCGATCACCTCGAAGCCGACCCACTCCCCGGCCGGGGCGGTGTGGGTCTCCAGCACCAGGTCGATCTCGGCGAGATCGGCGGCCAGCACCTGAAGCGGCGCGTCGGCGGTCAGCCCCTCGCCGTCGCCCGTGCCGGTGGCGGTGACGGTGTGCTGCCCGGCGACCGTGGCGGTGAGGTCCTCGGCGGTGAAGCCCAGCGTCGCCTCGAGGTCGCTGGCGAGCGTGACCTCGGCGGCCTTGCGCGCGCCGCTCTCGGCGACGAGCTCGGCGGTGTAGCCCACCGCGACGCCGGCGATGGTGCTGTCCTCGGCGAGGGTCAGCTCGAGGGTCTCCCAGTTCTCGGGTGTGGGCTCGTCGTCCTGGGGATCGGGGCAACCGAGCACGATCAGGGCGGGGACCATCAGCCAGGCGAGTCGTCGCATCGCGGGCTCCATGCTGGGGGCGGTCGGATCGGTACGCCCAACATCATACCCGCGGAGCCCGACGAACCGTAGGATTCAGCGCACGCCGCCCGCGCGGAACCACGCGACCGTGCGGCGGATCCCCTCCTCGAAGGGCGTGAACGGCGGCAGCGCCAGGTCGCGGCGCAGGGCGCCGGCGTCGATCACGCTGCGGCGCTGCTCCCCGGGCTTGCCCGGCTCGCGGATCGCCGGCCGGTCGGAGCCCAGCTCGGCGGCGATCAGCGCGTGGAGGGTGTTGACGTCGGTCTCGATCCCGGTGCCGACGTTGTACTCGCGCCGCGCCACGGACCCGAGCGCGCCCACGGTGGCGCGGGCGACGTCCCCGACGTAGACGTAGTCGCGGGTCTGTCCCCCGTCGCCGAAGATCCGCGGCGTGCCGCCGTCGAGGATCGTGCGGCAGAAGATGCCCACCACCCCGGCCTCCCCGCGCCCGTCCTGGCGCGGTCCGTAGACGTTGGCGTAGCGCATGCACCGCACGGCGAGGCCGTACTCCATCGCGAAGTAGCCCAGGTACTTCTCGGCGGCGAGCTTGGCGCAGCCGTAGGGCGAGCACGGCGCGGTGGGGTGCTCCTCGTCCGCCGGGAAGCGCTGCTGCTCCCCGTAGATCGCCCCGCCGCTGGAGGCGAACACGATCGTCCCGACCCCGGCCTCGACGGCGGCGCGGGCCACCTCGATGGTCCCCCGCACGTTGACGTCGGCGTCCTCGCCGGGGTCGTCGACGGAGATGCGCACGTCGATCTGCGCGGCGAGGTGCACGATCGCCTCGATGCCGCCCTCGCGCAGCAGGTCGTCGAGCCCGGCGTCGCGGATGTCCCGCTCCCACAGCGGTACCCCCTCGGGCAGCCGCCGCGCGTCGCCGGTGACGAGGCTGTCGAGCACGGTGACGCGATCGCCGCGGGCGATCAGCCGGTCGACCACGTGGGACCCGATGAAGCCGGCGCCGCCGGTGACGAGCACGTGCATGGGGAGTCCTCCCGGAGCCAGAGGGCGAGTATCCACGGGCGGTGCGCGGGCCTCAAGGGGGGCCGCTCCGATCCCTCCTGACACCACGCTGTCAGGAGGGGGGGCGCACCCTGGCTCCAGCGCCGCACGGGAGACGGGCTCCCGGGGCGCCACCACCACGAGGGAGACGGACCATGCACCCTGACAAGATCGTTCCGCTGATGACCACCAAGGACCTGGCCAGCCTCGAGGAGTTCTACACCACCAAGCTGGGCTGGGAGGTCACCTGGGACTCGGAGGAGTTCCTCGGCCTGCGCGCCGGGGGCGAGGGCCAGCCCGAGCTCAACTTCATGGTGCCGGGGGACTGCAGCGAGCAGCCGATGACCGACGGCCGCGGGGTGACGCTGTGCCTGCAGGTCGAGGACGTCGACGCCGCGCACGCGCGGCTGAGCGCCGGGGGCGTGCCGGTGGTCCAGGCGCCCCGGGACAACCCGTGGGGCGACCGCTCCTGCATCGCGCTGGATCCGCTGGGCATCTCGCTGTACGTGTACACTCCGATCGACGTCGACCCCGCGTTCGCGGAGTACGTCCAGGAGCGAGCCGTTGCGACGGGCGGACCGCCTCTTCCAGCTGGTGCAGATCCTGCGCCGCCGCAGGGTGGTCACCGCCGCGACCCTCGCCGAGCGGCTCGAGGTCTCGGAGCGCACGATCTACCGCGACATCCGGGACCTCGTCCGCTCCGGCGTCCCCGTCCAGGGCGAGGCCGGGGTCGGCTATGCGCTACCCCGCGACTTCGACCTGCCGCCGCTGATGTTCGACCGCGACGAGATCGAGGCGCTGGTGCTCGGCGCCCGCGTGGTGCGCAGCTGGGGCGATCCCACCCTGGGGCGCTCCCGAGCGCGCAGCGGGCCACGGCTCCCGGAATGAGGTCGCCCGCCCGAGGGTTCGGTCCCCGGGAGCCCGGATCCGTCACGGTGGACCGCACAGGACGATGAGCAGACCCGCCTGGACCATCGCCGGCCTCGACCCGCTGGCCGCGCTGCAGGCGCCCCTCGACGACGAGGACCGCGTCGAGAAGATCGGCCTCGCCGCGGTGCTGTCGCTGGTGCCGATCCTCAACATCGCCGTGGTCGGCTACCGGGTGGCGCTGATCCGCAACGTGCGCGACGGACACGAGCGCCCGCTCCCCGAGTGGCGGGACGTCGCCGGGCTGTGGTGGCAGGGCCTGCCCCTGGTCGGGGCGCTGTGGATCTACGCCGCCCCGGCGGTGCTGGCCCTGGGCGCCGGCGGGCTGTTCACCGTCGCCGCGGTGTTCGCCGCCAAGGCCGGGGGCGAGCCGCTGATCGCCGTCGCCGCGGTGGGGCTGGTGGCGGTCGTGGTGCTGGTGTTCGTCTCCGCCTACTCCGCGGTGATGGCGGTGGTCGGCCCCACCGTGACGCTGCAGTACGCCGCGTGCGGGACCTTCGGCTCGTGCTTCGCGGTGGGCGAGATGCTGGCCTCGGTGCGCGAGCGCTTCGCCACCTACGCGGCGCTGTGGGTGGCACTGTTCGCGGGCCGCACGGCACTGTCGGCGGTGCTGTCGCCGGTGATGAGCGCGCTGTCGGCGGTGCCGGCGGTGGGGCAGCTGCTCTCGATGGCCCTCGCCACGGTGGCGTTCCTGGTCCTGATGCTCGCCGTGGCCCACCTCGAGGGGCAGGTCCTGCGCACCGCCGGCGCCCTCGTCCGCAGCGACGTCGAGCCCGCTCCGGCGCCCGCCCCCGGGCCCGGCTGATGCCCCCGCGAGGCAGGGGTGGACCCGCCCGGACGGCAGGCTATACTGCCGTCACCGGAACACCGCTGGGATCGCCTGGGAGGGACCTTGTCCGCGGACCGCCCGCTGGATGCCGTCGCCATCGGATACCGCTCGCACCGGCTGCTGCGGCAGCTGCTGGCGGAGAACCCGCGCCTGTCGCGGATCCTCTTTGGCGCCCAGGAGCTGCGCGAGGTGCGCGCCGGCGTGCGGCAGTGGGTCGAGGCCGAGCTGGAGCAGCGTCCCCAGGCCAGGGCGTTCCACCGCGGCGCGAGCCGGGACCGCGCGGCCTTCGAACGCCTGTCGTGGCGGGACTACGCGACCATCCGGCTGATGGACTACCTGGACCACGCCGGGCTGGAGCTGCCCGACCCCAACCTGCGCGGCGAGCTGTCGGTCAGCGAGCCGTTCCGCGTGCTGTGGCTCGCCGCCACCCGCGGCACCGGAGGGGCGCAGGACGGGTTCTTCGAGGACCTGCTGCACCTGTTCCGCCAGTTCACCGGGCGGGAGCGCCGCCAGCGCCCCGACCGCGAGCAGGTGGAGCGCTGGATGGAGCGCTGGCCTTCGGGGCTCGACGCCCGCATGGTGTGGCTCCGCGAGGAGAACCGGCGCCGGATCCTCGGTCGCGTCATCGACGCGATCGACCGCGGCGAGGTGTACCACCGGCGCTACTGCTTCGAGCCGGGGATGTCCCGCGCCGAGAAGCGCGAGCGCGCCGCGCTGTGGTGGAACGACCACCGCTTCCACCTGCGCTTCGCGGTGCGCAGCCCCGATCTCCTCGACGAGATGCTGGGGAACACGCTGGCCCCGGAGACGATGGCGACGCTGCACGCCGCCGAGGCCGCCGGGATCCCGTTCTTCGTCAACCCCTACTACCTCTCGCTGCTGAACGTCCGTACCCCCGCGTTCGCCGCCGGCGCCGACGCGGCGATCCGGCAGTACGTGCTGTACTCCCGCGAGCTGGTCGAGGAGTTCGGCCGGATCCACGCCTGGGAGAAGGAGGACGAGGTCGAGCCGGGGGTGCCCAACGCCGCGGGCTGGCTGCTGCCGTCGGCGTCCGCCGTGCACCGGCGCTACCCCGAGGTCGCGATCCTGATCCCCGAGTCGATGGGGCGCGCCTGCGGGGGACTGTGCGCGCCGTGCCAGCGGATGTACGAGTTCCAGCGCGGCAACCTCAACTTCAACCTGGACCGGCTGCGCACCCGCAAGGACTGGTGGTCGCGCTTCGAGGAGCTGCTCTCGTACTGGGAGACGGACTCCCAGCTGCGGGACGTGCTGATCACCGGCGGCGACGCGCTGATGAGCTCGGACCGCA
Source organism: uncultured Rickettsiales bacterium (assembly GCA_964584075.1). Classification (GTDB taxonomy): domain Bacteria; phylum Myxococcota_A; class UBA796; order UBA9615; family CAYRNR01; genus CAZOYV01. The sequence continues at coordinate 10,154 of CAZOYV010000033.1, read as the reverse complement.
CGCTGGCGCGGATGCTGGACGGCGTGCTGGAGATGGCCCGGCGCAAGCGCGCTGCGAACCGCGACCGGCCGGACGGCGGCAAGTACGCCGAGATCCAGCGGGTGCGACTGGGCACGCGGCTGCCGGTGTACCTGCCGATGCGGATCACCGACCACCTCCAGCACGTCCTGTCCCGCTTCCGCCGCCGGGCGCGCGAGGTCGGGCTGCAGCAGTTCGTGATCCAGACCCACTTCGAGACCGCCGCCGAGGTCACGCCGGCCGTGCGGGCCGCGGTCCGCAAGCTCCACGCGGCCGGCTGGATCGTGACCAACCAGCTCGTGTTGACCACGGCCGCCGCGCGCCGGGGCCACACCGCCCGCCTGCGCCAGGTGCTCAACGACATCGGCGTGCTGCCGTACTACACGTTCTCGGTGAAGGGCTTCATGGAGAACCGCGCGGCGTTCGCCAGCAACGCCCGATCGATGCAGGAGCAGGCCGAGGAGAAGGTCTTCGGACGGATCCCACCCGCCTACGACGAGCGGATCAACCACTTCTCGGACGATGCCCGCTGCATCGTCGAGGAGATCGACTCGCTGCGCGAGGTCGCCGACCTGCCGTTCCTGGCCACCGACCGCAACGTGCTCAACATGCCAGGTGTGGGCAAGAGCAACACCTTCCGCGTGGTGGGCATCACCCGCTACGGGCGGCGCATCCTCGAGTTCGACCACGACCGCACCCGGCGCCACAGCCCGATCATCGAGCACCTGGGGAAGGTCACGGTGATCGAGTCCCGCACCGTCTCCGAGCTGCTCGCCGAGCTCGAGGCGCTGGGGGAGGACCCCGCGGAGTACACGTCGATCTGGGGCTACTCGCTGGGGGAGACCGAGCACCTCGCGCCGATCTACCGCTACCCGGACCACGACGTCGAGGTCACCGACGAGGTGACCAACCTGGCGCTCCCCGAGGCGGTTGCGCGCGCGGACCGGCAGACCGCCTAGCAGCCTATCGCTCTCCGCGACGGGCCGTCAGCGGCGGCGGCGGTACAGCTCCAGTCTGCCCTGGGCGTGGACCCGCTCGTACTGCGAGTCCAGCCACGGCGTGATCGGGATCGGCTCGCGCGGGCACCAGATCAGGACCCAGTCCAGCTCGACGGGGTAGTCCCACGGCGTCAGGTTCCCGCTCCCGATCTCCAGGTCGGCCCCCCACAGGCGGTAGGCGTCCCGAGCGGGATCGCGGTACCGGAGCGGGAAGTACGTCGCGTGCGCCTCGTAGTTGGCCACCACCACCGCGCCGCTGCGCAGCGCGTAGTGGCTGGCGGCGTGCAGGTAGGGCTGGATCAGGACGCTCTCGCCGCCGTAGGGGCACAGGATCACCGGCAGCACCGTCTCGCCGGGCTGGACCAGCGCGGTGCCCGAGGTCAGCTCGCGGAGGCCGGGCTGGTGCCGGGCGTGGAACGCCGTGACGAGGCCCGCCTGGGCCAGCGCCAGCGCCGCCGCGACGGCGAGCACCGCCCGGCGGGGCCACGGCCGTCGCGGGAGCCGCAGCCAGGCGACCAGCAGCAGCGGGACGAGCAGGGCGAGGCGGTGGCTGATGCCGGTCCCACCCGCGACCGCGTCCGGCACCGCGGCCCACAGCACGAGGACCGCCGCGGCCGCCCCCGCGAAGCCGTCCCGCGGCTCGAGCCGCAGCTCCAGCCTCCCTCCGCGGCGCGAGCTGCGGGCCACCAGCGTGGCGACCGCCAGGCCGAGGATCAGCGCGCCGACCAGCGGTCCCACCGGCAGCTCGCGGACCGGCGCGTAGGACTGCAGCGACTGCATCCCGAGCAGCCACCCGGCGCGCACCGCGAGCGGGTGGCGGAAGCTCCCCTCGCCCCCGTGGGCCGCGAGGTACCACGCCGCCAGGGCCGCCGCCGGCGCCATCGCCCCCAGCGTCCAGACCCACCGCCGGCGGTCCCGCGGGGCGCTCGCCGCGGCGAGGACCGCCAGGGTCAGCATCGCCACCGCCAGCACCAGCAGGTGGCAGCTGTACAGCAGCAGCAGCGCCGCGGACAGCGCCGCCGCCGCGCGCCAGTCCGGCGGACGGTCCCGCCGGGGCCACCACCACGCCAGGATCGCCAGCGACAGCGCCATCCCCGCCGCGAAGTTGTAGAAGCCGGTCCCCAGCATCAGGTTGTGCACGAACGGGAGCCACAGCAGGGCCAGCCCGGGGCGACCGCGCTCGAGGCCCCGCGCGAGCACCACCGCCGCGCCGCCGAACAGCACGACGTACCCGCTGAGCCACAGCCGCTCGACCAGCGCGGGGGGCAGCGCGATCAGGCCCAGGGCCATCGTCGCGTGGGAGAACCAGTTGGGCAGCGGCTCGGCGCGCACCGCGTACCACTCGGCCGCCAGCGGGTCCCCGCCCCACAGCTGGCGCAGCCACCAGGCGTTCTCCAGGTGGCTCGGGCCGTCCTGGGTCGCCAGCATCCCGGTGGCCCACACCGGCACCAGCTGCGCCGCGGCGACGGCGAGCACGAGCCACAGCTCCGGGTCGCGGGTCCAGCGGGGCGGTGGAGGCAGCTCAGAGGCCATACTTCTCGATCAGCACGCGCAGGTAGCTCCGCGAGATGTCCGCCATCCGCGCCGCCCGCGAGACGTTCCCGCCGGCGCGCTCGAGCAGGCGCCGCAGGTAGATCTCCTCGGCGCCCTCGATCAGCCGGTCCTTGAAGTCCTTGAACGGCTGGTCGAGATCGGGCAGCGCGGCGGCCGGCGGGGCCGCCGGCTCGGGCTCGCCGCCGGCCGGCGGCGCGGGGGCGTCCCCCGCCTCCCAGCTGCCGAGCAGCACGTCCTCGGCCCCCAGCCGCGGGCCGCGGGCCAGCACGGTGGCGCGGGCGATGACGTTCTGCAGCTCGCGGACGTTGCCCGGCCACGGGTGGGCGTGGAGCTTGGCCAGGGCCTCGTCGGTCAGGTCGCCGGGGGGGTGGTCGCCCCCCTGCTCGGCGGCGCGCTCCTCGCCCAGCTGGGCCAGGAACAGCCGCGCCAGGTGGGGGATGTCCTCGACGCGCTCGCGCAGCGGCGGCAGCACCAGCTCGATGCCGGCGACGCGGTAGTACAGGTCCTGGCGGAAGCGGCCCTCGGCCACCTCACGGGCCAGCGGCCGGTTGGTCGCGGTCAGCAGCCGGAAGTCCACCGGGATCTCGCGGGCGCCGCCGACCGGTCGGACGGCCCGGCGCTCGAGCACCTGCAGCAGCTTGGGCTGCAGCGCCAGGGGCATGTCCCCGATCTCGTCGAGCAGCACCGTGCCGCCGGCGGCCTGCTCGAAGATCCCGGCGCGATCGGCGTGGGCGCCGGTGAACGCCCCCTTGACGTGGCCGAACAGCGTGCTCTCGACCAGCTCGGCGGGCAGCGCCGCGCAGTTGACCGAGACCAGCGGGGCCGCGGCCCGGCGGGACTGCTCGTGCAGCACGCGGGCCACGGCGGTCTTGCCCGTCCCGGTCTCGCCGAGCAGCACCACCGGGATCGAGCGGTCGGCCACGCGCGAGGCCATCTCGAACACCCGCTGCATCGCCGAGCCGGAGCCGACCAGCCGGCCGGTGGCGTCGTAGGCGAAGCGGGTCAGGGTGCGGCGCCCCTCGCGCTGCCGCAGCCGCAGGTGGGTGTCGCCGACGACGAACACGCTGTCGGGCTCGAGGAAGACCTCGACGATCCGCCAGCCGCCGCACAGCGTGCCGTTGGTGCTGCCCAGATCGCGCAGCCGCACGGCGTCGGCGTCGACGCGGATCTCGCAGTGGCGGGCGCTGACCCGCGGGTCGGTCAGCTCCAGCTCGCACCACCCGGTGCGGCCGATCACGGTGTACTCCGGGAGCGGGTCGACCACGGCGCCGGCGTCGGGCCCCTGGATCACCTCCAGCGCGCAGTGGCGGATGTCCAGCTGGGTCCGCTCGACGATCAGGTCGCGGGCGGTCCTGGGGGCGGCGGGATCGGTCATCGCGTGCGCCCTCTCGTGCGCGCCGGGTGGCCTCCACGGCGGCCACCCGGCCGGTCCTCCGGCCGGGGTCGCGCCGGACCTGGCCTGTCCACAGGCCAGGCACGGGCCGCGCCTTTACGCCTCGTCGGGCTAACTGCTCGGAATAACACAGTGTTCATCGTTGCACGCTTCTGGCATGCTACTTGCGAACTCCATGCCACGGCAAGCAAAGGAGGTCCACCATGCACCGCACGACCACGACCCTCGTCCCGATCCTGGCCCTGCTGCTGCCGGTGACGCTGCTCAGCGCCTGCCGCGACCGGATGACGTACGGCGAGGCGCTGGAGGCGCTGTCCGAGTCGGCCACGTCGGCCAAGGGCGAGGCGATGACCCAGGAGATCATCGAGGTCTCCACCGACTTCACGATCGGCCAGGCCGTGGAGGACGCCGCCGAGGAGCTCGCCGCCTGGCTGCAGTCCCAGATCGACTGCTCGGAGGTGACCGTCGACGGCAGCACCGTGACCGTCGACTTCGGCACCCTCGACGACGCGTGCGCGTACAACGACCACACCTACGCGGGCCTGTGGGCCGTCACCGTCCAGTCCAACCAGGCGGATCAGGTCGTGGTCGACCACGAGTGGACCGCGTTGACCAACGGCGAGGTCACGCTGGACGGACAGGCGCAGGTCACCTGGTCCGACGACGACCACACGCGCCACGTGGTCCACGCCGTGACCTGGAGCGACGACGAGCACAGCGTCGAGGCCAGCGGCGACCGGCTGCAGGCCCTGCTCGACCCCGACGCCGGGCTCGAGGCCGGGATCGTGGTCGACGGCGAGCGGGAGTGGGTCAGCGACAGCGGCACCTGGACGCTGGACATCGAGGGCGTCGAGATGCGCGGCCAGGACCCGGTGCCCCAGGCGGGGGTCTACACCCTCACGACGCCCGACGAGTACCTGGTCACGCTGACCTTCGTGCGCATCGACGGGGACACGATCGAGGCCTCGCTGGCCTGTGACTGGAAGACCTGGGTGTTCCACGTCAGCCGCGACGGCGAGATCACCCGCGAGCCCGAGGATCGCTAGCAGCCTGCCTCCGCTCCCCGTCCAGCCCTCGCCCCACCGGGACCCCTGTCTTCGCTGCGTCTCCATTTTGTGTCTAAAAAAAACCTTGCCAACATCAAGACACGTTCCTAGTGTGGCTCATACCCAACACGAGCCGCGCGGCGAAGGTCGCGCACAGGAGGCAACCCCATGAGCCGCTTCATCGAACGAGTCCCGAGCCTCGCGGCGCTCCTGCCGCTGACCGTCGCCGGCGCCCTCGGCTGCACCGAGTCCACCCCCGACGACGACGACACCCCCGCGACCTACACCACCGAGGTGCGGGTCCTGCACCTGTCGCCCGACGCCCCCGCGGTGGACGTGTTCGCCGACGGCGCCGAGATCGCGTCCGACCTGGCGTACGGCGAGGGCACGGGCTACCTCGAGGTCGACGAGGCCAACTACGACCTCGCCATCGCCCCCGCGGGCGCCGGCATCGACGCGGCGGTCCTCGAGGCCGACGGCGTCAGCCTGGTCCGCGACAACACCTACTCCGTGATCGCCTACGACGCGCTGACCGAGATCAAGGCGATGGTCCTCGAGGACGACTACGCCGGCCTCGACGACGGCTTCATCCGGGTCCGCCCGATCCACACCGCCGCGGCCGTCGGCGAGGTGGACATCTGGGCGATCACCGACGCTGGCGCCTCGATGCTGTACGAGGACGTGCCGTTCGGCGCCGCGGGTTCCTACGTCGACCTGCCGGCCGCCGCCTACACCCTGGGCTTCGACGCCGACGACGACGCGGTGCCCGACCTGATCTTCGACCTGCCCGCGCTGAGCGCCGGCACGGTGGCCAACGTCTTCGCGCTGTCCGACACCGACCGGGGCGTGTACCTGCTGGCCCAGCTCGAGGACGGCTCCACCGCCACCTTCGACGCCACCCCGATCGAGCTGGACCCCGCGATGATCCGCGTGCTCCACCTGTCGCCCGACGCCGGCGTGGTCGACGTGTGGGCCGGGATGGAGGCCGTGGCGGTCGACGACCTGGACTTCCAGCAGGGCACCGGCTACCTGGAGCTCGAGGAGGGCAGCTACTCCTTCTACGTGACCGCCGACGGCGGGATGCCCGCCGACGCCGCGCTGGCGATCGAGGACCTGCCGCTCGCCGGCGACGCCTACTACACCGCGGTGGCCTACGGCCCCGCCGCCAGCATCGGCGCGCTGGCGCTGCAGGACGCCTACGGGATGCTGCAGCCCGGCGACATCCGCGTCCGCGCGATCCACACCGCCTCGATGGTCGGCCAGGTGGACATCTGGGAGATCAGCGACCCGATGAACCCGCTGCCGCTGTACGTCGACTTCGACTACGGCCAGGTCGGCGGCTACCTGGACCTGCCCGCCGGCGCCTACGACCTCGGCTTCGACGTCGACGACGACGCCGTGCCGGACGTGACCTTCGCGATCCCCAGCCTCCCGGCGGGGACGGTGGCGAACGTGTTCGCCGTGACCGGCACCATGGGCGACGTGTTCCTCCTGGCTCAGCTCGAGGACGGAGCCACGGTGCGCATCGATCCCACCTAGCCCCGCACCCCCCCCGGGGGCGACCCAGCGCGGTCGTCCCCGGGTACCGCCGGCGCCGGCCGGTCCTTCACTCCCGTGCCCCCTCCCGAGGGCCGGTCGGCGTCGGTCTGGTTCCTCCCCAGCAACGTCGCGGGAGGCTCAGCGCTCCTGCACCTCTTCCCACACCGCCCGCTGGAGGTACGCCGACATCGTCTCCATCGCGTCCCGCTGGGCCAGCAGCGCCACCAGCAGGTCGCGCAGCGGCTCGGCCCGGCGCCACGCGGCGGTGTCCAGGTTCATCGCCTTCATCCCCCAGCTGCCGAACAGGCGCTCCTCGACCAGCTCGACGCCGAGCAGCACGACGTCGGTGTGGCGCGGGTCGGAGAGGATCTTCACGTACAGCGGGTCGACCACCTCCGGCGGTCCCTCGATGACCTGGAAGAACAGGCCCCCGGAGGTCATCAGCACACCGGTGATGTCCTGGGCCTCGTTGGCCCGCGCGGCGTCGCTCGCCAGGGCCTGGATCTGGTCGGCGGTCATCGGCTCGGCGAAGCGGCTGACGTACTTGAGGCGCTTGATCGGCATGGCGGCTCCCCTTGTCTCGCGGCGAGCAATCCTTACGGTTGTAGGGACCTCTCCACCAACGTAGGGTCGAGGCCGATCCCGGGTCAAGCACACCGGGCCGGAGGGTTGCACGTGGACGAGGACTGGCCGTTCCGCGCCTCGCTGATCGGGCTGTACAGCGCCTACACCCTGATCCGGCTGGTCTACCACCGCGAGATGGCCCGCGACGACAGCCACGACGTGGTGCGCGAGCCGGCGGCGTACGAGTGGGGCCTGCGCGCGCTGGTGGTCTACGAGGTCGCCACGCTGATGACCTACCTGTTCGCGCCGCACTGGTGGACCTGGGCGGCGCTGCCGCTGCCCGCCGCGCTGCGCTGGGTCGGCGTGCCGCTGGGGCTCGCCGCGCTGGCGCTGCTGTGGTGGACCCACCGCTCGCTGGGGATCAACTTCCGGCCCACGCTGCGCGTCACCGAGCGCCAGGAGCTGGTCACCGGCGGGCCGTACCGCATGCTGCGTCACCCGATGTACAGCGCGCTGACGCTGCTGCACCTCGGCGCGGCGCTGCTGCTCGCCAACGCGTTCCTGGGGGCCACCTGGCTGGGCGGGCTGGCGCTGCTGCTCGCGGTGCGGATCCCCCGCGAGGAGGCGATGCTGCTGGCCCGGTTCGGCGCGCCCTACCGCGACCACATGGCGCGCACCGGGCGGCTGTTGCCGCGGTGGGGGGGAGGTCAGGCCGACGCGCGATCCGCGGCGACCCGGCTGGGCGCAGCCCGGTCCTTGAACACCCGCGCAGAGGGCACGGGCGCCGGCGAGACCCGGTCCCGGGCGGGGTCGTAGAGGAACCGGTACGAGTAGCCCCGCATCCCGGAGTGGTAGTTCACCGACCACCCGCGGATGAAGTACGGGCAGCGATCGTCGAGGCAGATCCAGACCTCCTCGCCGCCCCACTCGCCGGCGGCGTCCTCGGGCACCTCGAGACGCTGCAGGGGCCGCTCGCAGTGCGGGCACTGCAGGGTCTGGCCCACGGCCGCGCGTAGCGGTCGTCGCGGGGCCGCGGCAGGCCCTTGCTGACGAACGTCCGGGCCGGACCGAGGCCTTCCGTGACGCGGAAGAACTCCTCGATCAGGATCACCCGCTCCTCCTCGGAGGCCTGGCGCCAGATGCGCACCGCCTTGGTCTCGAACATCCGATTGGAGAACACCACCAGGAACAGCCCCCCGGGACGGAGCACGCGCGCGACGTCCGCGAACACGTCGAGGGGGCGCACGAGGTAGTCCACCGAGACGGTGCACAGCGCCGCGTCGAAGTGGTCGTCGAGCAGGCTCTCGCGGAAGCGCCGCGCCTGGGCCCGCTCCAGCCGCTGCTGCGCTGTCGGGGTGGTCATCGGGTGCGCCCTCCAGAACGCAAAAAGGGGCCCTCAGGGGCCCCAAGAATCCTCGGTCGCCGGCCCATCCGGTCGGACCGCTACCGGTACACTAAGCCGGCGCGCGGGCCCGTCAAGGCCCCGCGGTGGGAGGCGCGATGATCCCCGAGGAGCGGCTGCGGGACGCCAACGACGCGCCCGTCGTGGCCGACGGCGCGCACGTCCTGTACTGGATGATCGCGGCCCGCCGGGCGCGGTACAGCTTCGCCCTGCAGCGGGCCGTCGAGTGGGCCGAGCGGCTGGGGCGGCCGCTGGTGGTGCTCGAGGCGCTGCGCTGCGGCTACCCCCACGCCTCCGACCGGCTGCACCGCTTCGTGCTCGACGGGTTCGCCGACAACGCCGCGGCGCTGGACCGCCCCGGGGTGCGCTACCACCCCTACCTCGAGCGGGCGGCGGGCGAGGGCTCGGGGCTGCTCGCGGCGCTGGCGGCGCGGGCCTGCGTGGTGGTCACCGACGACTACCCGACGTTCTTCCTGCCGCGGATGGTGGCCGCCGCCGCGGCCCGGCTGGCGGTGCGCCTCGAGCAGGTCGACGGCAACGGGCTGCTGCCGATGCGCGATCCGCAGCGGGTGTTCGTCCGCGCCGTCGACCTGCGGCGCCACCTGCAGCGCACGCTGCCCGGGGGGCTGGTGCTGCCAAGGGCCGATCCGCTCCACGGCGCGGCGCTGCCCGAGGGCCCGGTGGCGCTGCCGGAAGAGGTGACGCGGCGGTGGCCCGCGACGCCCGTCGCCGACCTGGCGCCCGGACGGCTGGATCTCGGGACCCTGCCCATCGACCACGCGGTCGCCCCGACCGCGCTGCGGGGCGGCGCCGCCGCCGGGCGGGCGCGGCTGGCGGCGTTCCTCGACGGCCCCCTCGAGCGCTACGCCGACGACCACGACCACCCCGATCGGGACGCCGCCAGCGGCCTGTCGCCGTACCTCCACTTCGGCCAGCTGGCGGCCCACGAGGTGTTCGCCGAGCTGACCCGCCACGAGGGATGGAGCCCCGACGCCGTGGCCGGCGACGCCCGCGGCCGCCGCGAGGGCTGGTGGGGCATGGGCCCCGGCGCCGAGGCGTTCGTCGACCAGCTGGTGACGTGGCGCGAGCTGGGGTACCGCACCGCCGCGCTGCGGCCCGACCACGCCGCGTACGACGAGCTGCCCACCTGGGCGCGCAAGACGCTGCAGGCCCACGCCGCCGATCCGCGGGAGCACCGCTACGACCCGTCGCAGCTCGAGGCCGCCGAGACCCACGACCCGCTGTGGAACGCCGCCCAGCGGCAGCTGCGCGAGGAGGGCGCGATCCAGGGCTACCTGCGGATGCTGTGGGGCAAGAAGATCCTGCAGTGGAGCGACACGCCCCAGCAGGCCCAGGCCCTGGCGCTGCGGCTCAACGACCGCCACGCGCTGGACGGCCGCGACCCCAACTCGGTCAGCGGCGTGCAGTGGGTCTTCGGGCTCTACGACCGCCCCTGGTTCCCCGAGCGGCCGGTCTTCGGGACCGTGCGCTACATGACCTCGCAGAGCGCAGCGCGCAAGCTGCGGCTGAAGCAGTACCTGGCCCGCTGGAGCGAGTAGAGAAACGTGATCCCTCCGCCGTCCTTCCTGGGAAAAACCGTTCCCCCCTCTCGGGGCACGGTCGTCACGTCCTTCCAGGAC